>CAZHEZ010000181.1:0-16932 GCA_964531315.1 uncultured Candidatus Obscuribacterales bacterium | reverse complement strand
TATCAGCTATCAAGATCCGGCCCGCGTGCGAAAAAAACTGCCGTCCATGTATCACCAGTTCAAAGATCTGGCCGATGTGGACATCACTGCCGGTCCAATGGAAGTCGGTCCGACCATGCACTACATTATGGGCGGCATACGCGTTGACGCTGATACGCAAATGACCCAAGTACCCGGGCTGTTTGCCGCCGGCGAATGTTCGGGAGGCATGCACGGCGCCAATAGATTGGGCGGCAACTCATTGTCCGACTTGATTGTTTTCGGACGCCTGGCCGGTCTTGGAGCTGCAGATTATGTGAAAAAATTGGCGGCCTCACCAGCTTGCGCCAATGATCAAATTGAAGCGGCCATTCATGAAATGGAAGAACCATTCAAGAGAGCTGAGAATGCTGATTCTAAAAACCCATATGATATTCAAAAGACTCTCAATCAAATCATGAGCACCTATGTCGGTATTTATAGAAACGAAGAAGATTTGAAAACCGGTATTCAAAAACTTCAGGAACTGAAATCACAGATAAACAAAGTGGCTACCAAAGGATCAAAGGCGTATAACCCAGGCTGGCATATGTGCCGTGATCTCAAAAACATGATGATTGCCTCCGAAGCCATTGCCATGAGCGCACTTTCGCGCAAAGAGAGCCGCGGCGCGCACAGCCGTGAAGACTTTGAAAAAACTGATGCGGAATTGGGCAAATTCAATACCGCCATTTCCAAAGACGGAGACTCCATGAAGCTTGAAAAAACAGCTCTGCCGGAGATGCCGGAAGACCTGAAGAAGTTTTTCGTTAAGAAGGAGACTGCTCATGCCTGAAGCAAATTTGAAAGTGTTTCGTGGCGAGAAGGACGCCGGCGCTTTTCAGAACTATAAGGTGCCGATTGAAGAAGGTATGGTTGTCCTGGATGCCATTCACTACATTCAGCAAAATATCGATCCTTCCATTGCTGTTCGTTGGAATTGCAAGGCAGCAAAATGCGGATCCTGCTCTGCTGAAGTAAACGGAAAGCCTCAGCTTCTGTGCAAGTCACGGATGGATAAATTCGAGCCCGGTGAGGAGATTACTGTCCAGCCGATCAAGACCTTCCCGCATATAAAGGACCTGGTGACTGACGTTTCCTGGAACTACGAAGTAAATAAGAAAATCGTGCCGTTTACCCCGAAGCCAAATGCTAATTGGGTTATTTATCAAGAAGACATCGAACGCGTGCAAGAATTCCGCAAGTGCATTGAATGTTTTCTCTGCCAGAATGTCTGTCACGTCTTGCGCGATCACGATCGCAAGGACGGCTTCTACGGTCCGCGTTTCATGGTCAGACTGGCGGGTCTGGAGATGCATCCGGTGGATGGGGCCAATCGCCTCAAGATGGTCAAAGAAGATGCCGGCATAGGCTTCTGCAACATCACAAAGTGCTGCACCGAAGTCTGCCCGGAAGACATTCATATCACCGACAATGCCATCATCCCGATGAAAGAAAGAGTTGTAGACGAGTTTTACGATCCAATCGCCAAATTCTTCAAATCGGTGTTCAAGGTCAAGTAAAAGTGGCATCCTGACTAATCCTTGCGGCAAAACGGCTGGAAGCAAAGCGACGTGCTAACCTTGTTCAATCGTTGTTTGGGTACCTGGTCAATTAGACAATGAGCAGCACGCGCTCGATGTGGTCGCCCCTGGGCGAGCCGATATATAGAGCTTTATGGATTGCCGCCGTTATCTCTAATGTCGGCAGTTTCATGCAGGAAGTCGGCTCTGCCTGGCTGATGACATCAATCGCGCCCACCCCACTGCTGGTCGCCCTTTTGCAAACTGCAGCTTATTTCCCATTTTTCTTGCTGGCGATTCCCTCCGGCGCATTTGCCGACGTTGTCGATAAACGCAGACTGCTTTTAGTCGGTCAGGTGTGGATGCTTTTGTCGTCCCTTCTTCTGGGGCTTCTGTCAATTTATGGTCTGGTCACTCCCTGGGTTTTACTGGCTCTCACATTCATGCTGGCGGTCGGTGGTGCCATCACCGGTCCGGCATGGAACGCCGCCATTCCAGAATTGGTCCCGAAAGACAAATTGGAGCCGGCAATCGCTCTGGGTGGTGTTGGTTACAACGCCGCTCGCGGAGTGGGATCGGCTTTAGGTGGACTGCTAGTGGCAGCCATGGGCCCGGGACCGGTATTCATTCTCAATGCCATATCTTTTCTTGGCGTGCTCTTTGTTTTTTTTCGCTGGAAACCAGCCGCAAAAAGGCCCAGCCGGCATCCTCGCGAACGCATGCTGGGAGCAGTTAGAGCCGGTTTCCGCTTTGTCAGGCATTCACCGGCACTAAAAGCCGTTTTGGTGCGCTCTGGTTCATATGCAGCCTGCACCAGCGCCATGTGGGCGCTTTTGCCGCTAATAGCCAAGCAAGAACTCCATCTCGACTCGCTGGGCTATGGAATTTTGCTGGCTATTTTCGGCGTCGGCACTCTGCTTGGAGCCGCTATATTGCCGCGTCTTCGCAGTGCAATTTCACTCGATCAGGTGACCGGATTTGGAAAAATTTTGTTTGCCGGAGCGCTGCTCGGTCTGGCCTACGCGCAAAATCTCGTCACGGCAGCGCTATTTATGGTCGGCGCAGGAATCTCATGGATAGTCGTCAATTCCATGTTCAGTATGGGCGCGCAAAAATCGGCACCGGCCTGGGTACGGGCCCGAGCATTGTCATTTCACATATTGGTTTTTCTGGGCACTTTTGCAATTGCCAGCGCCATTTGGGGACAGGTTGCCGCCTACACCGGTCTGGATGCGCCTCTGGAAGCGGCATCCTGCTTGCTGCTGCTCAGTCTCTTTCTGTCAAAACCATTTCCTCTTGGAATTGCCGAACATATCGATACGACAATGTCCGATCACTGGAGCGATCCAAAGCGGGTCAACGAGCCTCATCCTAATCACGGTCCGGTCTTAATCACAGTCGAATACATAATCGATCCGGACAAATTGACTGAATTTACCGAAGCGATGTCGGCACTAAGCATTCAACGCCGTCGCGATGGTGCTTTCCAGTGGCACCTATTTTGCGACGTTTCCAGCCCGCAACGGCAGTTGGAGACATTTTTTGTAGAATCATGGGCAGAGCACATGCGCCAGCATGAAAGAGTAACAGTTTCAGATCGCCTGGTTGAGGATCAGGTGAACGCCTTTCATAAAGGTGAAAGTCCGATTGCCGTGCGCCACTTTATCAATTCATACGTGCCGGCCGACCTGCTGAAAGAAATTACAGTGGAAGAATCGGAACTGGTCTAGATTCAGGATAATTTGATCTAGAATGACTCCAGTCTTGCGGAGGAAAGTGCATGCCAGGCGAAAGTCAAGAGATGCCCGTTCTCATTGCCGGAGCCGGTCCGACCGGACTGATGCTGGGCTGCGAATTGCTACGTCACGGTATCTCATGCCGAGTAATTGAAAAAGCGTCATCGCCCAGCGACAAATCGAGAGCGCTTGTGCTGCACGCCAGAACTCTGGAAATACTCGAAAGCATGGGTATTGTTGAACGTTTTCTCGCGAAAGGCTGCCCAGCTTACGGCGCCAGTCTCTATCACGCGGGCGAACGAATAGTGCATTTGAATATGGCCGAATTAGAATCGCCATTTCCATTTTCCTTGATGATCCCTCAATCGGAAACCGAAAGACTGCTTGCCGAACATTTCACCAGTCTGGGCGGGAGAATCGAACGTGGTGTAGAGCTACTCAAATTCAGTCAGGGCAAAGGTGGACTGACTGCCACCATCAAAAATGCTCACGGCAAAGAAGTTGGCATCGTTACTGAATGGCTGGTCGGATGCGACGGGGCCCACAGCACAGTTAGAAAGGCCCTGGAATTGCCCTTTGAAGGCAGTGCTTATGAAGAGCGTTTTGGCCTGGTCGACTGCATGGTCAAGTCCGATTTACCTGATGATGAAATCACAACCTTTTTCCATGAAGATGGAGCTTTTGTATTTTTTCCTCTGGGAAAAAAACGCTTCCGCATCATTGTAAATGTTCCTTCCTCTCAGATCATTGGAGAAGCGCCAAGCCTTGCTGACATGCAGGTTTTTGCCGATCGCCGCGGACCAGGCAATATCAAACTGCACGATCCTGTTTGGCTGGCGTGGTTCACGATCCACCAGAGAAGTGTTTCCAAATATAGAGTCGGCCGCGTATTTCTTGCCGGAGACGCGGCCCACATCCACAGCCCCATCGGTGGTCAAGGCATGAATACGGGTCTGCAGGACGCTTTCAATCTGGCCTGGAAATTAGCCCTGGTTATTCGTGGTTTTGCCGATGAAAAACTGCTGAATAGTTATAACGACGAACGTCATCCGGTTGGCCAAGAATTGTTGAAAGGAACAGATCTCGCCACAACAGTTGCCACCTTGCGCAATCCATTGGCGCAGCAGATTCGTAATCATGTAATGTCGTTTCTGACTCAGCAAGAAGTAATTCAAGAGCGCCTGCGGAAAGTTGGATCGATGCTGGCTGTGAATTATAGAAACAGCCCGATTGTTGGCGAAAATCGCGGTCTTGCGGAAATTCAAATTACACCATCTGAAGATTCCGAGAAACCAAGCATTCCCGGCTATATCGAGTTTGCACGCGGACCTCTTCCCGGCGGCCGCGCACCAGATGCAGTGATGATCGATCAAGACAAGAACCCGATCAGAGTGTACGAAAGCATTCGAGGTATATCTCACAATCTGCTTTTACTTGACGGAAAACCTACAGACGCCGGATATCGTAACTTGGAGAAAATCGCCTGGGCAATTGGAGAACAGTTTGGTGGACTTGTCACCTGTCATCTAATTGTCGCCAGCGATAAAATGCCCGCTTCATTGCGCTTCCCGGGTAAAGTTTTTCTCGATCCTGATCTGGCTGTTCACCAAACATACTTTGCAGATTCAGAATGCCTCTACCTGATTCGACCTGATGGCTATATCGGATTCCGATGCCAACCGGCAAAACTCGGTCCCGTTGAAGATCACCTCAACAAAATTCTTAAAACAGTAAAAGTGCAAACAAAATAGTTGGCTCAAAATTGAACTTTTTTGCTCCTCGTTACGTTTTATAGAACGTAGGGGTATCGAATTGGGATTTTTTCTTGTGTAGGAAAAACTCGAAAATTTCCTACAAAAAACAAAAACCCAAAAGGAGGTAGATATGAGCACAGGGGCGCTTGTACGGGGCTATATCGGCCGCTTGCCAAAGAACCAACCATTTGCCACACGTGAATTGCTGGCGTTTGGAAAGCGCAGTGCAATCGATCGCCATACCGGACTAATGGTGAACAAAGGTCTAATCATGAGAATGGCGAGAGGGGTCTTTGTTAGGGTGGAGGAAGGAATGACCTTGCCGACTGTAATAGAGATTGCCAGAACAAAAGCGCGAGCATTTGGCAAACATATAGTCGAGCACGGCACCGATCTTGCTAAAGAATTCAATCTCAAGAAAAACGTCGCAGCAATGAGCACGAAACAATTGCAACGGCACTTAAAAGACGAAGATGAATATCAACATTCAGCTGGTCTTTGGGCGGTTCTTGGGTCTACGAGCTCGTTTGCAACTTATTATGGAAGGGTCCACTTCAAGAATGTCGCGCCCAAGAAATATTTTATGGCTCAGCACAGTGTGGGAAGAGTAATAGTGGCACGCTGGCATGTTGGCCTGCATGCAATCGTGAACATTGCAAAACTGCAATCACAAGCGTCATTCAATGCGTTCAAAGCAAAGCAAGTTAAGGAGCTGGCGGCATGGAGTGTCGGCTGGCTCAATGAGTTACTGAGAGCCGAACCGCCTAAGGCTGATATTCGGGCGCCCTGGAGGCTTTGCCCTTTGCCTGTGCCCGTCTACCCCGAATATGTTGAATCGAAAGTGCGAGAACCTACTTCCTTTTATCGGGTCGCTTAAAATTGCGAATTACACCGGGCAAGCATAGCTGTCCCGGACCAAATCAATCGTCTGGGCTGAGATGCTCATATTCAGACGAACCTATGACCCAGAGAAATGCCTGTGTGTCCATGTGATCTTTCGGCCTGAGATCGCCAATGTCTACTTTGATCAGTTCTGAAAAATGGAGCAATCTTTCGTAAGTTTGAAAGTTTGGTTTTGATGAATAGTCCAGGTCATAGCCTAGTTCAGACGCTGCATTAATCATCGCTGTCGGCTTCATGATTATGTGTTTTGTCGGCTGAGCGATAAAGGGAAATAAAGTCAAAACCGGCCACGATAAAACGCGGGATTTTTTCCGGGGCAATTCACCAACAGAAACTATCCATTGGACAAACCGTTCTTTGAGAGGTCCTTGCTCATGCAAAAGTTGAAAGAGCCCTTCTGAAAAGGTGCGCGCCCCTTCTCTGCTTTTCACACCATCACGCAATGCCATTTTCTCGAAGGAAAATAGAAAGTTTGTCTTAGCCTCTACTCGGAGAGCACGATTGACGATTTCTTCATAATCACGACTGCGCAAAAGCGTTCTGTACAGATCTTCCTTGAGCAATTCGACCCAAAGATTGTGAGCAGTCATCTTATACGTGACTTCCCAATCTATATAACGCTGATCCTTGAAAGCTCGCGGGAAAAAGCGCAGGAATCGCTTTCTATGTCGAGCCAGAGCTCTTTGATTCAGCTTTCCGGATTTTGTCTTTGCCACTGGTCAGTTCTATGCTTCCTTGTTGAGCAAAGCATCCATAGTCACCGTCAAAATCAGACCAAATGCTATACACAACAATATGCTTGGTATCCAGATATTAATCATAGTCGAACCCTTGGGGAATGGGAATTACAGAGATGCCAGAGTTTCCTTTTGTTTGATTTCGTTACTGTGGTAGTTTCAATCATTTTTTTTGTTACTTGACTTCGGTGACAACGCCGTCGGTCTTAAATTTGATGGTCCAAACTACTCCGTTGCTATCAGTTACAGTGCTGATGAAATTGCCAGTCGCATCGCGGTTTGTGCGCACCTCGACCACATCGGAAATTGAGAATGGTTGACCACCAACGCCAATGAACTTCATGTCTTTGGAAGATCCGTATTTGATGTAGCTACTGACTAAGTTATTACTTGAATCAAGGATTTCCTGCCCTTCGAAATTCGTGTCACCATTCAAGTTAAGAAGCCATGGATTGCTGTCTTCGAGCTCACCTGTGTACTTATATGTGATATCGCCGTTGTGGGCTTTAGCCATCTGGGTCTGCCGCCAATCGAGAATGCCATTGTCGCCGCCGGCCCAGCCGGGAACAGCGCCGCCTATGCCGAGCGGTCGGGCCACATGATATACATCGCCATTGCTGTTGAAATTGCTCACATTGGCTTGCTTGAGACCAGGAGAGTCGCTAGAAACGGTAGTTTGCACTTCGGAGAACTTTGTAACCTTTCCGGAGAGATCCGTTTCGGCCGTGTAAATTGCACCTGTGCTGCATTTGATTTCAGTTTCATAGTTCTTGCTTGCTTCGTTGTACGTAGTTGTGATCTCTTGCACATCTTTCAGCTCTCGTGGACCGTTGTCCGTCTTCACTTTGTAGGTCAGGCTGCCGTCATACTTCATTACACGTTGAAGCATTTGCCCGGAAGGGCTGAGAGTTTCCTCAGCGGTGAAATTGGTGTCGCCGTCAAGGCACAGGAGCCAACCGGTAGAATCATCGATTTCGCCCTGGTAATGATAGGTTGTGTTTCCTTGCTTGTCGGTTGTCTTCGAGCTCAGTTCACGCCAATCAATATCCCATCCGCCTTTGCCGTCTTTTTCCCATTTGAACGTTTCGCCGGGAGCCGATTCGCCTAGGCCGGGAGGACCGGCTGGATTGTATAGATCACCGGATGGAGCAAGCGAACTGAAGTCAAACGGTTTGGCCGGCGTTTGTGTTTCGCTTGGCTTAGGCTCTGGCTGAAGTGGCAGTTTTGGTTGCTCCGGAAGTTTTGGTTGCTCTGATAATTCTGGTTGCGCAGGAGGCATTTTTACTACTGGTGAATTGGGCGCCCAAACCATTGGACCTTGCTCTGGTGGCGGAGCTTGTTGAACTGGTGCCGGACTGTAAATTCGCGTTACTTGCGGCTCATATGGATTTAAATCAAAGTGTCTATAAGTTTGATTGTTGTTGATTGGGGATTGCCTGTGTTGCTCATCATTCAAGAGACGCGAATGTTCCTGATAGGCACGATCGCGATGTTCGTTGAAATAGTAATTTCCTTCCAGGTCCGGGTCCATATCAATGGCTTGTTTTAGCAACTGTTCACCCTTGCCATAGAGCTGATCGTTTCCTCGGGCAATAAAACAAAAGGCTGCATTGGCTCGAGCATAGACCGGAGCCATGCGCATATTGTCCAGAAACTGTTGCTGTCTTTCGAGATTTTCTCTTTGATCTTCAAGTGTCTGCAACTGCTGGCGGGAAGCGCCCATGCGTTCAGCATGCATGAGGCGTTCTTCGTTTTGCCTCATGGCCCGATCATTTTTTTCCAGGTCACGCGACACCTGACGTTGATCGATTCTGTCAGCAGCGGAAATCGCTGCCTGATACTCGCGCATTGCGCCTTGCGAACCATAATTTTGAGCAATCTGGTGCGCGTTCTGCAAATGTGTATAAGGATTCTCGAACGAACGAGGATCGCGATAATCGTTTACTCTCTCAATTCGACTGTCGCGATTTGAGAAACCATCATATCGAAAGTTCGTATCTTCAGTGTCGTAACTGCTTAAGCGCGAGCTGCGGTCGCTCCAGAGAGGCTGCCTTCCGCTAAAAACTTGTTGGCTGAGCCCATTGTCATCTGATGAGGAGGTGGACTGCAGGTCGTAATTAGGCCCAATCGGATTTACTAGCTCGAGTTGAGGAGCCATTTCTATCCCTCACAAATTATGCCTGGCCGTTCCAGTGGGATATATACGAAGTGGCTGGAATTTGGACAGAGAAAATGTTGAGGGCTAGTGCAAAACCTGGAAAGAACCTACCACTGACCAGTTTCGTAGTTTATTCCGGTACTGTCCGGGCGCGCCTCGCCCATATAGCCGAATTTTGTATTGCGCACGGTGAAACCACCCGCGGCAGTCTTTTCCACTGTTGTTGTCGTATTGTCAGGACGGAAGATCGTCACATTATCGCCGTGTTTGACCATGCGGCCGCGAGTGCCATTCGGGTATTTGACTAGATAATCGTTGGTATCCTGACGCGGAATAAGAACCGTCCCGTCGGCAAATCCATCTTCGATGGCATAGCTGCCGTCCGGAAAGCGTCGCAGATAGCAGCTGCTTCCATCCATCATATTGCACTTAAGGACAATCGCTGTGCGATTCTTGGGCGGTCCCTTCTTTTCGTATGGGTCTATATCTTGTACTGAAAAAACCAGAACCATATCTTTGGCAAAATCGCTGGCACTGGTTCCAAGCTCTTTGGCAGTGCCTTTAGCAATCCCTTTCATGAGCGAACGAACTGGACCTGAATGTTTCTTCTTGTCGTCTTCTGCATCATCTTTTGAAAGCCACGGCGAATTGCGAGTCTTAGCCCATTCTTCAGCCTGCCAGACTTTGGCCTGGGCATCTGCTGCATTAGCAGATTCGCCGTGATCAACGGTTCCCGAAGCAGAAACGCTTGACGGCAACGCAAAAAGAGTCGCGCAAGCCAAAACAACTACCAGAGAAGAGCGCATGAGATTTACTCCTTTTGCCAAGGTCATTCAATGAACAAGCATTCCGTCGCCCTGCAAGGCTTCAGGGACATGGGTTGAGAACCTTATCACCTAGCCATACGCCTCTCAAGGCGGGCTCTCTAATCTGAGGTTGCCTTCTGCGGGCGATCACGTCATGATTTTGCTGACTATCACTTAAGAAAACTCATGCTGCATCTGCCTGATGTCCGGCAATACCAGAATGAGTGCAAACGAGCAATTGCTGGAGTAACAAGGTCGGCACAATCGGTTCAGCGGGAGCGCTATTATCATTGCTTAATTTTGTTCAGGAACTTGAAAGATAGACTGCTCAAGTTCCAGCTTTGATCTTGATTATTGCCAATTAGGTCAAAACATCCCACCGCTCGGTTGACCATGAAAATACTGCGTTTTTCGCCCATTCTTTTTCTATTTGCGTTTGCAATCATTGCCTTGAGCTGCTTTCCGGCCTTTGCCGAAGACTCGGTGACAAAATTCGTGCGCGTTCCGATCTTTTTTCTGACTGATAGAAACCTGGTCGGTGACCAGAAATCATCGAATTTCGACTTTGGACCGCATCGCAAATACCTCGGCGATTGTATGCACGATCCATTTCTTGGAACTGCCTCAGTGGTAATAGAAAACGTCGATCATAAGCCGGTCACCGAAGCCTTAAAGAGCATAGGTTGGCAGGCTGTGGCAACTGACCAGAAAGAAGGATTGATTGCCGATGCCATGTTTACTGGTCAAACCCACGAAGAAATCGCCGACAAGTTCTACAATACCGTGAAGGAACAGTGCGAATTAACGCCGGACAAAAACGTTTTTGTGTTCGTGCATGGTTATAAAAACTCTTTCCACTCTGCAGCGCACACAGCTGCCTGGCTGGCATACAACTCAGAACGCCCGACCATTCTATACTCGTGGCCGTCTGTGGCAAAACTGCGTTCTTACTCATCCGATGAAAACAACGTGGAATGGAGCCAGGAGCATTTCAATGACATGATTGAATCTCTCGCCAAAATATGCACTGAGGATTCGGAGATCAAATTGCGTTTGATGGCGCACAGTATGGGCAGCAGGCTCCTTGTTCGCGCCATACCAATTTTGCATGGCAGGCAATTTGTTACAGAGTTCGCATTGATCTGCCCGGATGTCGATTCGGGACTCGTTAAGCATTATGCAAGAAGATACTTCAATCCCAAAGGCACGGCCAAAGTCAGACTCTACATGTCGCGGCGAGATAAAGCTCTGGCGCTTTCTCAATTCATGCATGGCGGCTACACGCGACTGGGAGAGTGCGCAGACTCGCTGAGCGGCATACTCAATCAGGTGATGAAGAACAAGCCTGCAGAGACCGCAGCTGATGAAAAGAGAGAAGCAGCAGAGGATGATGCTGCTTTCAAGCAGAATATGAAGTTGGCGCAGCACCGTTTGCAGACAATAGATTTCACGGCGATAGACCGCGGTTTTATCGGTCACAATGTACCGGCAAAGCTGATTTGCAATATGTCTTTCACTGAGAAACCCGGCGAGAATCTCGATCTGGTGCTTGAAGAGTCAGGGCAAAGAAGCAAGCTCAGCAATACATTTGCGAAAATAACTCACCTCAAAGACACGGCTCCTTCGATTACGGAATCGTGCTTGCGCGTCGTTAAATTAAAACAGCAGAAAGATGCGCCTGTAGTGGCAAAAGAGAGCCATTAATCCGAAAGCGCTTTCTTGATCGCACCTTCGCTTTGAAGCTTGTCGTGTTCTGCTTTGTCACTGACTCCCACAGGTTTTACCTCAATAGTTATTTTTTCAATCTTGCCACTGAACTTGTTTGGCACCTGATACGAATCGCTGACAGCGGTTCCGAAATCCGCGCCGACATCGGCCCCTTCATCGGCAGAGAAGCAATATCCCTGTGTCTTTTCAATACGTCCTTGCCCAACTGTTTCTCCGTTTACAAGAATTGTTCCCATGCCACCTTTGCTGGCTCCGCCGCCATCGTAATCGAAGGTGAAACGAATAGTTGCCTTGCCGGCTGGCGCAGGCTTGGATGAAGCGATGGTGAAATGCTCCTTGCCAAGCCAATTGTAGGTGAAGGTCGGCTTGCCATCTGCAAGATAGAAACTCCACCCACCCAAAGCACCGGCTTCCGCTATGAGGACGCCATTGGCACCACCTTCTGGGATATCCGTGTCGGCGGTAATTGAGAACGATCTATTCTTGATATTTATAAAGACGTTCTCTGTCAGGCCGGACATGCCTTCATAGACGGTGAAAGAATTCCTGCCGGCCATCAGGTCTGGACGCCCAACCAACGTAGCATTGAGGCGCTCAAGGGTGCGGTCGTCCAATGGCAGCACATTGTATTTGATTGCTTCCTTCATGAAGAGGTCTTGCATCTGTTTGAGCTTTTCGGGGTTTTTTGCCGACAGATCATTTGTCAAACTAAAGTCATTTGTGGTGTCATACAGTTCCCATTTATTGTTCGCAAAGGTTGTACGGGGCTCCCTTTCCCACGGCGCTCTGTGAACAGTTCCCGCCAACCAGCCATCGTGATAAATCGAGCGGTTACCAAAAATCTCAAAGTATTGAGTGTCGTGATGACTCTTAGCTTTAGCATCGTTGAATGTATACAGCATGCTGACGCCTTCAATCGGAGTTTGCTCGGTACCGTTAACAGACTTGGGCTGCGGCAGTCCGGCGGCTTCCAAAACAGTCGGCGCAATGTCTATAACATGATGAAACTGTGAGCGAGTCTGCCCTTTGGCGTTGATTCCTTTGGGCCAGTGAACAGCCATGGCGTTCATGGTGCCGCCATAGTCAGATGCCACTTGCTTCGTCCAGGAGAAAGGAGTATCTCCCGCCACTGCCCAACCGGCTGCATAATGACCGTAAGACTTCGGTCCACCCAGTTCATTGTAGTGTTTCAAAATCTCTTCGACGCTTTCTGGGTTACCGTTGAAATAACTCATCTCATTGAAGAGTCCGTTGAATCCTCCTTCCGCACTGGCTCCATTATCTCCGGCGATGTAGAAAACGAGAGTGTTTTCCAATTGTCCTAGTTCTTCAACCGCCTTCAATAAGCGACCGACATTGTGATCTGCAAATTCACCATAACCGGCAAAGACTTCCATTTGATGAGCGAACAATTTCTTCTCATCATCATTCAACTTATCCCAGTCCTTAATTGCTACAGGCTTAGGTGCAAGTTTTGCATCGGCAGGCACCATACCGATTTCCTTTTGGCGCGCCAGAGTTTCTTCGCGCAATTTATCCCAGCCTTGATCGAATTTTCCTTTGTATTTGTCAATCCATTCTTTAGCAACATGGTGCGGTGCATGAGTCGCACCAGGAGCAAAATAAATGAAAAACGGCTTGTCTGGTGTCAATGATTTTTCGGCGTGCACCCATTGCACAGCCTTGTCTGTCATGTCGCTGACCAGGTGATAACCAGGCATTTTAGGCGGCTCCACTGGATTGAGTCCATCATAAAGAGTGGGCGCCCATTGATTCGCTTCTCCACCTATGAATCCATAGAATTTGTCGAATCCAGATCGCGTAGGCCACCGATCGGTCGGGCCGGATGTGCTCACTTCCCATGCCGCAGTCTCATGAGACTTGCCGAAGGCAGCCGTTGAATAACCGTTCAATCGAAGCATCTCAGCCAATGGAGCTACACTGTTAGGCCGCTTTCCAGTCTGTCCAGGAAACGATGTCGCCGTCTCGGTAATAGAGCCCATATTGCAAGTGTGATGATTGCGACCGGAAAGAAGCGCAGCTCTGGTTGGAGAGCAAAGAGCAGTGGTGTGAAAGTCCTTATAGCGCAAACCACCGTTGGCCATTTTTTCAAGGTTGGGCATCTGAACTGGACCACCGAAAGCGCTCGACTGGCCGAATCCCATATCATCAATCAAAACAATCAGTACATTCGGAGCATTAGCCGGCGCCTTCACTTCAAAGGCAGGCGGTGCCTTCGTCTGCCTGACATCGATGGTAGTGCAGTGGGGAATTTTAGGTTCGGCAATCGGAAGCACTGTGCGATCTACATCTTGTCCAGTTCCAGCGTCTTTTGCCAAGGCGGGAACATGCATTAGCGCTGTCATTAAAAGTAGCGAGGCTGCGGTCAATGACCATCCGCTCAGCAAACGATAGTGATCTCTGGTTCCAATTGATTTTGTATTCACAGTCCACTCCACATGGCCTCGCGGCTAAAGACGAAAGGTAAAATTATTACCGATCCCGCAAGCAAAGTCATGGAGAGTTTTTTCAGAGCATGACAACGAAATCCGGATTGCCGACGGGCTCAAAGGATCCCGATCATCAAATTCGTTTTAGCTTCAGATTACTGTTGAGGAGCGGCTGCATCACCTTGCGGAGTCGCATCGGCATTATCATCTGCTGACGGCGCCGGCAATGCACAGGTATAAGTCCAGGTTGCATGCGACCTGGAATCATTCATGGTCAAGGTGGGGAGTTTGGCGCGTTCCATATATTCCTTGATTGGATCAATAATCTGGCGCCGCGCGTTGGGGTCAGAAAGAGATGTGTCAACGGTCAGCTCGACAGGATTGGGAGAATTCAAATCTCCAGGCTGACCGCCGCTCGTCCAGCTAAACTTGCCCTTTGCTCCGACTGCAGTGAGCCCTTCGGTAATTTTCTGTTGAATCAGCTGCCTGGCCTGCACTGAATTGATGCCGCCCAACGGATCTTGCGGTTCTGGACCGCGGCGCATCACCTGGCCAATCCAGCTGCCGTTAAGTGCAAAAATCAGCACCACGCCGATGATCAGCACACCAACAACGAACGGCAAGGGATTCACTCCCGGAGCCTGTTGTCCACCAAATGAACGCTTCGAATCTCGCACGACTTGCTTGGTACCGCAAGAAGGGCAATTCTCCTCCCAGCCGTGCAGCGGAACTTTGCAAGTCGGACATTTATGCATATGTTTTCAATACCAGTCGGAAAATCTAAGACCTACCAGAACCTATACCATACCCAGCCCCCGGTCAACCGCACCTGCTGCCAAGTGACAAATCGCAGCTCCAACCTTCAGAAGTTAGACCGTTAACGGATTAACTTCCAATTTCAGAAGTTAAGCCGTTAACGGTTTAACTTCCAAGCGCCGCAGTCACACCAATTCCAGACCAGCGCAGTCATTTCAGATAATTCTTGAGGTTCAAATAGACGCCGAGCAGGGCCCAGGCAAACATAGTGGCAATGATGACAAGAGTGGCGCGTCGCGGATCCATATTGGACGAGCCGCCTTCAGTTTTCCGTCTAGCGATCAGGACTTGCTTTTTTGTATAGACCTTTTGGACTTGTGCTTCCTTGTCCTGAAGGTTGATGTTCAAAATCTTTGAAAGAGCTTGCTGTTTGATCAACTCCAACTCAAGCGAGGCAATGTCTTCTGGCGAATTCTGTTTGATAAGTATTTTTTTCTCGATATTTAATTCTTTGGCAACTGAAGCAGAATAGTCCCGTCGAAGCCTAAGCGTTTCCTTGGTCAGAGTTTGGTATGTCGGCTCAAGCATGGACTGAGGATCATCAAACTTCGCAAACAGGTTTTTCAGCCATTCAGGCATAGACGACACCAATTCTCAGTTTTTCATCCTGCTTTCATTATTATCTAAATCTATAAAGTCATAAGCCTGTTTGACATTTGTAAGAATTGGAGAGAATGTCGGTCGTGCACCTCCTGCAGTATCACAGTCTGTGATTTAGGAAACACGAAAAAGTTTGAAACGCTTCTCTGCACGATTTATTTTTCGGCGAAATGGGCGATTATACTTAGCGATTTATCGCACCGAGGCGCCAGCATGAAGACCGAATACCTTGATTACACCTCAGGAAAAAACACATTCGAATCATACGTTGCTTATGACGACTCGCAGTCTTCAAAGCGACCGTGCGTTGTCATCTGCCACGCCTGGGCTGGGCAATTGGCGCCCGATCACGAGACAGCCGGCAAACTGGCGAAGCTCGGTTATGTGGGTTTTGCGGCTGATGTTTATGGAAAAGGCATGCGCGGCGATCCAAGCGGCGATAACACGCATCTGATGAAGCCGCTTCTTGATGATCGGGCGGAGTTGAAAGGTCGTCTTTTGGCTGCAATTGATGCAGCTAAGAAGCACCCGATGGTTGACGCTACTAAAATTGCCGCTATCGGCTACTGTTTCGGCGGACTTTGCGTACTGGATCTGGCCCGTTGCGGTGCCGACGTTAAAGGTGTAGTCAGCTTCCACGGCCTATTCTTCCCGCCCAATCTCGGTGCCCAAAAGGAAATCAAAGCAAAGACTTTGATACTGCATGGGTGGGACGACCCGATGGCAACACCGGATCAGGTGGTTGAAGTGGCCAAAGAATTCACCGATGCCAAAGCAGATTGGCAGATTCACGGTTACGGCGGAACTATGCACGCATTCACGGCACCAATGGCTAACGCTCCAGAAAGAGGCATTCTCTACAACGAAAGAGCCGCTAAGAGATCCTGGCAGTCAATGGAAAACTTTCTTGCAGAAATTTTCGCATAACTAGAATTAGTGCAGGTTTACTGGTCTGCCTTAAGTTAAAGCCGGTATGGTTATTCGGAGCAAAGACCTGACACGCATCTGTCTTTGCGCAGAATAACCACAGATTGAGCAGCGGTTGTCCACATCAAAGACCTGCCACGCATACTCTCAAGTGCAGGAAATCTGTGGCGTGCAGGAAATCTGTGGCGCGCAGGATAACCATACCGGCGTCACAGCTTGAGCTACGGCTGTTGTCGCCGCTAGATGCGGCTTACGAGCGTCTGCCCCGGCGTTCTTCACGCCAGATAGTGAATGAATGTTTGATCTCTTTGCCTTCTTTATCTATCGCTTCGCCAATCAGTGAAGTTTCAGGAAGTCTGCTCAGAAGGTCATGCTCAAATCGGCTCAAGATGCCATGAAAGTTTTGATTGCCCAGTGCTTGAGCAACCGGCACCCATTTCACAGCTTTACTGAACAAGGATTTGATAGCTCCGGCGCGATTGTCCACTCCCTCGCCTGTTTGATTGTCCAGCTCGACATTGTATGAATGTCCAACAAACAGGTATTTCGGACCAGGATAGGCTTCGGCTTTCTTGTAAAAAGTGAAATCAGGTTGGGGTAAAGAGGCGCGGCGTCTTTCAACGGCAGGACGTTGATTTTGATCCGTTTGATCGTGGGTGGCTGTAGCGCCTTCTTTCTTCGATTCTTTCATCAGACTCTTTACTCCCGTCTAGCTGGGTTTGGATGGCAGAGCCGTCATTATATGCTTGACAGAGATGCCAAAGGCTGCTGACAAC
>CAZHEZ010000180.1:0-16980 GCA_964531315.1 uncultured Candidatus Obscuribacterales bacterium | reverse complement strand
AAGGACATGAAAACTTCCCTTAACGCGGGGAATCTCGGCGAAGTCTTCAGCAAACTGGCAATTGCCAACAGAGAATTCAACTCTCAATATCCCGGAGACTCCGGAGCCAGGCAGGCTGTCCACACCGTATATGGTGGCGCTCATCTTTTCAAATCCGACTCTGCCAAAAAGCTGGGAGTGCTTGCCCTGCGCTCCCTGGATGAGTATGCTCCCGACTTCGTCACCTTTGCCCGAGCCCTTCAGCTTTCCGGCTGGGAACAACTGCCGGAGGACAAGGCCAAGATTGCTAAATTGGAACCTCTTTTAGAGGAAAACCCCGACAGCGTTCGCCAGGAGAAACATCCGGCCTGGCTTGCTTTTACAGTTTATAAACGGGTACGTGAGAAGCTGCAGCGAGAAGCAGTAGAAGATTTCCGCATTGATTTTGAAGACGGCTATGGCAACAGACCGGATGCAGAAGAAGACATGCACACGCAATTGGCCGCTCAGGAAGTGGCCAAAGGCATGAAGGACGATACACTCTCTCCTTTTATCGGCATTCGCATCAAACCGTTTACCGAAGAATTGCGCGACAGAAGCGCGCGTACACTCGATATTTTTCTCACTACATTGCTTGAAGAATCGGGCGGCAAGCTGCCGGACAATTTTGTCATCACTTTGCCTAAAGTGACTATCACCGAACAAGTGACGGCCATGATCAATCTTCTTTGCCTGCTCGAGAAAAAACTTGGTCTGGCGGAAAATACAATCAAGATTGAATTGATGGTTGAAACACCGCAGTCCATAGTCAATTCCAGAGGGCAGTGCTCATTGCCTGAATTTGTAAGAGCTGCCGAAGGGCGTTGTATCGGCTGCCACTTTGGTGTTTACGATTACACGGCGTCCTCGAATATCACGGCCGCCTATCAGTCTATGGATCATCCAGCCTGCGACTTTGCCAGAGAGATGATGCGCGTTTCTCTTTCCGGCACCGGAATCTGGCTTTCCGACGGCGCCACCAACGTGATGCCAGTCGGCCCGCATCGCGCCGATCAAGACGGCAATTTGAGCGCAGCTTTGCGCCAGCAAAACATTGATACTGTTCACAGAGCCTGGAAACTCGGTTTTGACCACGTTCGTCATTCCTTGAGGCAGGCCTATTATCAGGGCTGGGATTTGCATCCTGCTCAATTGCCGGTCCGTTATGCTGCCTGTTATTCTTTTTTCCTGGAAGGTCTGGAGCCGGCTTCCTTGCGTTTGAGATCGTTCATAGAAAAGGCTGCCCAAGCCACTCTTGTCGGTGATGTTTTCGATGATGCCGCCACCGGGCAGGGCCTTCTCAACTACTTCTTGCGTGCCATCAATTGTGGTGCGGTATCGAAAGAAGAAGTAAAAGCAACGGGATTGACGCTTGAGGAAATTTCCACACGTTCATTTCTCAGGATTTTGGAAGGGCGTAAAAAGGTTCTTGCCAAGTAAAAGTGTGGCAACCTCAATAGCATTCCGCTCGGCGGCCTTAAATTCAAGACCAGCAAATAAATTTCACCAGATCTGCTCTTTTAAGGTCATAAGCCAATACGGTGGTGGTACAAAGTATTTGAGGTTTGTCGCCAACTGGTATTGACATTGAACAAGTCGTCGTCTTGGACGCCTCTCAAGGTTGCGTCCGTGGTCAATCCGACTGAAGTTGACCTGACTCAGGTCTTGAATTTGGCTCGCCAAAATCTTGGCCGTCCGGTGGAATTGCCATTCGGCACGGGCAAGGGCTACCTTCTGACTGCCATTATTCCGCCCGACCCGTCCGGCATGAACCGCGTCACTTATGTCGAGTGGACCCTTATTGATGTAGAGAACTCCCACCTGCCGCCTCTATGGTCACACCGGACCACCGATGTGGCTGTGCTACTGGGGATGATCCACATGGAGACATCTAAAAATGCCACCTCGGCAGCAAATCTGCCCGCCCAGCCCGCCGTCGGCGCCCAACTGATGACAACGCAAGAGCTTCCCCCTGCCTTTATGCAGAGCATGCAGCAGCCGATTCCGCAAAACGATGGGCCAATGCCCGATACGGGCAATGCCGCCAGCGGCACCTTTGCCACAATCGGCGTTAATCTTTCTGGAGAACTTGAAGAAATCGACTTGTTTGGTGTATTGCAATCCGTCTCCATTTGCAAAATGACCGGCCGCCTGGAAATCGTAGAAGGCATGTGCCAGATTGAAGTTTTCTTCGAAGACGGAACACCGATTCATGCAACCAAAGAAGACGCCTTGCTTCTAGAAGGAGCAGCCATTCAAAAAGGCTACGATGTCGTACTCGAATCGCTGATGTGGAAGCGGGGCAAATTTGCTTTTTCTTCCAAGAAGCAAGCCAAGGAGCGCACGGTCAGCAAGCGAATGGATGCCCTTTTGGTGGAAGCGGCGGCGCTCAGAGATCAAAAACAAGAATTGGAAAATCGCGGTATCGATGAACATTCGCCGCTCATTAAGAACAATCCCAACCTGGGTGAAGCGGAATTCGAAACACTGGTAAGGACCGGCGGTATTCCTGCCGACTTGAATGCTCAAAAGGCCATCTTCTCGCTCATCAAACCGGGCGAATGCATGCGCGATTTCCTATCTCGAAATCCTATGCCCATGAGCATCTGGATGCCGGCCGTCTTCAACATGGCTATGCTTAATGTGATTGCATCGCAAGGACGCAGCAGCCAGCCATCTTTCCAGAGCACAGGTTCGATCGATTTCTCGATTATCGAGGCGGCCTATCACGAAATTCTCAGACCTGAAACCGACATGCTCAGCTACCCGCTCTTTCTTTTCTTTGCCCAGAGAGAACATAAGCTCAGTGCCCGTACTCGCACTGGTTACTCAGTGGTAATTTTTGATGTGAAACGTGATGGATTTCTTCCGCAGGGCAGGCATCTGCGCCGGGTAGTGAAAGCATTCAATCAGGTCAGAGGCGAATTAGACATGGTAGGGCACTTCCAGACGCTCGAGTTCGGATTGATCTTGCCGTTTAGCAATGCCGACAAGGCCGTTTCCCTCTGCCGCAGCCTGGTCAAGACTTTTGCCGAAATGCCTGCCGAAGAAGAGGAAGGCAATCCGACGCTCGATCTTCAAGAGCCACAAGAGCCGGAGTTGCCGTTCAAATTCTCAATGGGCATCGTCTCGGTGCCTGAGGATTCGACCGACTTGACCAAATCGATTTTGCTGGCCCAGTCCAATCGACAGAGAAGAACTCCCGGGCGTTATTTCGAAGCCTGAGGTAAGGATTTTGCCGCGCTATTTCTCTTCAATGCTTCTCTGATTGACTGCTCATATGGTGGAGTCAAAACGCCTTGTTCAGTGATGATGCCCTTGATCAATTGGTGGGGCGTTACATCGAAAGCCGGATTGAGAGCGGCCGCGCCCTTGACTGTAACCGGCTGTCCTTCTATGTTTCTGACCTCGTCTTCAGGGCGAAACTCGATGGGAATTTCTTCTCCTGTCTCAATATTGGCATCGAATGTTGAAAGCGGGGCGGCAATATAAAAGGGAATGCCGTGATGATGAGCAAGCACGGCCAGCGAATAAGTGCCGATTTTGTTTGCCGAGTCACCATTGGCAGCAATTCTGTCGGCACCTGTGATGACCAGATCCACTTCTTTCTTTTTCATCAAATAGCCGGACATGTTGTCGCAGATCAAAGTGGCCGGGATACCGTCTTCAGTCAGCTCCCACATGGTCAGCTTGGAGCCCTGATTGCGTGGTCTGGTTTCGTCGACGAAAACTTGTGGTTTTAGTCCTTTAAGATGCGCCGATCTGATTACGCCAAGGGCCGTGCCCCAGCCGCAAGTGGCCAGCGATCCGGCATTGCAGTGCGTGATGATGCGTGCTTTTTGAGGGATGATAGCCTGGCCGAAATCGCTCAGCTTTTTATTTCTGTCTAAATGATCCTGAAGCATATCTTCAGCAAATTGAAAAACTCTTTTTCCGAATTCAATATTGGTCCGTTGTTCTTTCAAAAGCTGTGAGGCGAAATCGTGCACAACGCCTGTCGCCCATTTGAGATTGACAGCTGTAGGGCGAGTCGCATCCAGCTTTTGCTTGGCCTTGCTCAGGTCCGATACGGCAAGAGGAGAATTTTTTTCGCCTGCCCTTTTTTGCAGATGACGGGCCATCGACAAAGCGGCCGCCACTCCTATTGATGGTGCTCCGCGCACGACCATCTCTTGAATGGCAAAACACATCTGATCGATGTCGGTGGCGTCGAAGTATTCAATCGCCTGCGGCAATTTGCGCTGGTCGATCAAAATGATCTTTCCATTGTCCGTGTGAACGGGCATGGTTCCTTCATCCAATTTGATCACGGCTACTTCCCTGCACTTGATATTAGGCAGTGATTATCTCATGCAGGCAAAAAAATGACCGGACTTTCGCCCGGTCATCAATAGCTTTATTGCTGTGCGCCTTTACTTGGGTCCACGAGACTTGAGAAACTCGGGTATGTCAAGGATGTCGCTGGCAATTTTCTGGCTGGGCTGCTGTCTTACCTCTTGCTGATGAGCGCGTGGTTGAGGAGCAGACATGGCCGGTTGGCGCGGTGGTTGATTTTGCTGAACCATGTCAAAGCCAGTGGCGATGACGGTGATCAGCACTTCGCCGTGCAATCTGTCATCCAGGACTGCTCCGAAGATGATGTTGGCATCATCGGATACTGCCGAGTAGATGACATTGGCTGCTTCTTGAACTTCGTGAAGGGTGAGGTCCGGTCCGCCTGTGACGGAGAAGATCACGCCCGAGGCACCATCGATGGTGCACTCCAGAAGGGGGCTGTTGATGGCATTGCGGGCTGCTTCCACAGCTCTGCCTTCGCCGGTTGCTCGGCCGACGCCCATGAGAGCGGAGCCGGCAGTAGCCATGATTGCCTTGACGTCTGCGAAGTCAACGTTGATCAGACCAGGCACTGTGATGATGTCGGAGATGCCTTGCACACCTTGCATCAACACTTTGTCGGCTTCGACGAATGCTTCTTGCATGGAGGCGCGGTGATCGACAACTTCCAGCAGTCTCTGGTTGGGAATGACGATTAAAGTATCGACTCTCGATTTGATTTCTTGAATGCCGAGCTCGGCTTGATTCATGCGGCGCTTGCCTTCGAAAAGGAAAGGTCTTGAAACAACGCCGACTGTCAGCGCCCCGATTTCTCTTGCCACTTCAGCAACGATCGGTGCTGCACCGGTGCCGGTGCCACCGCCCATTCCGGCGGCGATGAATACCATGTCTGCGCCTTGAAGTGCAGCAGCGATATCTTCGCGGCTTTCTTCAGCGCCCTTGGTGCCGATCGTCGGATTGCCGCCGGCGCCCAGTCCCCGTGTCAGTTTTGCGCCAATCTGCAGGCGATTTTTCGCTGCTGACAAATCGAGCGCCTGGGCGTCTGTATTGCAAGCCCAGAATTCAACCCCATTGAGACCCGCTTGGATCATGCGGTTGACAGCATTGGAGCCGGCTCCGCCGACACCTACAACCTTGATGTTGGCTTTGATTTCCAACTTTGCCTTATCGTTTTTCTCGTTACGCTCAAGCACGACGCGTAGCCCTCATGAAATATATACAGTTGAAATACCTTAGTAGAATCTGGACTAGAAGCAGGACAGGGTGTGCTGTTCGCAAGGGAACTGCGCTCCAAAGGCCCAGTCGATAGGCTTTCGACTAGGCTATCGTAAGGCGTATTCTGGCTATTTGCAATAATGTGCGGCGCTTATGTAGTTAACCTTATCCAAGGCAATTGGCGCACCCTGTAGTCAGTAAAACGGTTGCCAGTACCTTGACTGTGGGTGCGCTTTACTCCCCCAAAACTCGTTTTGGCGCCCTTCTTATATTTTGATAAAACAAATAATTACTACTTAGGCTTACCTTCTGCAGTCTTTATCTTTTGCAATGTCTCTTTGCACGCTTTATTGTCGGGTGCAAGGTCGCATGCGGTTTGTGCGGATTTTACTGCTTCTGCAAAACGATGGTCGGAAGCCAGCACTCCGGCAAGCATGCGGTGCGCTTCAGAATTCTTTTTGTCCAACTCAACACATCGTTGCAAATACTTTGTTGCATCTTTGGCATTGCCTGACATCGCATAGGCACTGCCCAAGTAAAAATTGGCATCTGGATCGTCAGGCGAGAGCGCCACTGCCTTCTTCTCTTCTTCAATCTCAGCGTCGATATCGCCGCGCGTTCCCAGAGCCGCGCCCAGATCTCTGTGTGCGCCCGCATGATCGGCGTTTAGTTTGATCGCCTGGCGGAATGCCGCAATCGCTTCATCCGGTTTGTCCGTGCGCAACAAGAGCTGGCCCAGTCGGTGATGCACGTCGGGATTGTTGGGATCGTTCTTGGCTGCGTCTTTCATCGAGTCGGCCGCTTCCTGCATGTTGCCTTCACGCATGAGCACGCGGGCCAGACCGAAGTGGGCTTCCGACTCATTGGGCTCAAGCTTGATGGCTTCTTTGAATTGCTCTTCGGCTTTCTTCATTTCACCCTGCATCAAATAGGCTCTGCCGAGCTTGATGCGATTTTTGGGATTTTTGGGATTTTGCTCGATGGCAGCCTCGTAGCGAAAGACCATGCTTTTGATGTCGTCTTGGTCTTGATCGACAGCCAGAGCGGCTCGGCCACAGGCGCCTGGGAATGCAAAGGCTGAAAGTGCCAGCATGGTCAGGAATTGGCGGTATCTCATTTGGTTCTACTACCTCACAGTCAGCTTTTGTTTTGGTTTGGCTTCCTGCAAAGAGAGGAGCCGAGTCAGCGCAGCTCGCGATTCAGGAGCCTTGGGATTGATTTGAATTGCCTGCCGAAACGCTTCCAGCGCTTCGGTCTGCTTGCCTTCTTTTTCCAGGGCTTCACCAAGTGTCAAATACGCCCAGTGGTTGGAAGGTAAGCACTTTATCGCCAGTTTCTCAAGGGCGACAACCGAATTTATATTGTTTTTGTCGTTTTTTTGCAAAAGACAGCGGCCCAGTTCTAGATACGTAAAAGACAGTGTGGACTCATCAGGCTTGGGTTTGACCAAAAGAATGCGGGCGAATTTTTCCTTAGCTTCGTCAATTTCGCCTTTTTGCCTCAAGGCGGCCGCCAGGTTGAACAGCGATTCAACTGAATCAGGGCTTTTCGAATTGACAATGCGAAACTGCTCGATGGCCTGGTCGATGAGACCTATATGCTGCATGCAAATGCCAAGATTTCCGCGTGATACGAGGTCTTCCGGTTGTTTGTCCACGACTTGCTTGAACTGACCGCCCGCTTCATCGTAACTGCCGCGTTTCATGAAGATAACCGCCATTTCCTTTCTGGCATCCAGGAGACTGGGATCATGATTGAGTGCCTCGAGAAACTCCGTCACCGCCTTATCTTCATTGCCGAGGCGGGCCAGGGCGCGGGCATATTCGAAGTGACTGACTCCTGCCTCCGGGTTCTTCTCGACGGCCTGTCGGAAAAGTTCTGAGGCAGGATTGAATTGGCCGGTCTGAAACAACTGCCTGCCGCTCTCAATAAGTTTGTCAGCGGGGTCCGGCTTACTGCCAAAAAATTGAGGTTTGCCAAGGGCAGGTTGGATTAACGGCGAAAAACAGTCTGCGCATGCCGATAGTATGGAGATTGTCGCTATCGCGCATATAAGATGTTTGTTTTTTGAAATGCCGATGGACTTTATTTGTATATACAATGCGTTCCTTTTGATTCAAGAGTGAAAGCGAGGATGCAGCTTAAGTCTTGTGAAGTCGCCATTATATGAGGGTGCCTGCCGTCAAAACCTCTTTGCGCCGCGTCAATTCAAAGCCTGAGCGCGGAATTGCCGCCCAGATTCTGATTTGGACGGTATAAATCGCTATAACCTTGTGGAACTAGTAAACTTGCATTTGTACTGATTAATTAAGCTGCTTTGCAGCCTTGACCGACTTACTCAACCAGTTGTTTGCAAACGGCATCTCCTCAGGTATCCAAATCTAGCTTTATGGACTGGCTGCACAGCTTACAACCCTACATTGCCCGCCTGACCAGCTCAGAGACGGCAATATTCTGGAAGGTTCTGGCGCCGCCGGTTCTTTACGGCTTGCACGGTTGGATAGCCACGCGAATGGCTGTAGCTGCGCTCTTTCACCCCTATGAGACCTGGTATTGGCCGGGCACTAGGATTGCCATGCCTTTGACGCCGGGAATTTTTCCCAAGCGCAAAAATAAGCTGGCCGAATCGGTGGCCGGAACGGTGACCGATACTTTGCTTACACCTGCCGATATCAGTCAAAGAGTAGAGACGCTGGTCACTGAGGAGAATCTTATTCTCGCTTCAAATGCCGTCATCGACTCGATTTTGAAAGAATTTCGCGAAACTTCCAAATTGCATAGACTGGCCTCCGAGTTGTCGGAGCTCAGTCCGGCCATGCTTCAGCATCTGGTGGATTCTTCTATTGAAGGCCTCGAGAAAGGGCGCGACCGCAATGTGCAAATAATCGTCGAAAAGATTTTCGATCACATGATTTTGCCCATGCGCATTTCGCTCGAGCAGGCCACGGAAATGTCGTCACGGATCATGGAAGCGTTCATCACTCCGGAAAAGGTGCGCAGCCATCTGATTACGCTGCTCTCTCCGCAAAACATCAATGCTCTGGATGAATCCATACAAGCTCATGCGGGCGGCCCTTACAAACTTTTAGCGCGCATCATCGGTGTTAAACGTGTTTGTTATGAATGGCGCAATTTCATGGAAAAAGAGCCTGAAGAGAGCACCCGCGTCATTGGTGATTTGATCAAACGTTTTGGCATACGCGATCAAATGGCCATTCAAATCGCCAACTTCGATCTTCGTTCTATGCCCTTGCAAAATATCGCCAAGTTGAAAGCCAACGTGGTCAGCTTTGTGGAGAATTTCTTGCTGCACAATCGCGAGTCGATCATGGAAGCTGTCAAGGTTGGAGAGGGCGCCGCCATGAGCACTGTGCGCTCCGCCATCATTCGCTTCAACCCGGAGTCGATTCCCGATAAGTGGCTGGATCGGGCCAAGCAGAGCGTTTCTACCTTTGCCTACTCTTATTTGCAGCGTGAGCTGAGAGTCTTGCTTGGGAATTTAATTCCGAAGCTGGGAATGAAACACCTGATAGCCGATAAAATCGAACGGTTTACCTCAGAACAAATGGAAACGCTGGTTAAGAGAATTTGCTCCAAAGAACTGACGGCTCTCGAATATTTCGGCGGCGCAATTGGTGTCCTTCTTGGATTTGTACAAATTGTCATTAACGCGATTGCTCCTTAATGAGCTTCCTGAACGCAGTCGGTGCCACCAAATATGATGCCAGGCAGAACGCGTAGATATGCAAGAGCCTTAGAGAAGGGAGCCGGCGTGCGTGTGCCCGTCAGACCCGGACTTTTCCGCATTAAGGTGCACAGCAATTTTCGCGATATGCTGGTCGGCCAAACAATTGTCGGAATGGCCAGCTACTATGTTTTGCAGACGCTGGGCACGGGCGGCATGAGCGTTGTCTATGCAGCCAAGCATTTGGACTCAGGCAAGATTTATGCAGTTAAAACTTTGCGCATGCAGGCGGCTACCGATGAATTGACGGTGAAGCGCTTTCAGAGAGAAGCAGAAACACTGACTTATCTCAATCATCCCAATATAGTCCGCATTCATGATTATGGCAAAACCAGCAAGAAACAGCCGTTTTTTATCATGGACTTTCTCACAGGCGACAGTTTGAATGATGTCCTCAGAAAAGAAAAACTGCTCAGTTATGAGCGAGTGCAGACAATCTTCATGCAGGTTCTGGCTGCTGTTGCCCATGCCCATAAGACCGGACTGGTGCACAGAGACTTAAAACCGGGCAATATCATGCTTTTGAAAACTCGCCAGCAAAGCGACTTTGTCAAAGTTGTCGATTTCGGCATCGCCAAATTCGAGGAAGAAGCTCAAAAACTTACGCGCATGGGCGAGGTCTGGGGCAGCCCTATCTACATGAGTCCGGAGCAGTGCATGGGCAGCCAGCTCGATCAGCGTGCCGACATTTATTCTCTGGGCATCGTCATGTATGAAGCCTTGACCGGCGAAGTGCCTTTCTTTGGGAAGAATTACGTCGAGACAATGTCAAAGCAAATCGGTGAGCCGGCCCGTCTGCCTTCTCAAATGAACCCGAATGTGCAGATACCGGAAAAACTGGAGCGTGTGATCATGCGGGCTCTGGAAAAGGAGCCCAATAAGCGCTACCAGCGCGTCGAAGAAATGCTCGATGATCTGCACAAGTCGGTGGAGGTGCCCAAGAAAAAAGCCCCTCAGGCGGCAGCGCCTCAGAGTAAGCCGCTTGCCAATGAGGCGCCCCAGCGAGAATTGCCCCGGTCAAGAGAGTTTGCTAATCCTAATAATCCTAATAATCCGAGTGTTTCGCCGCCTGCCCTGAAAGAGCCGCCATCTGTTGCACGAACATCCGGGGAATGGCAGTCTTTTGATCCCCAAAGCCAAGACAATCCGGCCATTAGATCCCCAAAACCGGGGCGCTCTCAGGAAAACATGCAGCCTGCTCAAAGGCGGGATTCAGTGGAGATAAATAGAGAATACGGCCGCGATTCCCTGCGCACTTCCCACACGCGAGCCCGTGCATACAGCTCTGGCGACCCGCGCGTCTCAGGTTCGCGCTATTCAAGAATTAGATATGAAGAAAAGCCCACTTTTACAGGACTTGTAATCAAGGCGCTTCTGATTGCGCTTTTCCTGGGCTTGTCTTTTGGTGTTGTAACAATGGGCATCCGTTATTACACAGCCGTCAATTCGGCGCATCCCAAAATTGGGCCCGTTAAGATAGACGACAGCGAGTCCAAAATCGATTTAAAGCCGGACATGAAATCCGATTTGAAACCAGACTGGATGCCGGAGTCCAAATCCACTTCCAATTCCAAGCTTAACTCAAAACCGGTGGGCGTAAAAGGCGCCGACGTGACCAAGAATTAGTTGGGCGGCTGGCTGTAAACCGCCACAGGCGGAACCTCCGTTCGATCTTTACGAGTGAGAGGGAGTGAATGGCGATGCGGCTTGATTCCGGCTATCATTCTTAGCTGGATTGTCTGAGCATAGAACTTAATTGGCACTCGCCTGGCGTGTGCCTGCATCAGTCCCAAGGAATTATTGGAATCATTGGAATCAAAGGAATCATGGTGACCACAGATAAACTTAAAAAAAACGCTGAGCGCTCAAAGAATGCCAAAGTCTCAAAGGCCGCAAAGACAAATACGGCCCTTAAAGACCCGCCCAATGGCAAAAACAACGTTAAGACCGTAGGCCCAACCGGCCAGGCTAAAAGCCAAAAGAAGGCGGGCGACCCGGCTTTGGAAGACAGTGCCAGTTTGAATCTTAAAAACCTAACTTGCAGTATGTACAGCCAAGACGCTACATTCACTGACGATAAATACAGTCAGACCAGTGAAACAGTCAAAGTCGATATGAGCGACAAAATTTCGGTGCGGGGCGCCCGGCAGCATAACCTCAAGAACATCGGCATTGACATACCGAAAAACAAACTTGTCGTGGTCACAGGTGTAAGCGGTTCAGGCAAATCCAGTTTGGCTTTCGACACTATCTTTGCCGAAGGTCAAAGAAGGTATGTCGAGTCATTGTCGGCCTATGCGCGCCAGTTTCTCGGTCAATTGGACAAGCCTGATGTCGATGCCATAGAAGGTTTGTCGCCGGCCATCTCCATCGATCAAAAGTCGACCAGCCACAACCCGCGCTCGACCGTAGGCACGGTCACTGAAATTTACGATTACATGCGTTTGCTCTATGCGCGCACCGGTATTCCTCATTGTCCTGAATGCGACAGTTTGATCAATCCGCAGACCATCGATCAAATCGTCGATCAAGTTTTGGCTCTGCCTGAATCCACCAAGATTCAAATTCTGGCGCCCATTGTCAGCGGCAGAAAAGGCGAGTACCAGTCGCTTTTCGAAGACCTGCGCAAAGAAGGTTTCGTGCGCATTCGCGTTGACGGTGAAACCTTGCAATTGGAAGACGAGATCAAACTCGACAAAAACAAGAAGCATTCAATCGAGCTGGTCATCGACCGCCTGGTCGTGCGCCCCACTATTCAGTCAAGACTGGCTGATTCACTGGCTCTTGCTCTTAAGTGGGGCAAATCGATTGCGCTTGTCGATATGGGCGATAAGCAATTGCTTTTCTCTGAAAAATTGGCCTGTGCCAATTGCAATGTCAGTTTTCAGGAAATTTCACCGAGGATTTTTTCCTTCAACAGCCCCTATGGAGCCTGCCCGGACTGTCACGGACTGGGTTCTACCTTCG
Source organism: uncultured Candidatus Obscuribacterales bacterium (assembly GCA_964531315.1). GTDB lineage: Bacteria > Cyanobacteriota > Vampirovibrionia > Obscuribacterales > Obscuribacteraceae > QKMZ01. The sequence continues at coordinate 4,700 of CAZHEZ010000180.1, read as the reverse complement.
AGGTCAATCCCCGTCTGGTAGTTCCCGATCCTAAAAAGACTCTGTCCGAGGGCGCTGTTTATCCCTGGGCAAAGACCAGCAATCCTTATTATGAGCAGATTTTGGAATCCGTGGCCAAACACTTCAAATTCTCGATGAACACGCCTTTTCAGGAACTGAGCAAGGCCCATCAAGAAGTGATTTTGTACGGCACCGGTGAAGAACGCATCAAACTCAAGCATGAATCTTATGATGCAAAAGAGATGTGGGAATACAAAAAACCTTTCGAAGGGATCATCAACAATCTCAAGCGCCGCCATGAAGAGTCGCAGTCCGACAGGGTTCGCCAGGAAATTGAAAATTACATGACGCAATTGCCCTGCACCAAATGCGATGGTGCCCGCTTGCGCAAGGAAAGTCTTTCTGTAAAGGTGGGAGGGCTGTCGATTGCCACTGTTTGCCGCCTCTCGGTAGCAAAGGCGATTGCCTTTTTCAGCGCCCTGCCTGCTCAGATGTCGGAGCGAAACAAGACAATTGCCCATCAAGTTTTGATCGAAATCGGCTCGAGATTGCGCTTCCTTTCTGATGTCGGCCTCGACTATCTGACACTGGAAAGGCAGGCCAACACTTTATCCGGCGGAGAAGCGCAGCGCATTCGTCTGGCTACTCAGATAGGCTCCGGTTTGTCCGGAGTTCTCTATGTGCTGGATGAACCATCGGTCGGCCTGCATCAAAGGGACAATAATCGCCTCATTGCCACGCTCAAGCATCTGCGTGACCTGGGCAACACTCTTCTGGTTGTAGAGCACGATGAAGACACAATCCGGCAAGCCGACTGGATCATCGACATTGGGCCGGGAGCCGGTGTGCATGGCGGTTATCTGGTAGCCGAAGGGGGCATGGAAGCTATTTGCAATGCCGAGACTTCGCAAACGGGCGCCTATCTTTCCGGTCGCAAGCGCATTGAAGTGCCGCGTAAACGCCGAGACGGCAACGGACAATTGATGAAAATCGTCGGTGCCCGGCTGAACAATTTGAAAGGCATTAATGTCAATATTCCACTGGGCAAATTCGTTGTCGTGACAGGTGTGAGCGGCTCCGGCAAATCGACTCTGGTCAATGATTTGCTTTATGAATACATGCGCCATTCTCTGCATGGCACTGTTGCCAAACCGGCAGGCATCACCAAAATCGACGGGCTCGATCCAATCGACAAAGTAATTGAAATAAACCAGTCTCCGATTGGCCGCACTCCGCGTTCCAACCCGGCTACATACACCGGTCTTTTCGATGTGATTCGCGAAGTTTTCTCCATGACCAACGAAGCGAAAGCCAGAGGATATCTGCCCGGCCGTTTTTCTTTCAACGTCAAAGGCGGCCGCTGCGAGGCCTGCGGCGGCGAAGGCATGAATGAAATTGAAATGAACTTTTTGCCTTCGGTATTTGTCACCTGTGATGTTTGCAAGGGTGCGCGCTACAATCGCGAAACCCTGGAAGTGAAGTTCAAATCACGCTCGATTGCAGAAGTCCTGGAAATGACGGTTGAGGAAGCGCTGGAGTTTTTCTCCAACATTCCCAAGGCGGTGTCCAAGCTGACCACAATGATGGATGTCGGGCTCGAATACATCAAACTGGGCCAGCCGGCCACCACACTTTCGGGCGGCGAAGCTCAGCGAGTCAAGCTTTCCGAGCAGCTCTCCAAGCGCTCAACCGGACGAACACTCTATATTTTGGACGAGCCGACCACCGGTCTTTCCTTCTTTGATGTGGATAAGCTTTTGCACGTGCTCAACAGGTTGGTTGAAGGCGGCAATACAGTGCTCATCATCGAACATAATCTTGATGTCATAAAACAGGCCGACTGGATAATCGACCTCGGACCGGAAGGTGGAGAAAACGGAGGCACTGTAATTGCAGAAGGGACGCCGGAGGATGTTGCTCAAGTAAAAGGCTCTTATACAGGGCAGTTTTTGCAGGAAACACTGAAGGCGCATAAAGCGATGGCCTGATCTTGGACCTGCCCGGGCGAGCTTTTGCCCCCGCCTCGAAAAAACGCCGTAACACCCACTTCTTAACTTCCGTCAAGAGTGTTATTCTTGCCCTTTGAGTCGCATGAGTGGCCTTTTGAGCCGTCAGCACAAAAACTCAAAAAAGTTAAATGGTAAGGTCGTGAGCGAAGAAGCCAAACAATCCGGCCCGGCTGACCCGGTTTTTGAGAGCCTGCGTAAGCGTGGTCATCGCATCACGACGCAGCGCGAAACGATCTTGCAGATTTTTCGCGAACAAGCGCACGGTCATCACCTGTCGGCAGAAGAGCTGCACATGCTGCTTTTGGAGAAAGGCTCCAATGTCAGTTTGGCAACGGCCTACCGCACGCTTAAACTTTTGTCCTCTTTGGGCCTGCTTCGCGAACTCGATTTTGCAGAGGGGCACAAACACTATGAATTGAAACAAGACACCTTGCCGCACCAGCACATAATCTGCATCGGCTGCAATGTGACCATTGAATTTGAAGATCATTTCCTCGAGGAAGCCGGCCAGAAGATTGGTGCCCGCCACAATTTCGAGGTGATTGATGCGCAATTCAAGATTTTCGGACTCTGCCCGGCATGCCGAGAAGCACAGAAAAAATCCGGTCAAATGCCCTCTCGCATGCAGTCGGAGCGCGAAAGACTGAGGGCCGGCAGGCGTCTCAAAGACGGCTCCGGCGATAAGGCTTAGCAAGCCAGTTCGAAGGCTCAGAGAACGCGTCCATTCGGCTCAAAGAGCCAGTCCATTCTTTCAGGAAACGTGATTTTGGCTCAAGAAACACTGTCTTTGTCTGATGCCAAGCAGGGGCAAAAGCTCCTGGTTGTAAAAACCATTGGTGAAGAAATAACCATGCAGGCGCTGCGTTTTGGCATTTCGGAGGGAGCTGAATTGACAGTTGAGAAGAGCATCAAGGGCGGGCCGGTAATTGTCGTGCGCAATCATCTGGAAATAGCCATAGGGCGTGCACTTGCCGAGGCAATTGAAGTCAAATATGTCTGAATCCGGGCCTAACTACAATTCAGAAAATCCCGTAGCCTGGCTGAGAAAGGAAATTGCCTGCCCTCATTGCAACCTGGTAATCATAGTGCCGCCTGGTGGACTTTTGAGCCGGGCTTGTGCACGTTGCAATGGGCAATTGCCCGAAGCCGACAATTGCGGTGCCAGCTGTTTCAGCTGTTTGAAAGCAGTCGGTGGCTCCAGCACTCCCTGCCATGAAGGAGAAGTCGAGAGCCCCTTGAATAGTGAGAAAAGCTCGTTAAATGTGGTACAGAGAATTTGGGATTACGTCAGAAGGCGCTCTTCGCCGTGATCTCGCCATGCCTGCAAAGCTCCGTTTGGCGCGGTTGTCCTGTAAGATAGGACTTGAAACCACTCGTCAGAGGAACGAGTGCGGTGAACGCAAAAAAAGCGCTTTGCGCTCTGCAAAACCAGCGCTTTGCGCAAGAGAAAAGGAAGCATAGGCTCTCAATGAGCAAGCCACTCAATCCCTGGAAACTCTCTGGATATAAGCCCGGTCAAAACGTGGTCTGCAGGATCATGAATGCTGAGCCGGGCGGCTATGCTGTGCTCATTCCGAAGGACAACCTGCCCGGATTTCTTCCTACCCAAGAGCGCTTGCGCCTGGGAGACGAGGTTCTGGCTACTTTCGTCTGCGTTCATAACAACCGTATCCTGCTTTCCGCCCGCTTCTCCACCAGCAATCAGGCCGTGCAGGGCGCTCCCAGCACGCAGACAGTCAAGTGGGAAGAGCAGCTCGACAGCATCAATCAGACCCCGGACCAGGCTCAAGCCCCCCAGGACGCTCCCTCTGCCGATCAGGCCTTCAGTGTCTGGGCCTCTCAGCAACCGACCCGGAAATTCCACCTTAAGCGGGCTATCGACTTAATTTTGCCGCCCATTCACGTGGACAGTCTGAACCAGTTCAAAATTGCCGATTACGACCTGGAATGGCTAATAACCGACCTGGAAGGCGGCATGCGCACCGGTTGTGTGAAAGCATCCTCGGAAGACCGTCTTTCTCGGGCAGCCATGCTTCTCTATAGAGGGCGAGCAGTCGGATGCATATACGGCTGCAAGTCCATGCCCGATACTTTGCCGACCGAGCAGTCTTTGCAGACTATGCTTACAGATTTGTCTTTGCCTGAGACAAAAGTGATGATTTACGACTTGCCTGAGAATGTCACTCTGGCGATGTCGGCCCTTTTCCTCGGTTATCCGGTGACGCGCTCCGACGATTATGATGCGCGCTCCTATATGGACTATATTTGCAGTTGGTTTGAAAGCAAAGGACAAACGGCTTGTCTGGCCATTTCACTGAAACAGACGATGGCCACCTGTTTGGTGTTTATCTACAAAGGTCAGTTCTGTGGTGCCTTTTACGTTGAAGACCAGAAGTTCACGCAAGACAAGCAATTTGTCTATGAGCTTTTGCGCAATGATCCTCACTCCAGCGTGGAAGCCAGCATCCTGCCTCCTGAGATGACATCATCGGCGGTGCGCTTTGGATTCAGCTTGAGTATGGCGCGCAAGGCATAGCGTCAAATAAAAGCGCTCAGGTTTTGTTGTTTTTCCGGGCTCGCCACCTGAAATTTCGCACGTCCACCGGCTGGGAAATTCTCCGCAGGTTTTTCGCAGGCGCCCTGCGGCTGGAAAGCCTTATGAAATGGGGTTTTCTTCTAAAAGGCGGGCCG
>CAZHEZ010000179.1:0-16990 GCA_964531315.1 uncultured Candidatus Obscuribacterales bacterium | reverse complement strand
GCATGGTGCACGATGTTCTCACCTGCATAAAACATGATGTGACATTGTCGAATGCCGGACGAAGACTGAGGGCCAACGGCAGTTTTTACTTGAAGTCTCCTGACGAAATCGCTCATCTCTGGCGTCATGATTTGACGGGAGTAAATAATACACTGCAGATCGCAGAGCGCTGTCAATTTCGACTTGGTGCATTCAAACCACCATTGCCATATTACGATTTGCAGCCCGGCACAACACATAACGGCATTCTTGAAAAACTTGTCTGGGAAGGCGCCAGGATTCGTTATCCTGACTTGACCGAGAAGCATATGCGCCAGATTAATTACGAATTGAGCATGATCACCAATTTGGGTTTGGCAGCCTATTTTCTGATTATGTGGGATATCGTCAATTTTGCTCGGAAAAACGGCATTGCCGTGCAAGGCCGAGGATCCGCAGCTAATTCTGCGGTTTGTTATTGCTTGATGATTACTGCAGTTGATCCAATTGGTATGGATTTGCTTTTCGAGCGTTTTCTATCTTCCGGACGCAATGAACCTCCTGATATCGATGTTGATATTGCCCATCAAGAAAGAGAAAAGGTCCTTCAATATGTGTATGAAAAATATGGACGTGAGAATGCTGCGATGGTATGCGAGGTAATTACATATCGTGGACGATCTGCTGTAAGAGATGCTGCTCGCGTATTGGGTTTTTCTCAAGAGCAGGCCGATGCATTGTCTCTGGAATCAAGGCATATGGAGGCTCAACAAGCGGCGTTAAATCTAAGAGCCGGAGGTGCTGAGAAAGCTGGTCTCGATCCAAAAGATAAGCGCGTTCAGCAATTAATCAGAGTGGTCGCCGGACTGCATCAATTGCCCCGGCATCGCTCTATTCATGTGGGCGGTTTTGTTCTCTGCGGAACTGCTCTTGGCGAAGTCGTTCCGATCGAGCCGGCAGCAATGGATGCTCGGTCTGTTATTCAGTGGGATAAAGACGACATTGACCTGATGGGATTGATCAAAATCGATTTGCTTGGTCTGGGCATGCTCACGCTTATTCAAGAAGGATTGAAACTGGTCAACAAATATCGTGGACTCGATATTGATATTGGTCGTCTGGATATGTGCGATCCAGCTATCTACGAGATGCTGACCAAAGCTGACACTGTCGGTGTTTTTCAAGTTGAATCGCGCGCCCAAATGAATATTCTTCCGCGCATCAAACCAAGCTGTTTCTACGACATAATTGTTTCCATTGCCATTGTCAGACCGGGCCCTATTCAGGGCAATATTGTTCATCCTTATTTGCGCAGACGTCGAGGAGACGAGCAAGTAACTTATCTGCATCCGACTCTGGAGCCGATTTTAAAGCGCACCTTGGGTGTTCCTTTGTTTCAAGAGCAGGGAATGAAACTGGCTGTTGTTGCCGCTGGATTTACACCGGCTCAAGCAGATCATTTAAGGCGTGTCATGAGCCATAAGCGATCGCTGGAAAAGATGGCGACTTTGTGCGAAGACCTGGCTGCCGGTATGAAGAAGAATAATTTTTCACCGGAAGCCGTAGAGACAATTACGCATCAATTGAGAGCCTTTGCCAATTATGGTTTTCCTGAGAGTCATGCTGCATCCTTTTCGCTTTTGGTTTATGCCTCGGCATATTTAAAGCGCTATTTCCCGACAGAATTTTTTTGCGCGATTTTAAATGCACAGCCGATGGGCTTTTACAGCCCGGCTACTTTAATTCGCGATGCTATAAAGCATGGTGTTGAAGTGCTTACTGTTGATCTGGCCAAGAGTGATTGGGATTGCACAATTGAGGTGATTCAGCAAAAGGAAGGATTTGGTGTATTTGGTTTTGGCAATGCCAAAAATCAAAATGCCAGCATTCAAAATGCCAATCAGGCTCAAAAGCTTGCACTGAGAATAGGTCTGAGGTTCGTTCATGGGTTAGGAAATAAATCCATGCAGACACTGAAGAAAGTTTTTTCTACAGGAGGAAAGTTCACATCTTTAGAAGATGTTATTCAAAGGAGCGGTTTAGGGCCAAGCGACTTAAAAATGCTCGCTCGTGCCGGGGCTTTCGAGAGTCTCTATCCTGGACGGCGTAAAGCTTTATGGGAGGTGCTTTCCAGGCTCAGCAATCCTCCTGACACACCTTTGCTCGACTTGCTCAAAAAACAGCCGGTCGAAGAAGTTCCAGAGATGACCGCCCTGGAAGAAATAGTGGCTGATTTCAGAACCATGGGGCTTTCAACCGGTGCCCATCCGATGTCCTTTTACAGGCAATGGGCAGCCAATACAGGCATCAAATCTTGTCATGATTTAAGCGAATCGGAGCATGGCAAGGTAATGTCGGTGGCCGGCGGAGTGATCTGCAGGCAAAGACCAGAAACAGCCAAAGGCTTTGTCTTTATTACTCTGGAAGATGAAACCGGCGTCGCCAATATAATCGTCAATCCCAAAGTTTTTGCAGAGTTTCGGCATTTGATTATGCGGACATCCTTCCTGTCCGTTCAAGGGAAATTACAGCTAGAAGAAGGCGTGGCTAACATCCTTGCGGAAAAATTTGAAAAATTGCCGATTTTGCCTGGAAATCCAATTTTGCCGACCAGGGACTTCCATTAAAATTGCCCTCCTTATATATGTGTTCGATAGCAAACCAGGACCCGCAACGTCCTTGCTGCCAGGTTAAACACTCGGGCGCCCCCAAGCCACCGGCAACTAAGATTAAGATGCCGTAATCTTCAAAACGCCTGCTGCCGCCCAGACTGCGCTCTCGCACGAAATGAACCCAAGATTGTGGTATTACTTAAAAGGAAGTGGCTAGCCATAAGGGTCATCAGAGTTTATTCTTGAAAGTTGTCCCACATAGATTGGCTGGAAAAGCGTTGGCGACCCATGTCGGCAGACCTCAATAAGCGACCTACTGTAGATGAGAGTGAGTACTGGGAGACCCTGTACAGGGTCAAGCGCACGCCGTGGGAATTAGGACAGATTTCCCCGCCCCTCAAGACCTTCCTCGATTCGCCCTACAAAGTGCCGCCAGGCAGAATCGCCGTCCCCGGATGCGGAACCGGCTTTGATTGCATGCTTTTTGCCAGTCGCGGATTTGAAGTAACGGCAATCGATTTTGCTCCATCTGCACTTAAAGCGACGACCGAGAAATTCATTCAAGCAGGAATCCTCAATTCAAAAGGCTTCGTGCTCGACAAAGACGTGTTCGACATGCACGACTACGACAATCATTTCGATTATGTGCTGGACCACACGTTCTTCTGCTCTATTCATCCATCCAGACGCAGACAGTATGCATACGTCGTGCGTGATCTTTTGAAACCGACAGGCAAACTGATCTCACTTTTCTGGCTGGTCGAACGTCGCGGTGGTGGCGCCCCGTTTTCGACAACGAACGACGATATATTTGCCGTCTTCAAAGACATTTTTGCTTTCGATATTGTTTTCGAACCGCCGGATTCAGTTGATTCAAGAAAAGGCAAAGAGATCTTTTGCTTGATGACAGTCAAGAAATAGTTCTGATTTTGAGAGACCGTGGCAAAATTTAGAACAGCCCCTCTCTCATAGCTTTTACTGCCGCTTCAGTTCTATCCGAGACCGTCAGCTTCTCCATGATATGACGCATGTGCGTTTTTACCGTTTCCAAACCAAGTTCCAGCTGGTCGGCGATCTTTTGATTGCTCAGACCCTGTGCCACCAGTCTTAGAACTTCGATTTCACGTGGAGACAATCTTGTATTGCTGCGCTCTCTGGTGCGTGTTTTGGAACCGTTCGAAGGGGCGGATGCATGAGCGCCGGCGCCTGTTTTTTCCGACGCATAGGCGCAAAGTACCCGGTTGGCAATGCCTGGATCCAGCCAGACGGCGCCTTCTGCGACGCTTCTTACCACAGTTCCTAATTGAGCACTGGATATGTTCTTTAGACAGTATCCATTCGCCCCCGCGCTGAGCGCTGCAAAAATTTCTTGATCGCTCTGGTGAGATGTAAGCATGATTACTCTTGTTTCCGGCAATTCTTTGCGAATTCTGCGGGTGGCTTCAATGCCGTCCATATGCGGCAGCTCGATGTCCATGAGCACCACATCCGGTTTCAGGTCCATGACCGTTTTCAGGCCGTCTCGACCATCTTCCGATTCGGCTATTACACTCAGACCCTGCACCTGCTCCAGTCCCATCTTCAGACCAATGCGTGTAAATTCATGGTCTTCGACGATAACTATGCGAATGGTGGATTCAGATAAATTTTGCATTTTCCTTAACCTATCAATGTGTATTTCAATGTGTAGTTGTTTGCAAATCGTCTTTGTGCTGCTTATCTGGTTTTGCTTCGGGCTTTTGCACAGGCAATTTGACATAAAAGGTTGTTAGTTCGCCTGGATCGCTCTCGCACCAAATTTCTCCATTGTGGGCTTCCACGATTTTCTTGCATAAATAGAGACCGAGACCCCAACTGTGTTTGTATGTTTTTTCCGGCGATTTGTGCCAGTATCGTCTGAATAATTTTGGAATATCGTCCGGCTCAATGCCTGCACCGGGATTGTTGATGCTGAATAAAACACTTCCAGGCAGATTGCGTGCACCAATTTTGATGGTGCTGCCCTCTGGTGAATATTTGATTGCGTTTTCGAGCAGGTTCGTGAAAACACGACGAATAGCAGTATGATCCGCCCAGACCTTCTTGAGATTGGAGGGAATTTCCAATTGTACAGTCAGATCATGATCTTTAACGATTGTCGACATATGATCGAGGCATGACTCGATGGTCAGGCCAAGGTTGATGGTGTCGAAAAAGTGAGGCTGCGCGTTTGCCTCATATCGATAAACATCTAGTAGTTGCTGGATCATTTTGAGAAGATTGCCATTGTTCTGCCGAAGCTTTGTTACCAGCATGACCAAAGAATCATCCAGCTTGCCGGCAGCTGAATTCAACAAAAGTTCAATTGCTCTGTCGGTAGCGATTACCGGTGTCTGCAGATCGTGCGTGAGAGTGGCCACAAAATCTTCCCGATAGCGAGCATGCTCGACCCGCTCTGATACGTCGACTGCAATGAGAACCGCACCGATAATGCGCTGATCATCGCTTTCGACCGGCCATATAGCGAGGTCAAAGTACCCTTGACCTTCGTTTTCGTCGGAAGTTCCATTCTTGCCGACTGAATTTCCATTAGTGTTTTCTTCAGAACCATTTGAGTCGTTCGAATTCTTTGCTGTGAAGGCGAACTCCCGGGCAAAAAACTGTTTTCCACCCTCCAGAGCATCTTTAAATGGTTGAGAGGGCAGCCATGGAAATACTTCAAAGATATTTTTGTTGAGAAGGCTGACCGAGTCCGAATTTGCCAGTGCCGCTATCGTGGTGTTTACTTCATGAATAAGGAAGTCGTTGCCTATATGAACGATGCCGACAGGGGCATGCTCCAAAATCATCTGGGTAATTCGGTGTTCTTCTTTGACCTTAAAGGTCTCTGCTTCATGCTGTCTCCTCGTCTCGAGCAGCATCGCTTCGTGTTCACGTTTTTCGTGAGCCAGAATGATCTCCGCCTGGCGCTTTACTTCCTCGCGCATCAAATAGAGGTTGACGAAGACCGATACCTTCGACTTCAAAACATCTTTTGAGTACGGCTTGATGATGTAGTCGACCGCGCCCAGAGAATATCCTTTAAACGCTTCCGCTTCTTCACGATACATGGCGGTAATGAAGATGATGGGAATATGCTTGGTCTTTTCTCTTAATCGAATCAGTCTTGCGGTTTCAAATCCGTCTATGTCCGGCATCTGCACATCGAGAAGCACCAGTGCATAATCGTCGGCGAGAAGACACTTGAGAGCCTCTGCACCGGATTTTGCCGCCACCAATTCCAGGCGCGTGTCGCCGAGTGCCGCTGTCAAAGCGGACAAGTTCAATTGATTGTCATCGACAAGCAATATTTTAACTCGGTCCGTTTTCACCTTCCTGGCTCCTTCTGCTTCGATAATCGCGTTCGTTCGAACGCATTCTTGTTCTAATTACCCAACTGTCGACCAGGCTCTTGAGCCGCTCTAGTGTAGCCGGTTTGCTCAAATAGTCATCCATGCCTGCTTGCAAGCACCGCTCTCGATCGCCTTCCATCGCTTGTGCGGTAAGACCGATGATGGGCGTGTGCCTGCCGATGTCTGTTTCATTTCGCCTGATCAAGTTGGTTGCTTCAAAGCCGTCCATTTCCGGCATCTGGCAATCCATCAATATTAGCGAATACGGCGTTTTCAACGCCGCTTCGACGGCTTCTCGACCGTTGCTGACCACGTGCCCTACATAGCCGAGTTGTTTTAATTGTAAGACGGTGACGAGTTGACTGGTTTTGTTGTCGTCGGCGACCAAAATCAGTTTTACCGTGTCCGGTGCTTTGGCTTGATCATCGGTGGTCAGCCCTGGTAATGATTTGAGATTTTGTTGGGAGCTTGACGCCTGGTTTTTACCATTGTCGGTTTTGATGATCACATCGGATTGATCGCCGGTGGAAAGGGGAGAGCGATCCAGGGTGACGGTAAAAGTGAATGTTGAGCCTTTGCCCATAGTGCTGTCGACATCGATCGTGCCGTGCATCATATCGACAAGACGTTTCGAGATCGACAGCCCCAGCCCTGTGCCGCCATATCGGCGTGTGGTGGCGCCATCAACCTGAGTGAAGGGGCGGAAGAGCAGCCGTTTGTCTCTTTCCGATAATCCTATTCCTGTATCGATCACGAAAATGCCGATCGTAACTGTGTCTGCGTCGTGCCGCAATTGACTTACTTTTACTGAGATTCCACCTCTGGAAGTGAATTTGATGGCATTGGAAAGAAGATTAATCAAGACCTGGCGAATACGTATTGAATCACCGCGCAAAATATTGGGGATTTTGCTGTCGATTTCAGTCTTTAAGTAGATGCCTTTGTCCGACGCCGCATTGTGGAGCAATTCAATTGTTCCTTCGACAATTGTATTCAACTCAAAGTCATGAATGTCGAGATTGAGCTTACCGGCTTCGATTTTGGAAAAATCCAAAATGTCGTTGATAATAGTAAGAAGCGCCAGACCGGAGTCTCTTATCAAAGTAGCAAGATCTTGCTGCTCGGCGTCGAGTTTTGTTCTGAGGAGCAATTCTGCCAGACCAATCACTCCACTCATCGGGGTGCGGATCTCGTGGCTCATATTGGCGAGAAATTCACCCTTCAAGCGGTTGGCTTGCATCAATTCCTGACTCTGCCGCTCCAAGATTCGTGACTTGCGGTAAAGCTCGACGAAGACAGATACTTTCGAACGCAATATCTCTGGTGATATTGGCTTGAGCATATAATCCACGGCGCCGTATGAATAGCCGATTTGAGCTTGGGTCGGTGCAGATTCAGTGCCGGTGAGAAAAATAATTGGAGTGTTGCGAGAGCGGTCGCGCTGTTGAATCAGCTTAGCGGTTTCGAATCCGTCCACATCGGGCATTTGCACATCCAGCAAGATCAGGGAAAATTCCTGCATAAGGATACAGCGCAACGCTTCTCTGCCTGAATGTGCTTTAGTAAAACGAATGCCCGGCCCCTGCAGCATGGCTTCAAGGGCGATCAAATTTTCTTCCTTGTCGTCAACTAAGAGTATGTGAGTTGAAGCATCTATTTCCATAGTGCGAACCTTATTTGTCGGTCAAACAGGGGCGTGACGATCACACCCCTGTTTGAAGATTCCCTATCTGTACAGCCAGACTCTGAGCAATGACAGCAATCTGTCCGTATCGACCGGCTTCGCTATGTAGTCGGATGCACCGGCATCCAGGCATTTTTCACGGTCTCCTTTCATCGCCTTTGCTGTCAATGCGATGATCGGCAATGTCTTGAACTTGGGCATTTCGCGAATTGCCTCTGTCGTCTCGTAACCATCCATACCTGGGAGCATGATGTCCATGAGTACTACTGAAATGTCAGGCGTATTCTCGAGAATGTCCAGTGCTTCTCTGCCGCTTTCAGCATAGAGCACGTTCATTTCTTGCCGTTCAAGAATGCTTGTCAGTGCAAATATGTTCCGCACATCGTCGTCGACGATGAGTACTTTACGCCCACGCAGAACAGGATCCGTTTGATGCACCTCCTCCAGCATTTTGCGCTTGTACTCCGGCAAATTGGCTTCAACACGGTGCAGGAAAAGTGAGGTTTCATCCAGCAGTCTCTCGGGCGACTGCACTTCTTTGACTACAACCGTGTTGCTGATCTTTCTGATTTCCATCTCCTGTTTCGCGCTGAGATCTTGCTCTGTATAAATCACCATTGGCAGGTCAGGCAATTGAATTTCTTTTTGCACCCTGCGAATGAATTCAATTCCTGGCATGTCCGGCAACTCGAGACCAAGTACGGCACAGCTGAAGGCGTTGTCTTGCAGCTTGTTGATTGCCTCTTCGCCAGTGTCGGCCGTGACAATCTCAACATCGTCACCCTGGATCAACTCAACCAGCGCATCTCTGTGCTCTCGATTGCCGTCCACGATCAGCAGTTTTTTGCGCTCGCGGTCGATGAAACCTTTTATGTTTTGGAGAGCATCAACAAGGCTGTCTTTGCTGACCGGTTTTTCCAGATACCCGATCGCGCCTTGTCTCAGTCCGCGCCAGCGCTGTGAATCAACGGAGATCACGTGCACTGGAATATGTCTGGTGTTGGGATCGTGTTTGATGCGATCCAATACGGTCCAGCCGTCCATGTCCGGCAGGTTTAGATCGAGTGTTATCGCTTCAGGTTTGTATTTCCTCGCTAGAGCCAGAGCACTTTCGCCGTCACAGGCGACAATTCCCTTAAACTCCTTCTCGTGAACGAGATCGACCATGAGGCTGGCGAAATTGGGATCGTCTTCAACGATGAGAACAGTCCTGTCCCCTTCTTCTATACGATCACGGTCATCATTTACTGTCAGCTCATGGCGAGGCATCGCTTGCGTCAGGGCTTCAAAAAGCACTTCCGGATCGCGATCTTTGGTGGCGCTTCCACCTTGTGTTTTCGCCGAATAGACTTTTGCTGCTTGCGGCAGGTAAGTCTTTGGAATGTAGAGCGTAAAGGTGCTGCCTTCATCCGGCGTACTGGCAACGCGAATTTCGCCGCCCAGCAATGTGGCGATCTCGCGGCTGATGGCAAGCCCCAGTCCGGTACCGCCGAACCTCCGGCTGGTGGTGCCATCGGCCTGGTGGAAGGCTTCGAAGATAATGCCTTGCTTGTCAGTCGGGATACCGATGCCGGTGTCGGAGACTGTGAAGGCGATTACCGAGTCGGCCATATTCAGTACATCTATGTCCGACGACCATCCTGATTCGGCTGTGCCAATCTTGAGAGACACAGTACCTTTTTCCGTAAACTTGATGGCGTTGGATAGCAGGTTCTTCAATACCTGGTGCAGGCGCTTCCAGTCGGTATAAACCAATTTTGGCGCATTTTCGTCGATAAGTACGGTGAATTCCAGTTTTTTGTCGTCTGCGATCTGGCGGAATCCTCTGTCCATGTCGTTGCGAATGTCGGAAACAAAGATGTCGGACAGCTCGACCGTCATCGTGCCGGATTCAATCTTGGACAGATCGAGAATGTCGCTGATTAAGCCTAACAAGTCTGTTCCTGATGAATAAATTGTGTTGGCGAAATCAATCTGTTTGTCCGTCAAGTTGCCTTCTACGTTTTCAGAAAGCAGCTTAGAGAGAATCAAAAGTGAATTGAGCGGTGTGCGCAATTCGTGCGACATGTTGGCGAGGAACTCAGACTTGTACTTGGAGGTGAGAGCAAGCTGTTTTGCTTTCTCTTCCAGCGACAGTCGAGCTTGCTCGATTTCTCTGTTCTTGCGTTCCACCTCTTTGTTTTGCATTTGCAGCAGTCGAGCTTTTTCTTGCAGCTCTTCGTTTGTTTGTTGCAACTCTTCTTGTTGCTCGGTGAGCAAGTTTTCGGATTCCTTGAGGTTCTTCGCTTGTTGCTCAAGGCGTTGGTTGGTCTCTGTCAGTTCTTGTTGTTGGGCTTGCAGTTCTTGTGCAAGTGACTGAGACTGAGCCAGGAGGTTTTCTGTTCTGGAGTTGGCTTCGATTGTGTTGAGCACGATACCGATGGATTCTGTGAGCTGATCCAAGAACGCCAAGTGGATGTCACTGAAGCGTTGGAAAGAGGCCAGCTCGATTACGGCTCTAACTTCTCCTTCAAACAGTACCGGCAGAACAACGATATTGAGCGGCGTTCCTTCACCCAGTCCTGAGTTGATTCGTACGTAGTCGTTGGGCGCATCGTGCACCAGAATTCTCTGCTTTTCGATGGCGCACTGACCGACCAGTCCCTCGCGCATTCTAAATCGATCGGAGAGCATCTTTCTTTCTCTGTATGCATAACTGCCGATCAATTTCAGTACTTGCTCGTCATCTTCCTCATCTAGTTCGTTGAGGTAGAAAACGCCATGTTGGGCGGAAACTAGTGGTGCCAGTTCGGACAAGATCAAGTTGGAAACAGTGAGCAAGTCTCTTTGACCTTGCAGCATTCGAGTGAATTTTGCCAGGTTAGTTTTGAGCCAGTCTTGCTCGGTGTTTTTCTGGGTCGTGTCCTTGAGGTTCCAGATCATTTCGTTGATATTGTCTTTGAGCGCCGCTACTTCGCCTTGCGCTTCTACAGTAATAGATCGCGTCAAGTCGCCCTTGGTCACGGCGGTTGCTACTTCTGCGATTGCCCGTACCTGACCGGTCAAGTTGGCAGCCAGCTGGTTAACGTTGTCTGTCAGATCCCTCCAGGTTCCGGCGGCACCAGGCACCCTTGCCTGACCACCGAGTTTTCCTTCTACTCCTACTTCCCGGGCAACTGTGGTTACCTGGTCGGCGAATGTAGCCAGTGTGTCGATCATCTCGTTGATTGTGTCTGACAGTGCGGCGATTTCGCCTTTGGCTTGCAATGCCAGTTTGCGTTTCAAGTTGCCGACGGCGACCGCGGTTACAACACCGGCGATACCCCGTACCTGCTCTGTAAGGTTGCCTGCCATGAAGTTTACGTTGTCGGTGAGGTCCTTCCAGATGCCGCCGACCCCTTGCACGTCGGCTTGTCCTCCCAACTTTCCTTCCGTACCTACTTCCCGGGCTACCCGTGTTACTTCTGCCGCGAAGGATGAGAGCTGGTCAACCATTGTGTTGATTGTGTTTTTCAGCTCTAAGATTTCGCCTTTAACGTCTACCGTAATCTTCTTGGACAAGTCGCCTTTTGCCACAGAGGTTGTAACGTCGGCGATGTTTCTTACCTGACCTGTGAGGTTGGACGCCATGAAGTTGACGTTGTCGGTCAAGTCTTTCCAGGTTCCGGACACGCCTTTTACATCGGCTTGTCCACCGAGTTTTCCTTCCGTACCTACTTCTCTTGCCACCCGTGTTACTTCAGATGCGAATGATGAGAGCTGGTCAACCATTGTGTTGATTGTGTTTTTCAGCTCTAAGATTTCGCCTTTAACGTCTACGGTGATCTTCTTGGACAAGTCGCCGTTTGCAACCGCGGTTGTAACGTCGGCGATGTTTCTTACCTGTGATGTAAGGTTGGACGCCATGTAGTTTACCGAGTCGGTCAAATCTTTCCAGGTTCCGGATACACCTTTAACGTCCGCCTGACCACCCAGTTTTCCTTCCGTACCTACTTCTCTTGCCACCCGTGTAACTTCAGCCCCGAATGACGAGAGCTGGTCCACCATGGTGTTGATTGTGTCTTTCAGTTCAAGGATTTCTCCTTTAACGTCTACAGTAATCTTCTTGGACAAGTCGCCGTTTGCAACGGCGGTTGTAACGTCGGCGATGTTTCTTACCTGAGATGTGAGGTTTGACGCCATGTAATTTACAGAGTCGGTCAA
This sequence comes from uncultured Candidatus Obscuribacterales bacterium, assembly GCA_964531315.1. Taxonomy (GTDB): domain Bacteria; phylum Cyanobacteriota; class Vampirovibrionia; order Obscuribacterales; family Obscuribacteraceae; genus QKMZ01. The sequence goes on along the minus strand of CAZHEZ010000179.1, from coordinate 5,162 downwards.
ATCCTTCCAGGTACCGGACACGCCTCGTACAGCCGCCTGACCGCCGAGTTTTCCTTCCGTACCTACTTCTCTTGCCACCCGTGTTACTTCTGCCGCGAAGGATGAGAGCTGGTCCACCATTGTGTTGATTGTGTCTTTCAACTCTAAGATTTCGCCTCGCACTGGCACCGTAATCTTCTTAGATAGATCGCCGTTGGCAACGGCGGTCGTCACTTCTGCGATGTTACGCACCTGGGCTGTCAGGTTGCCTGCCATCGAATTTACGTTATCGGTAAGACCCTTCCATGTTCCCGATACACCTTTTACTTCCGCCTGACCGCCGAGCTTTCCTTCCGTTCCTACTTCTCTTGCCACCCGTGTTACTTCGGATGCGAATGAGGAGAGTTGGTCAACCATTGTATTGATTGTGTTTTTCAGTTCTAAGATTTCGCCTTTAACGTCTACAGTGATCTTCTTAGAGAGGTCGCCGTTTGCAACGGCGGTCGTAACGTCGGCGATGTTTCTTACCTGAGATGTGAGGTTGGACGCCATGTAGTTTACGGAGTCGGTCAAATCCTTCCAGGTTCCGGACACACCTTTTACATCCGCCTGACCACCGAGTTTTCCTTCCGTTCCCACTTCACGGGCTACCCGTGTTACTTCTGCCGCGAAGGATGAGAGCTGGTCCACCATGGTGTTGATGGTGTCTTTCAGCTCCAAGATTTCGCCTTTAACGTCTACAGTAATCTTCTTGGACAGGTCGCCGTTTGCAACGGCGGTCGTCACGTTGGCGATGTTTCTTACCTGCGCTGTCAGGTTGCCTGCCATGTAATTTACGGAGTCGGTCAAATCCTTCCATGTGCCGGCGACGCCTTTTACTTTCGCCTGACCGCCCAGTTTTCCTTCCGTACCTACTTCTCTTGCAACCCGTGTTACTTCCGATGCGAATGATGACAGCTGGTCCACCATGGTGTTGATTGTGACCTTCAACTCCAAGATTTCGCCTTTAACGTCTACTGTGATCTTTTTAGAGAGGTCGCCGTTTGCAACGGCGGTCGTTACGTTGGCGATGTTCCGCACCTGAGCTGTCAGGTTGCCTGCCATCGAATTTACGTTATCCGTCAAATCTTTCCATGTACCAGAGACGCCTTTTACTATCGCCTGACCGCCGAGCTTACCTTCCGTTCCTACTTCCCGGGCGACCCGTGTTACTTCCGATGCGAAGGAGGAGAGCTGGTCCACCATGGTGTTGATTGTGTTTTTCAGTTCTAAGATTTCGCCTTTAACGTCTACAGTAATCTTCTTAGAGAGGTCGCCGTTGGCAACGGCAGTTGTTACTTCCGCGATGTTCCGCACCTGGGCTGTCAGGTTGCTTGCCATCGAGTTTACGGAGTCGGTCAAGTCTTTCCAGGTGCCGCTTACGCCTTTGACCTGCGCCTGACCGCCCAGTTTACCTTCGGTTCCTACTTCCCTTGCCACCCGTGTAACTTCTGATGCGAATGAGGAGAGCTGATCGACCATTGTGTTGATCGTTTTTGCTGTTCGTAAGAACTCACCTTTCAGTGGAGCCCCGTCTATTTCGAGTGCCATGGTTTGGCTGAGGTCGCCTTTTGCAACCGCGCCGATAACCCGGGCAACTTCTGTCGTCGGGCGGACCATGTCGGAGACCAGCAGGTTGACTGAGTCCATGCAATCAGCCCAGCCGCCTGAGACATCACCGAGCGAGGCACGGTGTCCGATTTTTCCTTCTTTACCTACAACGGTTGATACGCGCTGTAACTCGCGCACCATGCGCTCGTTCAACTCAGCGGCGTCATTGAATGCCACTGCCAGCTCACCGGAAATGCCGGTCTGGTCGAGAGGCAGGCGGACGGAAAAATCGCCGCGAGCCAGCATGCGCATTGCTTTCAGCAATTGCTTAGCGTCGATACTCTCGTCGGCCAGGGTCGCGGTATTGGTCTTTTTGCCACCGTTGGTTTCTGTGGAAGCACGAGATTTAGTTATTGGCATGGGTGATATTCCAATGTGTATTTGTGGGCGAAACTGATCGAAAACAGAGCACAGAGAGAAATTTGACAAGCAGAAACAGCGCGGGATTTCTCCCGCGAGATACAAGGACTAGTTTTTACTTTCCACTTTTTGCATCGTATCGCGCTAACTCCTTAAGGGCATCGCGCAGGGTCGGTATAACGATGGTGATGAGACGGGTCACGCGGTACAAAGTTCCCACGAATTTATTGGGTTTCCAGAGTTTAATGTAGGAATTTTGCAAATTGAGGCACTGATTAAATTGCATATTTAATCTTGCCAGCGAGCTGCTGGAAACCCGTGCCTGCAGACGTTCGGTTTGATACCAAACAGATTTTATCTGGGGAACGCCACCCAGGCGCTCATTCCAGTTGGCAGGCTGGCACGCTTTCGGACAGAATTTGTTTCAATACAGACTGGGTGAGCTTTTCCCGGCGGTCTGTCTTTCTGTCTCTGGCGAAACATTGATAGACAACGCCTCACGCACTTTCCTGTTCATAGAAATCGACTTGGCCAGCAGATCCATAAACTTGGCTCCCCCAGCGGCGTTCATGTGGGCAGTGTCTTGAAAGTCCGAGTCCTGGAAAACCCACTGTGTGTTTAAGTCGACCAGAGAAAGGTCGCCTCTTTGCGCTCGTATGTTCACTTCATTTAAATACTTCTCGTACATGCCTTTAGGCATCAGAGACATGTTCTTATCCGTGAGCGGCATGTTGGCCACGACAACTTTTATGTGATTTGCCTTTGCATCGGCAAGCAACTTATCGAAAAAAGCCATTTGATTGGAGAACAGTTTTTCATTGGCCGAGGCAAAGCGTTTTTTATATTCGCGCGTATTGTCCTTCCAGGGCAGCACCCTATGTGGTGGCATGATGAAATTGCCTTCGGTGACCGTTGCATTGCCTAAAATGTCTCCGTCGCCTTTTTCTTGCGACTTAGTGGCATCGAATTTCGAGTTGACCGGAATATTTACAAGTGCCGTTGCGCCAGCCTCTTTTATAGGCCTGGCGAAATAAGCTTGCAGTTCCAACCTTTTGTCCGAAAGGTAATTGATCTTGTTGTAAAACTCTTCTGCAGTTGCTTGAGGTGAGACTGTCAAAAGGTCTTTCACATCGTTTGTTTTGTCAAAGTGACGGAAAAATTGATATGTCGGAGTGGAGGTAGCCGAATCGACTCCGCTGTCAATGAAATCTCTCAGACTCAGCCCAAGCACTATCACTTTCGGTGCCCGATTTCCAGTGAAAAGGGAATGAGCCGTCAGATATTGATCCGAGATAATGGCTCCAGGAAGCGCAAAATTGAAGCAGGAAATTTTTCGAGTGGCGCCTGCCTCTTTCAATCGCTGCTCTAAAAACTCTGAATGCGGATGTTTGACCGCATCGATATTTCGATTGAGAAAATCAGCGTCGACCATTGACGCAGGTATCATCAAGAGTGAAGAACCCATCAATACCACATCTGGTGCGGTTGGTTCGGCGAGATAGGATTTGGTGCGCCACCATTCCCAGGATAAACGAACGGGCAATTCAGTTGGTTTTACCTGCAGGTTCGGTTTTATCGCCGCAAGCGCTAAGTTGATAAATGCAAAAAGTACCAGCGCGCAGACAATCGGGCGTCCGGGAATTGAGGACAGCCTGGATTTCTTTGCTGGGCTTGGCTCAGGCATTTTCTCGCTTTTGCAAACTGGGAGCGGTTTTACGCCTCCCGGCTCATAATTGTAAAGGTGAATCGGCGTCCGGCAGCTGACATTAACCATTAGTTAGGTGGAAAGGCTGGAAAGCCCGTTATTTAGGGCTTTGCGAGGTTGAGTCCCGGTAATAATTAGCTGCCCTTAACATAGCCAACCAAAAGTTGCGGCTAGCTGGCGCCTGTCGCAGTCTCCATATTTTCTCCATATTCTCCATCCTATATACATGTTCTTTAAATAGGATGTGCACATGGCGAAGCAGCCCCCGCACTTTGTGCCTTACGCCTTTCCTTCCTTTGAGGATCGAGTTGATGCATAAGAAATTTGAATTTGGTTGGAATGCCCGAAGAAGCTCCGGGTTAGGGCGCCGCGTTTCGGCGCTTTTGGCAATTACAGCGCTTTTACTGGGACAAAAATGCTTTTCGGCGACCGAATCGGATACTTTTCGCACCTGGCAGAATACGGCTAAGACAACACAGTTGGGTCAACAGCTTCTTTCCATGCTGAATGCCGTCACAAGAGCAATACATACAAATCCCAGCGACAAATGGTCACTTTTCCGCCGGGCGTACCTATACGGAACGATTGGATGCACCGAGTCGGCAATTCAGGATTTGACCAGAGTGATTGCAATCGATCCAAATTTCGCCGCCGCCTACACCGAGCGTGCGAATTGTTATATGGATCAAAAGGACTATGAGCGCGCTCTTTTCGATCTTAATCGCTCAATCGTTTTGGACCCGCGTTCGGGTGACGCGTTGTACACGCGTGGCCGTTTGATGCTTTTGATGAATAAACCAAGTCTGGCCCTCAACGATTTGCGTCGCAGTCAAAGCGGCGACTCTCGGTTTGCGCCGACTTTGCCGGGTGAGTTGCCCGCCAATCACTATGATGCCAGCGACTATTATCTCGGTGTTGCATACGAAGCGATGGATAAGAAGGACGAAGCGATAAGACATTATCAAGCGTCGTTGCGGACTCCGCGATTGGGGACTGTGGGATTCATCCACCGATACGCCGACCAGCCGCTGGACGCAAAGTATCGGCTCGGTGTGCTGGAAAACGGGTATTGAACTGAGCCTCTTTTGCTTAGGCTTTTAAGTCATAATAGGCAAGTTGAGCCGAAGCAAAAGGGAGTGGAAGCCGAGCCAATCTATGCCCCATAGGAAACTCACATTTCTGGCACTATATATGATGCTGATCTCTAGCGTGCCTGCATATGGGCACTATGAGACTGACAGTGAGAAAACTGATCACAAGCTGCACCACCATCGTGCATCAAAGATAAGACCAACAAAGACGACAAGCAATTCAGATCCGTGGAAGTTGTTGGAATTGGCATTGACTCCCGCATGTGCTGCATCGACGAATGTCAATCTTTCGCGGGATGGCTATATCCGAGTGCTCACATCAAACGGAAATCCCAATCATGCCACCGGTGCATATCCTAATCAAGGAAAACCAAACA
>CAZHEZ010000178.1:0-17065 GCA_964531315.1 uncultured Candidatus Obscuribacterales bacterium | reverse complement strand
AGGCAGGCATTGTGAATCCACATCGTGGACTGTCTGCCAGCCGGAGTCTTCTCAGCAACAGGGAGACTGTCAGAACGCCATTCAAACAGCGTGCCAATCTGCCTGGTCACGCCCGCCGGGACCGGAAAACCATTTCAATAACAATCAGCTAGCCCGAAACGGAAGATTTGAAGATCCTGCCCAACACATGACGCAGGCTGCGCGCCTGCGTGCCGAGCGCGGTCCGGCCGCCGCTGAATCAGCATATGGTCAAGCCATTCAAAGCGCCGACAATATCAATCAAGATCAGGTTACTGAAGCTCGTATAGGTCTTTTGAGACAGCGCAATGATTTGCGCAGGCGCACAGGCGACAATACCACACCAGGCAGCGACGCGCAGTATGGGCGCCTCATGCAAGAAGAGCAAAGGCTGCACGGACTGTACATGTCTCCGGCAGTGGCACGAGCCGGCAGGGGTGTTTCTCGCATCAGCGCCGGTGATATCATCCGCGGTGAACGAGATGTGGATGATGCATTGAGGATCAGACCGGAACTGGCGTTCGATCAGACGTTTCAAAATGGCCTCAACCGAGCCTACAGCAGCTATTTCCTGAATTTAGCTCAGTCCAGACCGCTGGATTTGAACAATGGTGCACCGCCGCGCCCTGGCTTCAATGCCAATATTCCGACGCCAAACTATTTTCAAATGTCGGGCGAGAATCGCAACCGACCCGCTCCGTTTAACCCGCAAAACAGACCAGGTCTGCCCGCCATGCCGCGACCCGCGGGACCGGAATTTTTGCAGCCGCAACGGACGACTGTCCCTGAGCTTCTGCCCATGCCGCGACTGGTTCCACCCGTCATACCGCCAAGAAGTGAGGTTCGCCCGCCCACGACTCCAGCAGGCAATCGCACGCAGACACCAAGATTAGATGGAGCGCCGGCAGCCAACAGGTCAGCGGAAATATCCAGACCAATAGACGAAAGTCTGGCTGAACGGCTTTCCAATAGTGCGCCAGGGCTTTTGGCCTTAGGGGCCGCCGGCTGGTATCTGGCTAGAAGAGGCAGTCAATGGTACATGGAAAGGCGCAATCAAAATGCAGCAACTACTGACACCTCGGCCAGACCGACTGAAACTCCAAATTCAGGAAATCAATTGGTGCCATTCGAACGGCCGACGACCCGACCTACAGAGCCGGCGCCGCTGCGCACGCCACCACCGGCGGAGCCAATCCCCTTGCGCATCACCGGTCCTCGTGGTCCGGAAAGTTCGCAAGGACAGACACCTGTGACTCAGCGTCCAGAGCTTGCGGCTCAACCTGGCACACCGGGTACAGACACGCGTCCAGCCAATCCACCGTCGCTCAGGACTCCGCCAGCCGATGCCCTCTCACTGCAATTCGCACCCACAGCAGTCGGGCTGGAAGGCGGAGCATTGTCAGCGCGACCAGGCTCTTCTATGGCCGCACTGGAACAAACTGCCATGGGTCCCAGAATGCCTTTCACTGACAGACAATCGGAAGAAAGGATGCAGACCTTGGAAGCTGAATTAGACGCAATTAGAAATGATCCCAGTCAAGCGCAAAGAGCACAAGTCCTGGATCGAGTCATCAAAGACTTGCGCGGAGCAAACGGACCCCAGGCGCAAGCAGAAGCGCACCGCGCTATGAACACTGCCATAGAACGAATACAGCAAGCGACAGGGTCATTGGAGCGCGTGGGCGGCACCAATGGCGGCGCCGAAAGCAGAACAGAAATTGAAGCACGGGCCAGACGTGGCGGAAGGCCGGGAGCAGGAACGGCGCTGGGAATAGGGCTTTTGGTATCGGCTGCACTGGCCGCCGACCTGGCCTTGCAAAGACGAACGCAACCAGCCTTCCAACATGCACCTGTAACAGGACACTAAATCACTCAGCAAAAAATTCAAGCCGGCCGAAACTTGGTCAGATTCTCACCGTATTGTCGTGGTCATCGAGCACGATGATGCCCCGTTCCTAATGCGCCAGTGAGAAATTGATATGCCACCAATCGAATCTTTCCGTGTCGGTGCACCTGCCAACCGCAATACAGAAGACAACCTGTACAACGAAATCCATGAGCACTGGACCAGGCAAGGCAACTCGTCAATACTAAGCACTCTCTCAGCAGATTCTTCCGCAACAGATCTACCTCTACCAGCAGTGACAATCTCTATACAGGAGACTCCTCCCACAGAAGAACTATCATTTATGCCTGTAAGCGTAGATCAGCTCAGTCCAGAGATGAGAACGGCACTCAACAATCTGGCTGATAGAGGGACACAGGGGGCAGATCTTGCCCGCAGAATCGAGCAATTGGAAGCAAGATTTCACGAAAGATACGGCATCGAACAGCGCTTGCTGGCTACTGCCAATCCGGATCTCCAAACACTGCAAAACCTGGTCACTAACGCTGAAAATCGCAGTCGCTTCGAACAACTGCGCGAGAATTTCAACAGACTGCATGAATTGGAGCGCATAGGCGATACTCGCGATCTGACTGACCGAGAATATGAAGATAGACTCGAACTGAGAAGAAGTCTGTTTACCAGACAGCCATCCGCGCTTTCACAAACAATTGACCGACTGCGCAGCGATCTTGCGCCACCAATGACTGCAAACGGCCGAATAACCGAACCAATATTCGGAAGTGGTGACAAAACCCAGCAGCGAGCCTGGGACGCAATGAGAAATTTGATGCCTCAACGTCTTTCGGGCCCGGGTGTACCGGCGGAACTGGCAGGCCGCAGCCTGAGAGAGATGGGCTATGAGATCATTCCGGTGCGCGGTGAAACGATGGTTGACGGAATGGGTGGTGATTTCTTACTGGTGAACCATCGCACCGGCGATTACATGCTCATCGATTCGAAGGAGAGAAGACGTGGTGAGCACGGAGCGATTAGAAATAACGGAATTATTCTTTTGCCATCCGGCATCAGTCAGGAAGAACTCTCATCTACAGTGCGAACGCGAGTGATGGATATGGTTGGTCGGATGGAAGCAAACGGTTCTCCACTGAATCTCTTCAGAGCTCTTCCACCAACAGTACCAGGCGCCAGACAGGACAGCTCCTTCATGCAAATACTTGACCAGGCCGGAAGTCACCAGGAGGCTGCACAAGCAACGCGACTGTGGCAATCTTTTACCCGAGAACGTCAGGCCCTTTTGGATCAATATGCAGCTGATGTGCGGGCGAGCATTCCCACTGCGACCAACCGCGATAATCAAACAGCACTTCGAGATTTCGCAAACCACTTCAATGAAGGCGGAGGGCATAGGTCGTGGCTGAATCGAGTCCAGGCGGAGCTGACCAACCTCAATACAGCTTTAGCCGCGCATGCAGAAAATCCATCGCCTGCCAACAGATCAAGAGTGGAAAGTGCTCTGACTTCAGTGAGCAACCGATTCAATAACAATAACCAGGATTCACAAACCAGCCGGGGGCGCCAGCATCTCGATAGAATTACGCGCTTGGTGGCATCCGATGGGCTGGCATCGGCACCCGCACCGGCTCCGGTGCGAGTGCCACCACCCGATGCGCTCAATATTCGCAACGCACCAACCGCTCAAAACGGGGACCGCGCTGCCATGAATTTCTCGCCGGATGGCACGATCAACCTTAACGATCGTCAGGTGGGCACTTCAATGACTGCAGAAAGACTGCGCGAGCAACAGGAAGTGACCGGCGAACAAATTAGCGCAATGGAACGCGAACTGGTGCGCTTGCGAGGTAATACTTCCGAGGCTGAAAGGGCTCAGGCATTAGAACAGACACTGAGGCGCTTGCGGGGTGAATTCGGTCCGGAGGCTCGCACTGAGGCACATCGAGGCATTCTTACCGAGGCCCGCCGCCAGGCAGGCAACCGCCCTACAGCAGCCGGCGCCATGGGAGCCGCTACCGGATTAAGCATCCTGTTTTCCGCTGCCGTCACCTGGTACCTCAGCAACCAATCCCCATCCAGACCGCCCTTGCAGCGACCATCCTTCTCTGGAATCTGATTGGACGGAATATGGTCAGAATTAAGCGATACATTCTTAATGTGACCCCGACAAAACGCCATGACCCCAGCCAAGTTGACTGACTTGGCGGTTCAACCTGGCTCGACATACTGCAAGTCCGCGAATTTTTCGGTCTTAGGAGTCGAATTCAATGATCACCAACGCACAAATCGAAAACTGGCTGAGCGCCTATAAAAATAATGCAAATTGGAAGAGCAATGCACAAGAGCTTTCAACTCCCAAGTGGTTGAAACTAAATTTTCCGATTTTGCACCAGGACGAATTCGCCAGAGTCTACTTATCTTCTTTGCAGACAGATCTCCCGGACATCGTGCTCTTAAATGAGAACAGTCAGGATTGTGTGACTATGTCAATCCGCGAGCAAAGCCAACTGGCAATTTGTCAAAAATTCAATCAGCAATTTGATCAATTGGTGGAATTGGCCTCTGGCAATTCGGTGGCAGATATTGAAGCGAGAACGGCGCGAACAGCTCTTGTGTACTTGATTGCGCACCATGGCGAACCAGTTGTGCACAGCCAGAGAATAGCGGCTATAACAAAAGCGCTCGGCGCTCTGAAAGAATTTTCAAAAGACATTGCACTCAGCAAAGAGGTATTCGCGTACATAAGTTGGCTTTTGTGTTATGGCGGTGATCTGTCCAGTCAGACAAAATTGGCGTTAATAGATTGTCTCGTCCATTGTTTGCCATATTGCCAGGACAAAATCGCCGCCTGTCTGGAGGATGCGCTTGTACTGCAGCTAGGCAAATATGACGGTTCGTCGGCGGCAAAAGAAATCTGTACGAAATTAATTGGTCTTTGTGCTTTCAGTGCCTCGGGGCGCTTGACTGTTTTGCTCGATGTAATTGCTGAGTCGATCGATGACAGCGAGCTCAAAGAAACGGCTGCCAGTGCCGCTGATGAGATGAGGGCTTATATAGAAATCCATTATCAGAATTTCCAGCCTCAATTTGCACAAGCAGGTAATTAGAAATGCGAGAAGTACTTCCCCCTTCTAATTCTACTTTTGTGCGCGACGCCAGTAATGTTCTCTACATGGATGTGGACGACAGCACAAGGCGCTCAGCAAGACCAAGCAGCCGCAGTAATAGAGCAGAAACAGACGCACCGACGGATGCACCGATAATGGTGGCACAGGCCGGTGCTCCCAATCCGGCTGGTCAAATCGATGCGCCGGCGCCACTTCGTCCCGGTGAGAGAGCGGCTGTGCAACCGCCAGGTGATGCGGCAGCCAGGACCCGTGAAATAGAGGCACTGCGGCAGGCACAACCGCGCCTTCAGGAAGATGAAATAACACGCTCGCAATACTTGCAGCAAACCTTGACCAATCTGGCCCGGCTGTATACCGACATCGGGCCGCGCCTGGCAGATCAATCGATTGACGCGTACATGCAGGCCTCCAGAGAAGCCATAACGCAACGACAGGAAAGATTGAGATTGGAACAAGAGGCTGGCGTATTCGGACCGGCCTCACGGGAAGCTTACCAGGGATATATAAATTGGTTGCAAGGACATGCGGTACCGTCCTCGGTGCGGCAATTGGACAGTCTGCAATTGCCAATTCCTCCAGGCAGCCCGATTGAACTGCCTGCCGATCGCAATCAACGCAGCATCAATCCTGAACTCTATAATGCCATGGCTGCCTCCAGACAGCTGAGCGTCAATCTCGGCATCGACACCGACAGATTGCCGAGTCAGGAACAATTGCAAAGACTGGATAACATCTACAATTGGTTTACCACCTGTAATCAAACAGCAGAAGACGCGCGCGGTCAGAATCAAGATCGCATCATCGAGCGAATGATGGTTGAGATGAGATTGCCGGCCGGCTGGCGCCGCGGACCTCAAGATGACCCACAAGCCCATCGAGCTTCTTTTGCTGAGCACTATGACCTGGCCACCCGTACGCGCAACTACATCGAAGCCATGATCAGCCTCCATAAAAGATCGCGCAACAGCGACTTCCCGCTGGAATTGCCGCCCGGTACGACACTGGTCTTCGAGTCGAACGGTCGGCGCCAGGAAGTCACAGACCGCCAGTTAGCCGACCCGTCTGCGCGTCGGCTGATAAGAGAAGGCACACTGCAGGAAGTCCGGCTCGACCTGCCCCCGGATTTGCGTCAGGACAACCCTGCAAATGCGCAAAGAATTCAAAGACTGAGGCAGTGGCTTGAAAATAACGGCGAAAGAATAGATCAAACCGCTCGCCAGCTGGTCAGCCAGAACCCTGATGCAGTCTTGATGTACGGAGATCACGAGGTAAGCCACGGCAGAGCAATCTTCAATGCCAACAACGAGTTTGTCAGTATCGCCGCACCAGGTTACCAGCCACGACAAGGTGAAACCGTGCGCGATATGAATCTGATCGGTTACAACATGGATGTCCAGGCGCTGGGCAATAATCGTTTTCGCATCAGCCAAACAATCCAGGCAGAGAGCGCTCCCTGGTACGCCTATCAAAACGTTCGCGCTTTCGGCATTAGTCCTGTCGGTAACGCTATGCGACTTGATTTTGCCAACATCAACGGTGAAATCGTTCAAGTTCCACAAAACGGCCAGGTTCCTCAAAATCAACGCGAGATCGATGGCGATGCCTTTGTCCCTGTAAGAACCGGCAATCGTGTTGAAATCGTACAAGTGAGGAATCTTTCGAGCTTCCTGGCCGGTCAACAGTTTGCCTACTGGGGTGAAAAGGCGCTCACCACGACGATGGATGCTGCCATGCTCGCTTCTGGCACCATCGAAGTTGCCGCCGCCGTTCGTGGAGCCAGGCTAGCGACAGCTGGAGCCAGTGCGGCCCTCAGATTGACCGGCAGCGAAGCAGCCTGGCAGATTGCCAGTGGCGGAACGCGCATGGTCGTTGCCGGATCAGGAATATTGAATAATGCCGGCGGCAGAGACCTTGAGATTGGAGGCGTCGCCGTCGGTGAAGCAGTAAACCGAGGCCGCAGCTACTACTTCCTAGCCGACACGGGACTTGGCCTGGCCCGCGGCGGCATCAACATGTTTCGCGCCGCGCGAGCAGGCGAGTTGCCGACGGCCGCAGAAAGAGTGCACACCATTATTCATGGTCGTCCAGCGGTGGACGGAGCCCAGGCACTTGCTGGCATTCCCTTCGTGCGCCAGGTGCACACCGGCACCAGTTTTGCCTTCAGAGCAACTGAATATGGTTTTGCACCGGTAATCGCCACCGATCTTGCCCATCAAGTCAGAGACCTCAGAGAGATGGGACAGCGTAATCCCCTGGAAGATGCCATCATCCAGGTGGGCGATGGGCGCGGCATGCAGCAAGCCGGACGCGATGCTTTCAATCCTAACAATCAACAGGCATTAGAGGGAGCAAGGGCAGTCCTGGATTCTTACGCCACCACATTGAGCGCCGGCAGACCGGCAGAGACGCAAAGACAGATCCAAGAGATTTTCCAAAACACACGTAGATTCCTGGCACCAAATACACCACCAGCCGAGCGCCAGGCCTTCATCGACCGCCTGGCCGGCAATATCGCTCTTACGGGCGAACAAATTCGCGATCTCGAATTGGCTCATCCTGAAGCAAGCACAAACCAACAATTTCGATTGTCCGATGCGCAGATTAGAGATCTGATGGATCCCGAAAAGCGCAGAGCATTTCCCGCCCCGGTCAGAGAATTAGCCGATCGCATTATCGCTGCCAGAGACAATGATGTAGCTGCAGCCAGCCGCATTGGCCTGCTATTTCTTACACGAAACGCCGGCGCAATTCCGGAAAACCTCGCTCGAATTACTCAGACGATCCCTGCTCACGAGCGCATCATTGTCAGCCATCTCGACTCCGGCCAGCGCGTTGAGGATCGCATTCAGATTCCGGCAAGACAGCTTTCCACAAGCGTAACGGCAATTGATGCCGTCAATTTCCTGCGTCGCGATCTGGAGTCAAGCAATCTCGGCAACCGCGGTATCGTTAGTGGTGACTTATTGACCCGCATAGGAGCGATCACGCACCAGCAATATGCAGGTATTCTGCAAGACGTGCTGCGCAATCCAAATGCCACAAGAACGGATAGAATGAACGCCCTGAGTGACGCATACGGTGCGCGGTTCTCCACCATTCTTGATGGCGTCAGGTATCAAGAACACCTGCCACAACCCAATCAGTCTCTTGACGAACACAGGCGTGAGCGGGGCCGACACTTTGGGTTGAGCTCCAGTGACATGATTACCACTCTCGAGCAGGTAGCGCAAAACGACAGAGATGCCGATGTGAGAGCCATGGCGGCCTTGCAATTGTATGGCGCCAGAGAGCGTGATCCAAGACGCAGAGCCGAACTTCTTTCGGCCGCAAATACCATGTGGCAGCAGGTTCAGGGGCAGCCTGAAGGCGAATTCGCCAGACACGCCACTGCCGTATTGACCAGAGACATGCAGGCTCAGGTTCCTGAAGGCGAATTGGCTGACTGGGTAAGAGAGCGCCGCATCAATGCCGCTCTTTCCATGGCATTGGTGACACCAGCCACCGACCTTACCGGACAAAGAGCAATCAACAGAACGCTTGCTGAAAGTTTCAGCTCCACCGATGCCAGTCTGGCCAGACGTGTTATTGACGCTATGATTCCTCGCCGCATCGGACAATTGAGCCAGGACGCTCCCAGTCTAGCCGCAGCTCTTCGCACCAGCGCCATAAATTTGATCAGGCTGCCTGGAACCAGATTGCAAGAACCAGAATTGGTCCACATTTTGTCCAGAATGGAGCCTTTATTGCAGGGTGCCGACGTCGAACTAAGACGGCATTTGCAAACACAGTTGTTATCGCTGCTCAACAACGTTCCCGGCAATCCGAACTATGCAGAATTCTACCCGGCTCTGCGGGCCGAAGCGATCAACACCCTGGCCGCTTTCGGTGGACGCAGCCAAGCTTGTCTTGATGCAATACGCAGCCGCGCTTCAGCCCAGCCGCAAATCAGAGTAGGAGACCGAGATCTAGATGCGGCAGAGCCCGATGCAGCCGTCCGCATGGCTGCTGTGCGCGCACTGCAAAGGCTAAGCGATCCGGAACTGAGCTCATATCTGGCCAACCTAATACACAGAGAAACAGATCCTGCTGTGGCCAATCGCTTGCGTGATATTCGCTTGCTGCAGCAAAGACTAGAGCCAACTTCTCAGGAGTACGAAGAGATTCGCCAGGAGATCTCTAGAAGACTGATCAACCCCGGCAATACGGCTCAGTATCCTCATATCCAAGACTTTGATTCTAGACGGGCCATAGATTGGCTGACAGAAGCATTTCCACTGCTCGGGCACGAGGCCTTCAGAGTTCAAGCTCGCAACGCCGCTCATACCGTTCATGGCAACCTGTACAACTTCTTTAGCTGGTCCTCCACCGTTACTAACGAAGAAAGAAGAGCGGCAACCGAGCTTGAAACACAACGGACGCGGCAGTGGCAAGATCTAGTCAGTTTGTCACAGCAAGACAGTAGGGATGGAGACAGAGCTCGGCGAGCGCTCTCTTTTATTGTCACCGATGGTCAAATGCTGGCACACTTGGGAGGAGCAGGAGCCACTGTCAGCATTGAGGGACGCTATTACCCGTCAGACCGATATCAGTTCAATCATCCCGATTATCAAGTCATGGCTGCCCAGGCACTGGCTCGAGCATGCGCGACTGGACATGCATCTCGCGATCTGACCGCCAATTACATCGAACAAGGTCTGGTTCGCACCTCAGGTCTTAGCCCCGCGGCAAGAATGCATCTTCTCGATGGATTGGCAGAATTGGGCAGGACAAATGCCCTTGGAGATTCTGCTACTACTCGCGAGCGACTGGCAAGTACCTATACGCGCGCATTGCAATGCGAAATTGAACGGTCCAGTGGACAAAACCAAGAATATCAGCAGCGTCTTGTTCGAGCCCTGCAGGATATGCAATATCGAGCCGCCTATCCGGTCTTCGAAGCATTGCAAAGGGACAGCCAATTCGCGGGCGTGGGCGAGCAAGCAACTGCCGCTCTCACTCAATTGAGAGACTCTGTTCAGCTCATGTGGGATCAAACCGAACACGACCGAACTTCAACGCCCCAGCAACGCGCCACCAACCTCGCCGCTGCCCTCAGAAGCAACAACCGCGCCGAGCAAACTGTGCAGGCAATTTTCAATGCCTACAGAGGAGAGCATATTACCGACGCCAGAGATCCAGGACTGGCTCATTTGCAAGTGGCTATGAATGATAACAATGAACGAGTCAGACTGGCTGCTGCAATGGTGCTGATGGAATCTCGACTACCAAACGATCACCCTACCAAGATGAGGGCAATTCAGACATTGGCAATGCTGACAATGACAGGCACTGCTTTCGGTTACAGACGAGATGCTTATGCTCTGTTATCGCGATTGAATTTGACGCAACCGTTGCAAATTACGATGCCTGACAGCAATAGAATATTGACGATCGAAAGAGCAGGTGATTCGGTGAGAGCCACAGAACGTGACGGGAATCGCCCTGTAGGTTGGATCTATCCAACCGGCGGCAGCTTGCGGACATACACCGATGGGCGAGGCAATGTCACGCGCGTATTTGAAAACGGAACCGAATATACTCACCGCCAAAGCGATGGGCGATTTGTCGACATATGGGATATTCCTTCTACGCGTGGCACCTGGTCGGGTCAGTTCCAGATCAGCAATGACGGGTCCTACTGGTACCAGGGAGCAAGCGCCCAGACAAGAAACAGCCGAGCCGTCAGCGGTCGCTGGACAGAAACTCCGGCAATAAGACCGGCACAAGCCGCCCAACCGGCAATTCGGTAGGTTTCAGCGGAGATGAGAAACTACATTGCCGAACTAGCTTCTGGCTCCTGAAGTCATCTTCTTCTGCACAAGTTCTTTCGGCAGAGGCAGGCTTGGACGCACGCTGAAGTCCGGCAATTCGGGCGGCGACTGTTTGAGTTCTTGCAAAGCCAATTCGAGCGCCTTATCCATTTGCGGGTCTTTGCCGTCGCGATAATCGTGCGGCGCTATATCGACATCGTAGTCGGGATCGGTGCCGTAGTTTTCTACGTTCCAACCAACATCCTGGAACCAGAAAGAGTATTCCGGCTGCGTGGTCAGCGTTCCATCGACAAGCTTGTGTCTTGGCCAGATACCGATCACGCCGCCCCAGGTGCGTTTGCCTACCAGCGGTCCGAGCTTATACATCTTGAAGCAATGACTGAAGATGTCCCCGTCCGAGCCGGCAAATTGATTGGTGAGGCAGACCGTCGGTCCCAAAACCGATTCGGGTGGATAAGGCTCCACTGCTCCCCAGCGCGAAATTCCATAGCCGACGCGTTTGCGCCTCAGTCTCTCCAGAAGCAAGGGTGAAACGTGACCGCCACGATTGTAGCGAGCGTCAACAATCAAGCCTTTGCGATTTACTTCCGGCAAATAGCCGCGGTGAAACTCAGAATAGCCCCATGGACCCATATCGGGAATATGGATATAACCAAGCGCGCCGCCTGACTTTTCATGCACGTACTTGCGGTTGGTTTCCACCCATTCGCGATAACGCAGCAAGCGTTCGTTAGCGAGATTATTGGCGTAGACAATGCGGCGCTCACCTTTGCTTTTGCCCACCGTCAAGGCAACGCGTTTTTCCGCCTGATTCATCATCAGCTCTTGGACAGTGACGTGCTCGCTGACAGGCATTCCGCTTACGGCAAAAATCAAATCGCCGACTTCAACACTGACGCCCGGCTCTGCCAGGGGAGAGTCGAAGCCCGCTTGCCAGGAATCTCCTCTTATGATTTTGGCAACCTGATAGGCGCGAGCCTTGGGCTCCCATTCCAGATCGGCCCCCAGTCCGCCTATGGCATACATTTGCGGGCGCCTGTAGTCGCCTGCCATTTCATAGGCATGAGAGGTACCTAACTCGCCTTGCATTTCCCAGAGCAGATCCGACACTTCGGAGCGGCTGCGCAATAGATCAAGCAGAGGCTCGTAACGGTCGTGCACACGCTTCCAGTCTACTTTGGACATGTCTGCGGTCCAGAAGTGGTGGCTTTGCAAGCGCCAGCATTCTTCAAACATTTGCCGCCATTCTTTCTGCGGCTCGATCATCACTTTGACACGCTCAATATCGATCCAGCCGCTCTTTCTGCCGTTGGCTGAGGGAGCCTTGGGAGCTTGTCCTTCCTCCGGCAGTGCTTGCAAAAGATCGATCACTCTCAGTTTCTTTTTCGATTTATAAGTGGCAACCGCCGAGAACGGCCGCTGCCTCACTACTCCAACATCAGAAGCTAGCGTTGCAGAGCGCTGTTCGGCAAAGTCATAGGCAATCAAATTGCCGTTGTCTTCCTCTTCGTCGGTCCAGTTGAAGGTCGGGCGAATTCCTTTGACAGGATAGTCTGTAAAAATCATGCGGTCTTTGACGGCGAAGAGCTGGCGATATTTGCCCTCGTCGACCGGCAGACCGATGATGCGCCCTTCGATGCCATCGAAGTCGATTTCAACGTGGACTTTCTTCTCGGATTTTTTCTCTTTGGACTCATCTTTCGACTGGTCTGAGGCAGACACTGACTTGGGTTTGGCAATCAGTGGTGATGGCACGTCTTTTTTAAGAGTGACGATAAAGGGTCTGACGCTTTTGATGAAGCCCAGGCCGAATTGCATGTCATCGTAAATAGGATAGAAGTCCCTGTTGGAAAGGAAATACAGATACTTGCCTTCCGGGTCAAAACAGGGTGAGAGATCCATTCTGATCGGCTGCGTAACATCGCGCGTCTTTCCTGTTTTCAGATCATAGACTCTGATGATGGCTGTTTGCGGATTGTCCGACCATGAATAAGCCAGCCATCTGCCGTCCGGAGAAAAATTGACCCCAGTCAGCCGCTCAGCTTTGCTTGAGTCGAGCACTTTCAATTTCTTGCTCTTCAAATCGATGTGCAAAAGTTCCTGACGATGATTGGCAATTGCCACTTGATCTTCATGTGGATGCACGACCATTTCAATAGCGCGCCCGATGTCCAAGCCGCTCAAGATTTCAGGCTCTTTGAGGCGATCTGAGTGGTGAATTTCCAGCCTTTCTTCACCGTCTGCATCGCTCAAAACAACAAAGCGTTTTCCATCATTGAGCCATTCAGTTGAGCGATAACGAATCCTGCTTCCTTCGCCGTGTTGCATGGGTGCGTCTTCCCAAAACGGCATGGTGACCGGCTGCCCGCGCACGATCATAGAAAGCGAATGACCTTCCGGATGAGCGGAAAAATGTTCTACATAATCTGCCGCCTGGACAAATTTGCGAGCAATCTGGCTGGTCGCCTGAGGTACGCGCACTTCGATCTTCTGGTTGTCACCGGTGGCAGGATTGAGAATATAAATTTCCCCGCCGGCGGTGTAAGCAATCCGCTCTCCATCTGTAGACGGATAGCGTACGAAATATTCAATGTGATCGGTATGCCGCTTCAGGTCGCCGCCATCGGCATTGACGGAGTA
Source organism: uncultured Candidatus Obscuribacterales bacterium (assembly GCA_964531315.1). Taxonomy (GTDB): domain Bacteria; phylum Cyanobacteriota; class Vampirovibrionia; order Obscuribacterales; family Obscuribacteraceae; genus QKMZ01. The sequence continues at coordinate 3,608 of CAZHEZ010000178.1, read as the reverse complement.
AATGTTGCCGACGCCTTCGTGGTCGGACAAGAAATAGACTCTCTCTTTCACCCACATCGGCCATACTAGATTTCCGTTCACTTCTGATTTGTCAATCAAGCGTTTGAAACTACCACCCTTTTTCTCCTCCACCCAGATATCGCCGGCGGTGCCGCCACGGTAGCGTTTCCATTTGGCTGGATCGGTGTTGTTGCGCCCGATCACAAGACGATTGTCTGTGCTCTTACTGAGCGTGACGACGTGCCCGAGCTTGAGCGCCTTCGCCTCACCGCCCTGAGCCGAAATTGAAAATGCTTCTGCTTCTTTGATATAAGGCGATCTGGCTTCGCTCGTAAAGAAAATCTCTCGGCAGTCCTTCGACCAGCCCAGAGCCAGGGTCATGCTGCCGCCCATATGAGTAAGACGTCTAGGCGCGCCACCATCAAATGGCATTGAATAAATTTCCTGATGCCCTTCTTCCTGCCCGGTGAATGCGATTGTCGAGCCATCAGGAGAAACTCTGGGTAAAAGAAACTCGCCTTTGCCGGTGGTGAGGCGCCGGGCCAGCCCACCTTTGACTGAAACATGCCAGAGATCATCTTCGCAGGCAAAGATTATCGAGTCGCCGTGAACCGTTGCATACCTGTAATAACCCTTTTCTCTCATGGCAATTCACTCCATTTTGTTCTTTCTTTCACAGCAAAGTCCTATTAAAAGTGCTGCGAGCACCTGTTGCCGTCCATATACCTGGGATTCGGCATGTGCGGGCTTGAAAACCAGTCAGCCCGACTGCCGAATTTTAGCTAGTTTGGCGGCCTGATTTATGAATTGGCAATGGCGCCGGGCGACGCCTGGCGATGCAATCTATCGAACAAGTGAGGCCGGTCGGCTAGAATAAGCGCTTTGTCGGCCTGACTAAAATCAAGAGGTCTTATATGGGTCTTTTCGGCACCAAGCAACCACCTAAGGGCACGGTAGAAAGCGTCGTCTCGATGCTTTCGGCATATTTCAAAAGGCGCAATCTGGAAATTGACGGGCATGTGCTGGACGGTGACAACGAAAGTTGTGGCTGGTGGCTGAAGGAAGGCTCAGCCAAAGTCTATATTTTCTTGCAGGAAGACAAATCAGGCAATATCGTCCTCAGGGTCACCAGTCCAATCGTTCATTTCCCGGATCTGGACCGCGAGGCATTCTTTTTGCGCTGCCTCGAGCTCAACCAGGATCTCAGTTGCTGTTCTCTCAGTGCACACGAGGAAATTATTCTCGTCACATCGCAAAGACCAATAGCCGGGCTTGATCCGGAAGAATTGAACACGCTGATCTGGAATGTCTCTCACGCTGCCGACGTAATCGACGATTTGTTCTCCCAGCAGTTTAATTGCCGGGTTTACGACGACCGCTAAAAAAACCCAGACCGCGGGACCAAAAACTGCCACCCGCATTTGGTTTCAGGCGCAAAAGCGTGATTATAGGACGCTTAGAGCGTTCGTTAAATCTTGCCTGCCGCTGTCACGAGGTAGATTAGAGAGAAACCGGTGGAATAACATAAATGGATGCTCTTTGGCGTCTTTGGACAACCCCAACCTGACCCCAATACAAGGCGATGGTGATTAATGCACGACAGAACGACTCAGGTCGATAGCTTTTACCAGATAGTAGTCTCAGCAAAAATAGTTGGTCCGGAAGAAGCGCAAGAGGCGCAAGCAACAGCCAAAAAGCTGGGCATGTCGCTCAGTCAGGCGATCCTGATATTGCGCCACGCCACTGAGCCCACTTTGCGCTTTGCCATGGACGCCAACGAGCTGGTCAAAGCCGAGCGCATCAATGTTGATACTGCCATTCAAGCAGTCATTTGCGCCCGCCAAAACGAATTTTCAATTTTGGATGCGCTCAACATGATGGGCATTGTCCTGGACAGACCGCCGCCGCCCAAGGTAGAGACCAACGCCTTGACCGAGCTGATGATCGAAGCATCGGCACTTACTATGGAACAGTTGGGCAGCGCCATCAAGAAAGCCACTGAAACCGGCATGCCTCTAACCCGGTCCATCATCTTCAACCGCTATCAGAGCCGCCGAGTGGTCCTCGAATCGATTGCTCTTCTCAAGCTGGTTCGCGAAGAGAAAGTGGAAAAATCAGAAGCCGTAAGAGCGCTCAGAATGGCTTGCGATAAGCGGCTTTCCGTTTGGCAAATCATGTTCGAGCAGGGCATTCATAAAGATTGCGCCGGCGCCAGCTTGCGTCTGCCTGAACTGCTGGCTATGTCGATGGTGGTTTCAGAATCAGATCTTATGGACTGCCTGGAGCACGAAGTTTTGCTTGAGGTGCCGTTGCACAAGCTGCTTCTGGATGCTGGTTTGGTCACCCATTCGGTATTGGAGTCTGCGATGACCATGCTCGATCTGGTGCAAAGCTATCTGAAACCTTATCAAGCCGCTGAAGCATTGCGCAATTGCAAGATCAAAAACATCGGCGTCTATCAAGCCATGGCGGAGTTAAACCCGCCGCCCCAGATGCAGCAGGAGCTAATGCGCTTCGGTGATTTGCTGGTGGCGGCAAAAGTAGCCGACCGCAGCGTCATTGAAAAAATCGCTTCTGAGGGCGAAAAACCGGTGAGAGTTGGCAAAAAATTGCTGGATGCCAATATAATCAATGATCAGATGCTGTACAGCGTCTTGCGCACACAATCCCTCTACAAAGAGGGTTTGCTTTCATCAGAACAAGCAATTGACCTTTTGAAGATGTGCGTCAAAACCACTCTCACTGTAGATGAAGCAATCGCCAAGTTAGGTTGGACAATACCGATACGCATGCAATGGAGTTGGACATAATCAATGGAGCCAGAGAAAAAACGTTGAGCGTCTGCCTGAAAGCAGCCGTTTCGACTGGTCTTCTTTGCGTCTTCATATCGGCATTCTCATCCGTATTCAACCCTGCTTTTGCGCAAACATCGGTAAGCCAATCAAATTCAAGTTTGACCGAAAACGTTTTGCCGCCTGAGGCAACTGCAGACTTACAGCCAAACCGGGCGGTTTCTCAAAGCAGTGAAAGTACATCGGCACCAAAACGCCGACCCAAGATTGGACTGGCTCTGGGCGGTGGTGGCATGCGCGGAGCCGCGCACATTGGTGTACTGGAAGTACTGGAAAGAGAAGGAGTGCACGTCGACTATATCGCCGGCACCAGCATGGGCTCTGTAATCGGCGGGCTATACGCAGCCGGAGTGCCGATTTCACAACTGGAAGACGAGTTTACTCGCGGTCTGTACATGAAGCACTTCATGACTGCGCCTGTCAGTGTGAGGTTGGCTGTAGCACCAGCTTTCCTTTCCTTAAAAGCAATCGGCTCTCACCAATATGACGGTCTGTATCGCGGCAACATCTTTCGCAAATTTGTCAACAAATCCGTTCCCCAGGAAGACAAAAACATCGAGTCGTTCAGAATTCCATTTTGTGCAGTCGCCTTGAACTTAATAGACGGCAAGTCTTATGCCATCGACAAAGGCAATTTCGGCAGAGCCCTGCAAGCCAGTTGCGCGCTGCCGATGCTCAGACGGCCAGTGCAGATTGACGACAAACTTTTCGTCGATGGCGGCGTTCTCAACAATTTGCCCACTAAGCAAGTGCGCT
>CAZHEZ010000177.1:0-17102 GCA_964531315.1 uncultured Candidatus Obscuribacterales bacterium | reverse complement strand
CCATGTTGCCTTTGTTTGAGACTTGTTTGCGCAGATGTTGATCGAGCATCACTCCTTCAATCCAATCCATTTTCAAAATAGGATACCAGTCAGTTTTGATGCGAATACCTTCAGTTATGTATTCGAAGTCGACCATATACGGCGTGCTGTTTACCGCCATAAACCGGCTCAGATGCTGATAGCGCTGCATCTGATCGGGCACATTGCGCAGGAAGCATTTTACGGCAATCAGTTCTTGTCCTTTCTGGAAGCGATATACGCTGGCGAAATTGCCGGTCACTGGTTTGGGCAACCCCAATGGCGTCAATTCCGGAGTCCCTTGAATCAACTGAGCATCGGCAAACGAATACTCAGGGTTTTGCACTGCTTCGTTGTAATCCTGAGGAGTGGGCCAGTACATATTTCTATGCTACTTGGGCAACGTAACGGTGAATGTCGTGCCGGTCTGCGGCTTGCTCGTCACTTCCATTTTTCCGCCGTGTGCATCGATGATTCTCTGACAAAGGTAGAGGTGCATTCCCGACTTATTGGAATATTTCCTTCCAGTTTCACCTTCCCAGAAGCGCATAAACAGACGCTTTTGATCCTCTGGTGCAATGTCTCGACCGCGGTCGTTGATGGAAATTTGGACGCCGTCAGGCAATTGTGCGACATTGATTTCCACTGTTTGCCGGTTTGGTGAAAATTTGACGGCATTTTCCAGCAGTATATTGAAAACGCGCCTGATTCCGGACGGATCACCTTTGATTACCGGCGCCCCCTGTGGATAATCAACGACCACGTTGATGCCTCGATATTTCGTGGAAGGCGCGCTTTCCTTCAAACAATTTTCGATCAGCTCTTTCATGTCGATGTCCGACTTGGTCAACTGCTGGCGCGATTGATCGTAGGTGTAGACGTCGAGCAACTCTTGTGTAACGGCCAGAGATTCTTCATTGCCTTTTTTTAGCTGTGAGATGGCTACTTTCTGCTGTTCGTTCACTTCGCCTAGAGAGCCTTCCAGAAGGTGCTCCAGGACCAGTCTGCCGCCCAGAAGCGGCAGCCAGACTTCATTGGCAAGAAGACCCATAAAGTCTTCTTTGAGCCTGCTCAAACCCATGGTTTTTTCAAGACCGGCCTTTTTCTTTTGCTCGTTGCTCAAAGCTGTGCGGGCCAGAGCAAGATTGATCGCTCTATGCAGGCGTTCTCGATCGATATGAGCATGCAGCAAGTAATCCTGTGCGCCTCTTTTGACGGCGTCGATGGCGGCACTTTCGTTTTCCGCCGGACAGATGACAATGACGGGCTGGCTGACCAGCTCGCTCCAGAATTCACTAAATGCCCTCTGGCTCTGTCCAATAGACGTGGTCAGGTCAAAGAGAAGCACCTGATACGAATTGGTCTTGAGCAGATTGAGACCGTCTGATAATGTGCGCGACCAGGTGACCTGATACTCCCCGCGCGTTTCGTCGACCAGCAAATGACGTATGGTCACGTAATCAGTACGGTTGTCGCCAATCAGAAGTACGGATACCGGTTCGACGGTCGCCATGAAGGGAAATCTCTTTCAATCTGTCCGCAGTAGCCAAAGTGCCGATCGACTTTTAATCATTCGACTATCTTGAAGGTTCCCCGAAACGATCTTTTTTCAACATCTAAATGTATTTATTAGACTGATAAACTATTTCGTTTTTTTGGCCGGATCGCTCTTTTGATTGAGCATCTGCTCGCGGATTTTTTTCTTCTCTTTTTCTTTCATTGCGGTCGCTGCTGCGCCCAGACCGATTGCGCCAAAAAGCGCTTTAAAACCGGCGGCGCCAAAGAGCACCTTGGTACCGCCTGCCAGAAGTCCTTTGCATAAATTCAACGCGACGATCAGGCGCAACGAGCCCATTCCATATTGCGGCGTGGCAAAAAGCATAGCGATTGTGCCGAAAAGAAAAGCACATCCGATCATGCTCAACCAGAGTTTGCGGTCGCGTTTTTCCTCGCCAAAAGTAAGAGGAATTGTGGCGAAATAAAGAAAAACGATGGCGGCCAGCACCCACCACGACGAAAAGTTGATGGCATAGACAATGCCGATGCCGATGGCAAAAATAAACGCCATGAGGTGCACATTGAAAACCCTCTCCTCGCGCGTCATCGCCAGTCTGCCGTCCTGGTCGAAAAGAAGAAGGAAACGCAAGAGCGGGTCTGCCAAAACTGTGTGCGGCAAGAGCGGCACTAGAATGGCAACCACCAAGCCTACCAGGCAACCGTTCTTCAAGACCTGGACCATTTCGCCAGGCGTTCCTGCCGGCGCATGCACCGAGCATTCTAAGAAAGCCAGGCTGGTGGCAAATACGATAATCATCAGGATAGCTCCGCGCCAGCCTATCTTGAGCGGGACTTGAAAGGCCCAGTGACGCACTTGCAGTGCTTTGATTAAGCCCTGGCGAGCCCACTCCAGTGTCGGGTCGATGCGCAGCGCTTCGCGGAAATGAACGATGCTTTCGGCATGATTGTGGTGTTCGATTAAAGCCCAGCCTCTGTAGGCATGTGTGAGCGCATTTTCCGGATCGGCTGCCATTGCCGTATCCAGTGAATGTTTTGCTTCTTCTTTGTTGCCCAGTCTTGTCTGAATCAAGGCTTTTAAATTGTGGCAGTGAACGTCTTCCGGCGACATCTCAAGCCCGGTTTCAGCAGCCTTCAGCGCTTCTTTGTAATTTCTGTTTTCGATTTCGATATTGGAAAGCAATCCCCAATATGTGGCGTTCCAGGGCTCCAGTCTGAGTGCTTCGTCGATGGCCACTTCCGCTTCCAGCATATTATTCTGGTCGTAGTGGCACTTTGATAGAGCATAAAACGCAAATGGATATTCGGGATCGAGACGGATCGCCTCTTTGGCTTCCTTGAAAGCGCCCTCGCTATCGTTCGAATTCATCAAGCAAAGAGCCAGAAGCGCATGAGGATATGGATCCTCATGATCCTCCGCCAACGCCGCCAGTATCTCCCGGGCGGCAAGTTGCGGGCGCCTTTCGAAGAGAAGCAGGGCTTTTTCCAGATGCTTGTTCACAATTTTCAGACCGGTGAATAAATAGATTTCTGTAAACTAGTTACCCACGCGATCAAATGAACATTGTAGTCTTTCAACAGTTTCAATAGCTGGGGGCCGGGCAGTTATTGAATGACCTGGTTGCGGAGCAAATGAAGTATGAAAATCAAGCATCTGGCAGCTCTCATCGCCTGTACTTTGACGCAGAGTGCGGTTTTCGATGCCGCCTTCGCTCAGGACGTCAACAAAATCAATAAGTGGTTCGAGGACGTCGATAAAAGATATCCGAATCTTCATAAGAATCAAAGTGTCGGTGATGTGAAAAATCCTGGAAAGATTCAGTCACCGGGCAAGATTCAGAATGCTGGAAATATTAATGCTCCCCAGGGATTGAAAGCGATTAAGACCACCTCTCAACCTTGCAGCCAGCGCTTTCTGGTTGGCGCCGATACGCTTTTTGAGTTCGATCAAGCTACTCTGACACCGAGAGCGGAAGAGACACTGTCTGTGCTCGGACCGATGATTCAAAATGTGGGAGCGCACCCGGTTTTGATTGAAGGGCACACGGACAGTGTCGGCACCGACGAATATAATCAGGATCTCAGTGAAAGGCGTGCCGAGCGTGTGCGCAACTGGTTTTTAGAACACAGAATTGTTGAGAAAAGAGCGGTTTCAACGATTGGATATGGAGAAAAGAAACCGGTCGCCCCTAATACAAAGCCCGACGGCAAGGACAACCCGGCCGGCCGGGCGCTTAATAGACGAGTGGAAATAGTCGTCAATACTTGCGCCGGAATTGACGAGCCGGCCGTCACGTCCGCTCCACCAGCAAGCACGGCAGAGCCCTCCAAAGAGGCGGCAGCTGAGGCTCCGCCTGCAATTCCTGATGCCAATGCACCGGTACCTGTAGCACCGGCAGATGCCTCGAAAGACAAATAGACGGTCTTGTCACCGTCCGGCAATAATGTTGCTAAACTGAGACGGGTGCGTCTTTTGGCGGTTCGTGCAGTCAAAATCTTCCATTTGTGGGTATGATGGGAAGTGGGCGGGGCGGAGAAAAGTGAAACTTGTGTTTGCCAGATCTTTATTACTGGTGATTCTCTTTGTGCTGACCGCGTGTCCTATTGCCGTGGCCGAAGCGAGCGCGGACGTCGCGAACACAAAGAGTAAAGTGCTGGTCGTTTTCATTTACGACCCTCACTGCCGGATCACCTGCGATAAAGTGCGTCCAGCCGTAAGAGAAATCCAGTCCAGATATGCTCAATCTGTTTCATATGTGGAAATCGATACATCAGACGAACACGTCAAACAGTCGAAGGCTCTGGCCGAGAAAAACGGTGTGCTCTGGTTTTACAATGACAACTTGAAATTCGTGCCGGTGGTCGGGTTCTTTTCGCCGGAAAGAAAGTGCATAAAATATCTGACCGGAGCAAAGACGAAAGACGTTTACCAAGCTGCGCTGGAAAAGGCGATGAAAGTGAAGTGAATTTTCTGATGCTCGGCGTCCCTTTTCAGAGTAAATTCAAATGATCCCGCATACGCTGGAAGCTAAGCCGCGTTTGCTTGAATCATTCAGGCTGAGCGCGACGATTTCCGGAAGCCTTGTCTTAATCTATTGTCTGGCTGTTTTAATCGGCTGGTATGCCAATATTCAATCGTTGAAGATGCTCTTTGGTTTTGCCGTGCCCTTTGGTGCTGCGGTATCGTATATGGTGTTGTCCGAGCTGGTGATCGCTCTGGCATTGCTTCCCGAAAGAAAGGACGTGCGGCTTGTCGCTGCTGCTGTTTCCCTTTTACTGGCCGTCACCGGTGCGCTCAAACTGGGCGAATCAATTGCTGAGGCCGATTGGGATTGGTTTAACCTGTCTCTTTCCGGCGAGCTGGCCAATGGTGTGGTCTTGCAATTTCCCGGGCAATTGACGCCGGATGCAATTGTCGGTGTTTTGTTCGTCTCGACAAGCGTTTTTCTGATGACTTTGCACAATGCCCGAGTCGATCCGATCTGGCAGGCCCTCTTGACCTTGACCGGTGCTGTCGCGCTTTTTCCTGTGATCGGCTTTCTGCAAGGCATCCCTGAATTTTGCGGACTCTGGGGATGCATCAGAGTGCCAGTCACGCTGGCGGCCTCAACCTTGGTTCTCTCCTTTGCCGTCTATTCGTTGCGACCCGGCTCCGGCTGGTTTGCGCTGCTCCTGGAGCCGGACATGCTGGGCACAGCACTGAGGCGCAGCCTTTTTGCTTTGCTCGTCCTGCTGCCGGCTTTCACCGCTTTAAAAGCCGGTGCCGTAGCCGGGCATGTCATCGATGAAAACACCGCTTCACCGGCGCTCAGTGTTTTGAATATGCTGGCCGGCATATCCATCGTCGTCTCTCAATTTGTCTATGCGTACAGGCGCGAGCAAGATTTACGGCGGGACACGGAAAAGAAGCTTGCCGATCTCTCGGCTGAGATCTCTCAACGTGGTGGCAAATATGGTGCCAATGCCATGAATGCCGCCGGCTTCAACTCTCGTTATGCCGTCTGTCCAAAATGCTCGAAACAACTGGCCTTTAGCGTCCTCAATTGTCCGGACGACGGCGCGAAGATGACTGTCGTCGACAAATTGGCCGGACAAATTCTAGATGGTAAGTACAAAATCGTCGAATATCTGGGCTCGGGCGGCATGAGCACCGTTTACAAAGCCCGCCATATTGTCCTCGATAAAATACTGGCTCTAAAATTGCTGCAGCCGCACCTTCTGGGTAATGCCCGATTCGTTCAGCGTTTTCAGCGAGAAGCGCAGGCAATGGCCCGCATGCAGCATCCTAATCTTTTGACCGTGCATGAGTGCGGTTTTCTTGAGGGCGTGCCTTTTTTGCTGCTCGATTTCATCGACGGAAAGAGCCTCGACGTTCTTCTTGCCGAAAGGACCCGGCTCTCGGTTGGGCAGATGCTGGCGATTATGTTGCAGGTCGCCGATGGGCTGATAAACGCCCACGACAACGGCGTTGTCCATAGAGATATCAAGCCGGCCAATATCATGATCAGTGAAAATGTCAAAGGTCGCGAACTGGTGAAAGTGGTTGATTTCGGACTGGCCAAAATGCTCGAGAATGAGCAAGCGCCTGAAGTACAGCAGAAAATTTCACGCGAAGGAAATTCAGCGGGGACTCCACTCTATATGAGTCCGGAACAATGCGTGGGCGATCCGGCCGATGCCCGCACCGATATTTATGCCGTCGGCTGTGTCATGTATGAGTGCTTGACCGGAAATCCACCGCTCTTTGGACCATCGGTTTTGGAAACCTTCAACAAAGTGATGAATGAAAAACCACAACCGGTTTCTTCTGTTGTGGAGATTCCTCAAGAGTTAGACGATTTGATTCTTCAGTGCCTGGAGAAACGCCCTGAGGATAGACCCGCATCAGTGCTTGAGTTGAGGACGGCACTGAAAGCAGTCAAAGAAAGAATGTCTGGCTCTCTGAAAGTGAAAACTTCGCTATAACATCTGCGGTGAATGCAAATTTCGATTAGTGTTTCGGTTTTGGTGCCGCTTGCCTGGGATGGAACTGGCGGCTTTCCTGCCCCATCAGGTCATCGGCAATGCCTTCAATCCCTTCCAGCCCGCCGTTCATGACGCCAAATCGACCGGCATCTTTTTTGCAGTCTTTGGGAATGGCGAAAAAGGATGGCTCCAGAGAGACCTTTTCTATGCTCAGAGTCCTAAGGGCCGGACGTGGTACTCCGGATTTATACCAGGTCAATTCGCCCAGCTCGATATCGAGCGGAGGAACATCGAAAATTTTGGCTAAGAATATTCCGGCCGGGCACTTTCTTTCGACGAAATACCATGCTTCGCCTGCTGTTTCGCCAGTATCCGAGTAGCATTTGTAGCCGATGCACTCTTTTCCGGCCACCAGTTTATGCTTTTTCTGTTCGACCCATTTTCTTTTGCTCCTCTCAGCATCACTTATGTTGGAAAGTAAGCTGGTCATTTTGGCCATGGTGTCGAAATCTTCGCGGTGATAGGTTTTTTTCGTTAAATTGACCGACGTCATGTATTTGGGATTGTTGTCGAAAATAGAAATCATGCCCGACTTCTGCTCGACGAATTTGGACAATTTTTGAGATGTGTAAATGTAGCAGTCGCCCTGAAGCGGGCTCCACTTATGCAGCTTCCAAGCAGGGATGCCGGCCAAGACCGGGTTCTCAATCGAGCACACCGAAACAATAACGAGAAGTAGCAAATATTTGTTCAGAAGGTTCCCTTGCCTCTTGAACTGCTATACCACTTCAACGTCCAATTTCTTTGCCTTTTAAAAGATAGGCAAGCTGGGGAATGTACCCGACCATTTGCCCGGCTCGGTGGAGGCGGATTGGGCCAGGTGGAATTGGATCAGTGCTTGTTCAATATTCATGCGGCGCTCGCGGAAGAGCTTATAGGTTCTGCCTGCTCTTTGCACCATGGTCTGCTGTTCGTCAGAAAGGAAGCCGCAGCGTAAAAGCAAATCGCGCACATCCTCAGGCAAGCGTGGCGAGCGCGGCGCGGCTTTCAATTCCTGCCAGGTTTCCTCCAATTGGGACTCGAAGGCACCTCTGTCTTTGGGCAGATTGGACTCCGGGGCGACCTTGCCGGCATTGCTGGGCAATACATTGGCCAGTTTGAGGAAATAGTAGAAGGTCAAGTCGCGCGGAACTTGCGGCTCCGGCGGTGAGGGCACGTCTTCGGCAACGCCGACTTGCTCGCGCAGCATTCTCAATTGCTCTAGTCCCTGATTGATGGAAATCTTTTCGGTGCGAATCAATTTTTGAATATCAAGAGCTGCATAAACTACCTGCGCTTTTACCCAATTCAGCTCAATGAGCGATTCGCCCAGCTGCTTGTTTTGTTCTTTGCTGACGCATAGCGCCAGCTCGATGTCTTTATCCTCGATGAAGCCGGCGCAGGCCAGCAGGTTTCCAAGTTTTGATTGAGTTTCGATGACGTCATGGCCGACATGAGTGATCACTTCCAGGCAGCGGCGGGCTGAATAAAGCCGATCGATTGCTTCATCGCGATCGATGTCGCCCATGCGCACCTTTTCCTGCAGGCTGAGGGCATGGTTGATCAGGTCGTGATGGGCGTCGGCTAGGGTGACCAGCACGCGACCCAGATGCAAGCCTGTCTGCTTGGTCAGGTTCAATCTCGATTTAATATGCTCGCGACCCAGGGATTCACTTTCGACAAGGTAGTCTCCCAGGCGGTTGCGCGGTTTTGTAGCGGCCTGAATGCCGAGCAAATCCATGGCCAGACCGAATGATATGTGTTTTTTCTTGACCAGGGCCATGGCCTGTGTCGTCTGGTCCGGCGATATCAGCTGGTCGCGCAGGAAAGACTGAGCTGCAATTGCCGAGTGCAGGGTTTCGGAGTCGACAATGTCGAGCATTGTGAGAACCAGTCCGAGAGGCAGATCGCGGTTCATCGATTCGGAAACCGCGGTTTCCATCTGCTGCTTTGAGGCAAGCTGCCAATCAACCAAAAGTTCTCCAAGAAGAGAATTGGTATTCGCCATTGCTAGATTTCCTTAAGTGTCAAGTAGCCGCACTTAGATGGTGATTGCCCTATAAATCTCACTCGGTACCGATTTGAGGTCCATTTTTATGACAAATTGCCCTGATTTCCTGGCGTTCACCCGCCAGAGGGAGGTTCTTGGTACGCTAATCCCAAGTTTAGCCTGGCCAGAACGCCGGTTGTCGCCAAAAGGCTAAAATTGACAAGACCCATCCAGGCGGTAAAACATGAACACGTTAGGACATGCAGTCATTCTGGTCGCCGTTTTTGTAGCGATAGCGCTGGGCGGGCAGAGTCTGGTAAAAAAGCGCGTCAAGATTGAAGTCCTGGAGCAACACCACAGCGCCGCCGAAGGGATGCTCGGTGTGGTCGGCACGCTCTTTTCAGTGCTGCTCGGTTTTATGGTGGCGGCAGCCATGGCCAGATATGGCGAAGCCCAGATGCATGTCGAGCAAGAAGCCAATTGTGTAGCCACCATCTTCAGGTTGGCTCGCGGGCTGAGCGATGACGACAGACCGCGCTTGCGCAATCTCTGCCGCCAGTATGGTCAAGAGGTGACCGGCAAAGAATGGGCGCAAATGGAGCGCCGCGAGAAGATCAATCACGGCTGGGAGGGCTATCAAAAACTCTGGGAGGGCGTTGTCGCCGTGGTTCCCGAGAATGACCGCCAGAGCAATATCCAGCAGGCCTTAAACGAAGCGATGATGGGCGTAGGCGAACACCGGCGGGCTCGTTTGATCCTGGCCCAGCAAGAGCTGCCCCATGCTCTCTGGATTGTCATTGTCTTTGGCTCGCTGATCACAATCGGTTTCACTTATATCTTTATGTCTCAGTTTCAAAACGTGCACGGATTCATGACCACGATGGTGGCAACTACTCTGGCTCTGAACATCTGGCTTTTATGTGCCTACAGCAGTCCCTTCAGTGGAGAATTGCAGATCAAGCCATTGATGTTCCAAATGCTTGAAGAAAGCGTTTTTGTGGTCCCCGATACGCCCTCAAGGTATCTGCACGATGCTAAAGATACAAAAGACAAGCCGGATGGAAAGGCGGAAGAAAAGCCGGCTGCGAAGAAATGAGAGTGAAGAAGGAAATTTATAGCCCGGCAGTCTCTTAAAAGATAGCCTCTGCGTGAAACTCCTTTTTAAAAGGGGTAAGCAATTTTGAGGAGGCTTATGCCGGTGACTGGCGACAATTTGATCGGAACAAAAATTGGCAATCGTTACCAGGTCGAATCCGAGCTTGGACGGGGAGCTCTGGGCATTGTTTTTCGCGCTAAAGACGAAATGCTCGGTCGTTTTGTCGCCGTCAAAGTTCTGCAAGAAAAGCTCAATGCCGACACCGTGGCCGCTTTGCGTTTCCAGAGGGAAGCGCGCATGGCCGCATCCTTGCAACATCCCAATATCGTCACCATTTTTGACTTCGGAGTCCTGGATGACAGCCGTCCCTACCTGGTCATGGAATGCTTGATTGGCGAGACCGTCGAGGAATTACTGAAGAATTCAATCCGCCTCAACGCTGCTAAAGCCGTGCCGATGTTTATGTCCGTCTGTCAGGCTCTGGCTCATGCTCATAAGAATGGCATCGTGCACAGGGATTTGAAGCCGGCCAACATAGTCATATTGAAGGACGACACCGGCAATGAGGTCCTCAAGCTGGTCGACTTCGGGATTGCCAAACCGGTCATGGAAGCGGACTCTGATTTGACCGCCGCTGGTACTGTGATCGGAACGCCCTCTTACATGAGCCCGGAGCAGTGTCTGGGAAGACCGCTGGATACACGCTCGGACATTTATTCGCTGGGTTGTGTCATGTATCACGTCCTCACAGGCGTCCGCCCACTGACCGGCCAAAATTCAATGGAGACCCTGACCAAACAGGTATCCGAACAGCCGCGCTCTTTCAGCGAAGTGGCCTCCGGAGTAATGCTGCCGGACTCGCTGGAGCGTTGTGTTTTTCGGGCCTTGATGAAAGCGCCGGGCGACCGGCAACAATCGGTTGTCGAGTTGCGCGAGGAGCTCGAGCAAGCGATGACTTCATTGTGGTCGCAAAAAGGAGCCAGCGGCAGAGATAAACACGACGAAGAGCAAACTGTCGTGGCCAAGCCCAAACCGGCCGCCGTCAACATCGATCCCTTTGGTTTTTCTCCTTATCCGGAAATGGTCAAGGCACCGAAAGTGGTGCAGGAAGAACCGCCCTCGAGCCCTGAATTTCTTTTGGACCGCGCTCAGCGAGGCGACGGCTATGCCATGTATCAATATGCCATCGCCCTGGAATACGGCAACGGTGTTGAAAAGGACGAGAAGCAGGCGCTTTTCTGGTATCGCAAGTCGTGCAGCACCGGTTGCCCGGATGGGCAATATGAAATGGCCTCGATTTTTCAGTGGGGCGCTCTGGGAATGGAAGCCAACGAAGCGGAAGCGATTCGTCTTTATGGCGAGGCGGCCCAGCAAGGGCACGCCAAAGGACAGAATTCATACGGCTATTTTCTGGAAACCGACAATCCGAAAGAAGCGGTGAGATGGTACAAAGAATCCGCGCAAAATGGCTTTTCCATGGGCATGAGCAATTATGCGCGTTGCATTTACTATGGTATCGGCAGCGAAAAGAAATTCGACGAAGCGTTCAAATGGCTGGTCAAGGCGGCAGAAGCAGATGAGAAAAACGACGGCGCTCAATACATGCTCGGGATACTCTATTTCAACGGCGACGGCGTGGAAAAGGACCTGGTCCGCTCCGCCCAGTGGTACAAAAAAGCAGCTGAGAACGGCAATCTCAATGCTCAGTATGAGCTGGCCCTCTGTTACCTCTATGGCGATGGCGTCGAAGTCAGCAATGAAGATGCAATTTACTGGTTTAAAGCCGGAAGCGCACTTGGTGATGAGCGCAGTGGAGAAAAACTGGCCGAGCTGACGGCCGATCAAGTCACGCCTGGACTTCTGGTTGAAGATGTCGATCAATGGATGCGGCAGTCTGCCGTCAATTCCGTCGATGTTGCTGAAAATCAGCTTCTGGTTTTGCTCAAATCACCGGCTCATGCAGATATTTCGCAGGCCGTTTGTGACCTCGAGCCGGCTGCCGAAAAAGGCAACGAGACGGCGCAATTGCTCATGGGGCGTTGCTGGGAAATGGGTATGGGTGTAGCCCAGGATTTCAATTGCGCTTATTACTGGTACAAGCGCGCTTACGATCTGGGCAGTACCGTGGCCGAACAACATGCCATCAAATGCTTGCGGTTTTGTTTTGAGAACAACATCTTTCCAGCGGACGCAGAAGAGTTTTTGCGCAATTGCGCCAATAAGCGAAATACCAAGGCCATGCTTAGCCTTGCTTATTACTACCGTTTTTACAACCCGGACGGGCGCGATTTTGGCGAGGCTTTGCGGTTTTACAGGCAGGCTGCCGAAAGTGGAGACAGCGAAGCACAATATTTGCTGGGCCGATTTCTCGTCATGAAGAACTTGCTCAAGCGCGAAAGAAATCGTGTGATTCGCTGGTGGGACGCTTCTCTGGAAAAAGGATTGAGCTCGGCTGCTACCGAAGAGTTTGACGAGGAAGGACACAAGAACGAAAGAGCCGAAGCAATGCGCTGGCTTAATGCTGCCGGTGAAGAAGGTTCTTGCGAAGCGCTCAGACTGCTCTCCAGCATGTATCATCGCGGGCTTCTGGTATTGAGCGATTCGGCGACGGCAGTAAAACTGCTCGTGCGCGCCGCCGAGATGGATGATGCGGTGGCACAGGGGTTATTGGGCGTGATTTTTTTGGAAGGCGCAGGCGTCGAGAAAAAAGAAAAGGAAGCGATCGAATGGCTGGAATTTGCCTCTGAAGCCGGCAATTCATTTGCACAATGGAATCTGGCTCTGGCTCTTATTGATGGTCAGGGTGTTCTGGTTAATCGCCCGCGCGCCAAGGCGCTTCTGGAAAGGGCTGCAGAAGGTCAGTTTACTCAAGATCGATTCTGGTCGGAGGACGGTTTTGAAAAGCGCTTCGAGAGGCTTCTCGAGCTGTTCCGGGATTTGAGCGCGCGCGGTCAGGTGGACGCAAATTACTGGTTGGGGATCTGCTACGAAAAGGGCCTGGGCGTCACTGCCCAGCGCGACAAAGCTCTGGAGCTTTATCTGAAAGCCGCTCGCGACGGCTGCCAACCGGCCCAAGCAGCCTTCGATCGCCAGCCTGAGAATTTAAAGAAACTGGCTGAAAAACGCTCGCAGCCAACTAAAGAATCGGCTGAGGTTAACACCGAAAGATCTGCCCTCACGCAAGCAATAAGAGTAGTGCGCGAAGCGGACACAGTCATCAACCGCATCAAACTATACGAAGCGATTGCCGCCGGCGAGTTTGTTCTGCCCGGAGTAGACAAAGGCAACGGCAGCCAGCCAGTCACGATCACCAATGCCCGCGGCGAAGTGGGGGTGATAGTCTTCAGCGGCAAAAAAATGATCGCCGCCTGGGATGCAGACAGCGAGTTTATTTTAAGAACGATCGCCATGCGCGATCTTTGCTCAATCGCTTTAGGTAAATGGATGGAAGCGGTGATACTCGATCCGACAAAATCCGGTGGTGTGATTTTGCGCAAATGGGAGATGGAAGCATTGGCCAAAGGAAAGCTGCCGATCGAGCGCGGCAAGACCTGGACCTGGTTGCAAGTGGCAATCAGCAGCGGCGCTCAAATCTCTCTGCGCTGCGCCGACACCGATACCGTAGCCCGTTGCGGTGCGTCCATCAAACGTGTTTTGGAACGCCACCAGATGGTCAAGCGCGGCATGCTCTTTAACTGTTTTTTCGAACCTGTCAACGAGCAGGAACAACTGACAGTCGGCATCGAACCCCAGCCGAATGCAAACAAAGAACAGGCACTGGAACTTAATAACGATCTTCTGGAAATCGGTCTGAAGTCAGATGCCGGCTTGCCCTTGAAAGTGGTGTTCATCACCAATCCGGTCGGCGTGCAGGCGACCATCAAGAACTCGAACGTGATTTTCGAGCGCTGAGCGAAATTTTAGTTGCCACTTAGTAGCGCATAGCGGGCTAGAGTCCATTCTGCCGGCTATCCAGCCGCTGCTTTACTAAGATTGCATCTGTTTTGAAAAAGAAACGCCAGTTTCGGAGGTGCCTATGTCTTTTGATTTTCCAGGTGGAAATCTATTCAAACAAATTGAAAAAAGTCAGGATCAATTAGTAGATCATCTTTTTTCGCGCGGCGATCAAATGAAAGATCTATTCTCGTCGCTGCATGACAAGGTTCAAACCAGCCTCACCCAGAACCATGAGATGGTCGGCAATGATTTGAACGACATAGCCAGGCAATTGGGCTTGCCTTCTCTTTCAATCGATGACTCCGGGTCGAATAACTCATCGGATAATTCGGGTTCACTTTTTCCCTTTACTCCCCCGGCCTTGCCCAGATTGGAAATCGCTGCCGACGATGGAAGCGAAAGCGGCTTGAAAATAGGCATTCTTCCACCCGATGGCGCCGCAGTCTTCAAAGCCCTGCAGCAACATGCCATGGAGAGACTGAAACAGCTGTCACCGGAACAACTGCAAGCCTTCAACAAAGAATTGGACCGGCGTGCCACTCAGATGTAAGGCTGGAACAATTTTTAGAATCGCGGGTCAATCTGTCTGGTATGTTTGTTAGGCGCTGGACAGACAGAAGGTGCCGGAAAGGAATTTTGTGAAAACTGGACAAATCAAGAAAATCGCTTTCACTCTTCTGGTTCTGTCGCTTTTGCCATTGGCGGCTCAAGACGCTCAAGCGCGCCGACCTAAACATGTGAAGCTTCCCATTCAGACCTGCCAGAGCCATAAGACGATGGATAAAATTACCAGTTTTACATATCACCAGTCAGGCGGTTTTGCCGCCATCAATCGCACTTATTCGGTCAAACTTGCAGACTTGACTAAAGAAGAAAGAGAAAAGCTGGAGAGTCTCATCCAGACAAGCGGTTTGCTTTCAATTAAAAAGGAAAACAAAACCACACCCGGCGCGGCCGACATGTTTTTCTATGAATTCACGGCTTTGAATGGCGGAGAACATACGGCCAGTTTTGACGACGGAACCCTGCCGGCGCCATTTCGACCGCTGGTAGAATACGCGCGCGCCAAGGCAGTTACAGCTAAGTAGCTAAGATCTAAGAAATCAGATCAAGGTTTGGTCTGCGGGAAGGTGCCGTCCCAGGCAGTGGGATCTGCTTCTTCTTCCTGCATGCGGTGGAATTGAATCAGCGCTTGTTCGATATTCAATCTGTCGTCGCGGAAGAATTTGTAAGCCATGGCGGCGCGTTGCACTGAATTCATCTGCTTGTCGGTAAGAAAACCGGAGCGTTGCAAGACTTCCTTCACATCAGGATGGATGCGCTCATCAGGAGGCAGGGTGAGAAAAAAACCAGTGCGCAGCTCTTGCCAGGTGTCGTCCAGTTGTTTGTCGAGAGCCGGTTTTTCATCGGCAGGTTTTGTATTCTTGTGATCGGTAACTTTGGGAATGCAATTTGTCAGTTTCAAAAATGATGAGAAAGAAACTGTTGATTTGTCCATTGCCGGCATGGCTGTCAAAGTGCCGGTGCGATCATTTTCTTCATCACCACCGGACAAAAGTTTTTTGAGCTGATTCAAGCCCTGGTTAAAAGTGACTTTGTTGGTGCGAATCATATGCTGCACTTCCAATGCCGCATGCACTTCAAATGGTTTGATCAAATTGAGCGATGTGAGCGCTTCTCCCAGGGCTTTGCCTTCGGCGCTCGACATAATCAGTGCATACTCCACATCCTTTTCGGAAATCAGCCCGGTCATGCTGAGCAACTGTCCCAATTGGGTGCGCTTCTCCATCAGCGAATGGCTGACGTTTGAAATAACGGTGTTGTGGCGTCTTGCCGAGTAGAGCTGGTCGATGGCTTCTTCTCTGGAGATCTGACCGGCGCGCACCTGGGCTTGTACCTTGAGGGCGATGTCCAGTACATCTTGCGGCACATCGCCGAGGTTGAATACTACCCTGCCCAGAGGCAGACCGGTCGCTTTTGCACATTGAAGCCGTGATTTGAGCAAATCGCGGCTGATGGAATGGCTTTCCTGCAAAAGCTCTCCCAGCCGGCAGCGTTTTTTTGAGCCTACATCTATGCCTAAAAGATCAAGAGCCAGAGCAAATTGAATGCGCTTTCTCATCACCACAGCCATGGCTTCACGCGCGTGCTGCGGCAAGATGATGGCGTCTCTGAGCAGAGCCTGTGCAGTCACGGCATTGTGAAGCAGCTCCAGGTCTACAGCATCATGCAGCCTCAGTGCCAAACCCATCGGCAGGGAAAGTTTGCGTGCATCGGTAAGAGCCACGTTTCTGTCTTTTTCAGAAACGAGCTGCCATTGGACCAACAGTTCTCCGATAGGAGGAATGCCCGTTGATTTGTCCATGAAATTTGGTCTGGGATCTAGCGGCAAGGGGGGGAATTCCGGGTCTCCAATATCAATGTTATGCCCAAATTTGGCTGGAGATCCCACTTTTCTCCGGTCCGTTTGCCGCCGAATGCGACAATAAAGGGCTCTATTACTTGCTGCGGAACAGATCATCCAGGTCTGAGGATTTCAGGACCCCGTCCTTGCCGAAGAACAAAGCGCCTTTGTCTTTAGCTTCTTTGTATTGGGGCGGCAACTTTAAGACAAGCATCTTGACCGGCACCCTTTCAAACTTGGCCACGCTAAAGGTGTGCGCCCATCTTCTGGCACCCGGGCAAGACATGACTTGAATGGGAAATCCATAGTCGGCAGGCAGAAGAAACAACGAACACCAGGCGCGGTTTACAGCCGGTGCGAAGGTGTTTTTTTCCAGACACCAGAAATCAACGGCCGGTTGGAGACTCTCATCAAAATGGCTCTTTCTGTACCCGCGGTAATGCAGGCAATGCTGTCCGAGGAGAATGGGTTTGTCGAGAAGCTCTGCTTTGCAGACCGGCCTGAAGTGTCTGCGGCCGCCTTCCATCTCACCCAGCCGACCGTCTTCGAGCTGATTAACCAGATAAGTGTGATTCTCGCCATTCAGCGTCATAGATAGATTTGGCTGAGCGGGCAGCCAGAGCGCCATGCCCAGATTGTCGACAATGTTTATGGCGCGATTGCAAATTTTAAATTGCACAGCACCGTATTGATCGCTCTTGCCCGCAAGGAGAATAGCCATTGGCTCTTCGGTTGCCGATTGAGACGGACCTGAAGGCAAGATCAGAATCAATAGAACTAATACTGTTTTACAAAGAAATTGCTGGAGGCGCATCTTCACGCCTACTTAATAGATTCCTTCAGAGCCTTTTGCTGCAATAGAAATGCCTCAGGCAACTTGTCTTCCAGAGAATCAAATAATTCTTTGTGCAAGTCCAGTTCTTGCTGCCAGAGATTGGCATCGACTTTGACGAGCTTGTCGAAGTCTGGCTGACTTACCGAATCCAGACCGGTGAAATCCAGATCGCCTTTGGTGGGAATCCAGCCCAGGGGCTCTTTACGAGCGCCAACCTTGCCTTCGATGCGTTCGAACATCCACTTGATCACGCGCATGTTCTCGCCAAAACCCGGCCAGAGGA
>CAZHEZ010000176.1:0-17206 GCA_964531315.1 uncultured Candidatus Obscuribacterales bacterium | reverse complement strand
ACATACAAGGCAACCTGGGAGCTACAACCAGTGAAGCGGCCTGGGTGGTCACCTCTTATTCCATCGCCAACGTAATTACTATGCCGCTGGCCGTCATGTTCGGCGATATGTTCGGCAAAAAGCGATATTTCATTTTTTCGATGATCGGCTTTACGATCGCGTCGGTGTTTTGCGGCATCTCCACCGATCTGCTCACCCTGGTTTTAGCGCGCGTGATGCAGGGTCTCTTTGGCGGCGGGCTTTTGGCAAAAGCTCAAGCATTTCTTTTCGAAGCATTTCCACAAGAGAAACAAGGCCTGGTGCAGGCCGTTTTCGGCATTTGTGTAATCGTTGGACCGGTAGTTGGACCGACATTGGGCGGCTGGCTTACTGACAATTACAACTGGCGCTGGATCTTTTTTATAAACATCCCTATTGGAATTATTGCCAGCACTCTTTGCCAGGCATTTATTCCAAATGACAAGGAGCGCGACGAAAACTCTGCCAAAGTGCGCGTTGACTGGCTGGGCATCATGTCTTTGAGTGTGATGCTCGGCTCCCTACAATATGTATTGGAGAAAGGGCAGGACGAAGACTGGTTTTCTTCCAGGCTGATCATCTGGTGCACAGTCGCTTGTGTATTTGGCGCAATCGTCTTTTTTGCTCATGAGTTGAGGACAAAATTCCCGGCCGTAAATTTGCGCATCGTGCGCTTTCGTTCGGTCGCTATCGGTCTTCTTTTCCAGGCCGTGGTCGGCTTCGTGCTCTTCGGCATCAATTATGTAATCCCCAACTTTGCTCAAGTGATGCTCGGCTACACGGCGCTGCAAGCCGGAATGCTGCAATTGCCATCCTCTCTTATCACCGGCTGCATGTTTCCCATTGTCGGGGCGATGATAGGCAAACTCGACGCCCGGCTGATGGTATTCGTCGGAATTGCGTGCTTGAGCCTGTCCAACTGGTTTCTCGTTCCTCTGACCTTGAGCTGGGGATGGGAGCATTTTCTGGCTTCCAGCTTAATCAGAGGCTTTGGTCTGGTTCTGGTTTTCCTGCCCCTGACCATTGCCGCGGTCGGAGATTGTCCTCCCGAGGACATTCAAACGGCCGCGTCCTTGCTCAGCCTGGTAAGAACTCTGGGCGGCGGGGTCGGAATTGCCATGCTGGCAACCATTCTAACCAGACGCGAGGATTTCCATCGGGCGGTTCTGGTAGAAAAAATCACTCCTTATGGAACCGAAGCCATGAATCGTCTGTCCCAGCTCACGGAGATGTTCACCCACCAGGGCTGGGCACTGCCCGACGCGAAAGCCCGGGCTTTGACGATCATGAGCAACCAGGTCAATATGCAGGCTGCCGCGCTGTCTTTTGCCGATATAGCTTGGATTTTGGCGGTTTTCACGGGTTGCATGTTGCCCTTCTGCTTCCTGCTCACATCCGGGAAAAGGAAAGCCAAAGTTGAGATGCATTAAAGATTAATCCCGGATTCTTGACCAAAATTGAAACTTGGTCAATAATTACAACGTCATGCACTATGAGGACACCTGAATTGGCTGCAGGCACGGAAACCATGAATAAGATAGAAAACAAAGAAACGCAGTTAGCTGGGACGAAAGTCCAGCCAGAAGGGATGAATACCCATTTGGCAGCGACAAAAGTTCACCCTGAACTGAACGAAACGATCAATAGAACGGTCGATCGAAAGAAAAGACCGCTGGCCTTAGGCTTGGCGGCCATCGTCGTTTTAGCGGTCGGGACCGGAGGCTTCATGTGGTGGCGCCACGCTTCATCCTTTGAAGAGACGGACGACGCCGTTATTTCAGGACGTGTCCACCAACTGAGCGCTCGCGTCAGCGGTACTGTCACCCAGCTTTTGGCTGACGACAACCAGCATGTTAAACGGGGAGAAGTTCTAGTTCGCATCGATCCCCGTGACCTGGAAATCAGCCTGGCTACCGCAAAAGCGGCAGCAGCAGAGGCTCAACTCAAGACCTACGAAGTGCAGTCGAATATTGTCGCCAACCAGAGAAGTGCTGAAGCTTCGCAGTTCGAGGCTCAATCAGCCGTCGCCAGCGCGAATGCAGGCGTGGACAAAGCCAAAGCCATGTTGTCGGAAACCAAGCTTGGTGTGTCACTGGCAGCAACAGCCATCGCCCAGCGCCAGGCAGAACTGACCAGATGCATCTCAGACTACGATAGATACAAGTCTCTTGTTCAAGACCGGGCAGCAACAACGCAAAGTTTTGAACGGGCAAAGCAAGATAGAGACGTTGCAGAAGCCAATCTGCAAGCCTCCCAAGAAGCATACAAACAATCGAAAATGCGTGTTCAGCAGGCTGCTCAAGCTGTAGCCGACGCTCAAGCCGACGTAATACGCGCCAAAGGCGCTGCCCAAAGTGCAGCCGCTGCGACTGCTCAGATGGAAATGACTAAAGACAAATTGAGCGTTCAAGAAGCGGCGTCGCAAAAAGCCAAGAGCGAATTGGATAATGCCGCCACGCAACTCTCATATACGAGTATTTTGGCGCCGATTGACGGTCGCATCGGACACAGAACCGTGGAAGTCGGACAACAAATCGAACGCGGTCAAGCGCTGATGAGCATTGTCTCTGACGAAAAATGGGTGGTTGCCAATTTCAAAGAGACTCAATTGGCAAGAATGCGTCCAGGACAAGAAGTTGATATCAGAATCGATGCTTACCCCAACGCTCACATAACCGGCAAGGTAGAATCTATTTCACCGGCGTCGGGAGCACAGTTCGCCTTGCTTCCACCGGACAATGCTACCGGCAATTTCACCAAGGTTGTTCAGAGACTGCAGGTAAAAATCGTGCTCAATAAGGATTCATTGAAAGGTTACGAAGACCTTTTGGCACCCGGAATGTCGGTAGTTCCTGCGGTTCATGTTGCAAACTAAGCTGCCTCAAATTTGACGACGTTTATGCGTTTCAAACAAAATGGCACTTGATAAACCCGATGGAATCGGTTTGAAGGTAAGAATGTACTCTGAATCGAAATTGGCGATTGCTGCACTGAATGCGGTTTCTCTCCTGACTGCGACCGGCATTCTGATTGGCAGTCCTCCTGTTAGCGCGGCCGTGATTGATGCAGGCAAGGACAATCGCGACGCTTTGAAGGATTTGAAAAAACCGCTCAAATCGGTGGTGCCGAATGCCGAACAGAAGCATGCACCCAAACATGTGATTGAGCTTCGCGCCACACAAACTGTAAGGCAGATCGGCAAAGAGTCTGTAGAAAAGGTTGACCAGCCGCTGGAGAGAATCAAGAGCGACGACCTTCCGGGAAATGACGAAGCCGACGTTTTGATAGAACGCCCGGCTCTGGATACTTTGATTCCACTGGAGGAAAGCCTCAATCCCTTTTCTATGGATGCCAGATTTATTGAAAAGGTTGGTTTGAGAGACACGCTCGAAGCCGCTCTCGGTGAAAACCTCGACATAGAAGAAGGTTTTGTCCGCTCAAAAGTTGAGCGATATTCCTATTTATCGTCGGCGACTGGATTTCTCCCCAATCTAAATGGCGGCTATTCACTTTTCGGAATAAAAGGCAGTATTCCTACAACTTTATTTGGCTCGACGCCGTCAACAACGGCCGGCGCAAGAGTAACGGGTGGCAAAGCAAAGCTGCCTTCCAATATTCAGCTTCTCAATGCCGGCTTTAACTACAACCTCTATCAAGGTGGCAAGGTAGTTTTCGGAACACTCCAACAGCGCCACCGCTGGCGAGCTTCACGCGCGGCTTTGACTGCAAATGTCAACGATACTCTGCTCAGTGCCGCAAGAAAACATTACGATCTGGTGCTGCAGGAGGCATTGCTTGCCATTCGCACTCGCTCTGTGGCAATTTCCACAGAACAAGTTCGCCTCAATCAAGCTCAGGAAAAAGCAGGCACTGCCACAGGGCTAGACGTTTTGCAATCCCAGGCGCAGTTGGCCAGCGATGAGCAAAATCTCGTCGACCAGCAGAAACAAAGAAGGCAATCGGCAATTCAGTTGGCTCATATTTTGAACACGAGTTTCTCACAAGATTTAGAGTCTCGCGAAAAACACCTGAGGAAAAAACGACTGATTCCCAAAGATATTCCCATCGAAAAGCTGCTGGTGAAAGCCATAGACGAGCGGCCGGAATTGAAGCAATACGAAGAACTTCGCCTCGCCGCCAAACGAGCAATTGTCGTGGCGGCAGCACCAATGCAACCCAACGTTGCAGTGGGCGGCTCAATTTTTGGTGTGGGAACAAACGGCAATCTCGATCCGATTTACACAATCAATCTCGGCATCAAATGGACACTCGGCGGAATGGGTGCAACAGACCTGGCCAATATGCAAAAGGCTCGCTGGGAAGCACGTCAGGCAGCGGTTCAAGCAAAGAAAACCTTCTTGAACGTTTTTGATGAAGTAAGAACTTCTTACAACGAAAGCCTTGCTTCGGACAAAAGAATCGACCGCGCCACAGTCCAAATTACGGCCGCGGAAGAAGAGCTGCGCATTGCTAAGAAGCGTATGACGGCTGGTATTGGATTGAACATAGATGTGCTCAATGCGCAGCGCGATCTTACTCAAGCAAGTATCAACAAAGCGCGAGCACTCGTCGACTTCAACGACGCCCAAGCTCAATTGCTCAGAGACATCGGAACAATATCAGTAGAAGGTCTTACCAACGGAGTCAACAAGCTCTAATTCTCTGTAGCCGGCGCGTTGTAGCCACCCTTCGTAGCCGGCGCGTTGCACGCGCCCTCAAATGTCGCATGCAATGCGGCAGCTACGCAACGCGAGTGTAGCCGGCGCGTTGCACGCGCCCTCAAATGCCGCATTCAATGCGGCAGCTACGCAACGCGAGCGTAGCCGGCGCATTGCATGCGCCCACAAGAATATTTAGAACCGGTGTCTGGCTACATAACGATCAGCTCTCGCTTCTGAAGCGTGTTCCATCGATCGTTTATATAGATGAGCCGCATGGTGAGAATGCAATTTAGCTCTCAAGCCACGGCCGCAGCGACGGTCGCAACGCGCTTGGTAGGCCTGATGCCGATATTGCTTCAACTCTCTTCGAGCTTCACTGGACTTTCGGTTGGCCTCACGCGTGTAGTGATCAGCCATGGCCGGCGTGCCAAAACTAGCCATCTGCACAGTCAAACCTACTATTGCGAACAGAAATAATCGTTTGAACATGTTCAAACCTCCAAGTACAAGATACCTAGAAGATCGATACATAAGCCCAAAAGTTCCCAAAAGTTCCCAACAGTTCGACTATATACAATTCGACTCTATGAGCTCAACGACCGCAGATTCATTCTGAATATGAGGCCCGTGCTCACAATCGTCCCAGAGAATCAATTTTGAGCCGGAAAGATTCTTGGCAAGATTCTCGGAATTTCCAACAGGCATTAAGCGATCGTCTCTTCCAGCCAGAATTGTAGTCGGCATCTTCAAGCCGGACAAATAACCTGATCCATCAAAATTTTTGAACGCGTGTGAATGCCCGGCTAAAGCAATAGGTCTGGTGGGGAGGTCTTTTGAAGCCTCGTAGATTTCCTTGAATTTCGGCTGACAGCGCTCAAATGCTTCAGGAGAATACATCAAACTAAAGGTCGACATATAAATATCCCACAGCGTTTTGCCTTCCGGATTTGCCAGCGCACTGGACAACGCTTTATCCGGTTTTGCAAACAGCGAACCACCAGCGGTGCAAGACATTAAGAACATCGATCTGACGCGTTCTTGATGATCGTGTGCGTACTGCAATGCCATGCAACCACCCATGCTGTATCCCAGCAAATGGTGAGACTTTATCTCGGATGACACAATCACATCATTTAGATCGTCCGCCATCACCTGAATAGAATATTCTTCCGGGTTTTTAGGAATGATACTGAGCCCGGTGCCGCGATTGTCATAAGTGATGACTTTGAAAACTTTGGCCAGCTTGTTTACGAATGTAACCGGCCAGATGCGAAGACTGCCACCATATCCCATTACCAAGACAAGAAAGTCTCTTGAGGTGGAAGTAGATGTCTTTCGCCAGAAGATACCACTCTCAGTTTTATGCTCTTCGATCTGGATGCTTTCAGTTGAATTGCTCATAGGTGCGCATAATACCAGAGCCGCACTTGCTTCTCAAGAAGCGCTGCCTGTCACAGCTACCACAGGTCATGTCTGGCATAATGTCGCAATGAGTTACCGCTGCACCGCTATCTTTGCAAAGGGCGACCAATCTATTCTCGATGCAGCTTGTCTAAAGTGGAAAGGCTGCCTGGCGCGCTCTATTGACAAGCCTTTTAAAGGGGTCGGCTTTGCGGATCCGGGTGCTGACTGCTGTTATCCTCTTGTCTTTAATACAGAGCAGCACAACGAGCACGAAAAAATCGTCGCATCAATGAAAAGCGAGCTTGCTTCATGGAGCGAAAAATTTCCTAGCACGGTTTTTGTATTGATTGAGGCAGATTGCTTTGGCGGCGTCTGCGATTTTGAAGGTTTTGTCGTGCACAACGGCATTCAATTATGCAAGCATGACGGCAAAGATGCCTTGAAAAAACTTGCCGCCTATTTGGATGTCGAATTTGAATCAGATGACAGGCAACTGTTCGAACCATTTACGCGCGGCTTTTTTCACATTTGCCGGGACGAGAAGAAGCGCTAGTCTGCACTAGCACCGCCATGCTCCTCTTCCTCAGCAGCTAGCTGTCCACCACTTCCGAATGCCATTGCCGCAGCCATTTTTGCAATTTGATACACAGGCGGCTTGCGCAAATTGGACAGTGCAATCACGGCAGAATTAGATTCCGGCAATATAATGATCGTTGATGCAATTCCGGGAACGCCGCCATTCATAGATATCGTCAATTGACCATTGAAATTTGGGTTGTGCGTGTTTGCCCAGCCGAATGCCCATTTGGACGGCTGCCCGGTGGTAAGCGGCGGTCGGTCATTCCACATTGTCTTGTATCCATTTTCCGAAATGATCCGATGAGCCATCAATCCAAACACGTAGTTGATCAAATCATTGGACGTGCTGGCCAGCATTCCTGCCGAGAAAGCAACTGTCGGGCTCTTGTATTCGATGGCGCGCAAAGGTCCCTTGCCCATATTGTCGCCATACGCTTGCGCCACTCGTCCGGTCGGCTGTAGCAAAAGTGTGGTGCCGGTGCTACGCATGTTGAGCGGGGCGCAGACAGTCGACTCGACCACTTGAAGGTAAGGTTGACCGGTCACCTTTTCAATTACAGAACCAAGCAGCCTGTAACTGTAATTCGAGTATAAAAATGCCGAACCAGGTTTCGATACAAGCGCAGTGTGATCCAATATTTCCAGCTGATCTTTCCAATCTACTTCCCGCGACAGTTTGTCAGGAACTCCCGCAATCATCGATGCCAGCTGCCTGATAGTCAATGGTTTGTATTCGGCAGTCAGTCCATCTATGTATTTCGACAGCGGATCATCCAGGCCGATTAATCCTTTTTCTACCAATGACAGAAGCGTCAACCCAGTAAAAGTTTTGGTAATTGAACCGAGACCGAATATGGTGTCATTTGTAGTTGGCTGTCTGGTCTCGGTGTTTTGGAATCCATAAGGCTTTTGAAAAACAACCTTGCCCGATTTAATGACCACCAGACAATAACCAGGCATGTTTAGCGCCTGCATTCTGTCATTGACCATGGCATCGATTCTCTGCAAGCGTTGCTGCAAATCAGGATCAATATTACTCTGAGGAGGCGACGCGACAGCGGCAGGATCCATCGGTTGGGCACTAACCTGTGAGATGCTGAAAGCCAGCGATACCGCAAATAGTGCAAGAAGAAGTTTTGATTTCACTGTTTGGTCTCAACCTCCGGCTTTGGTTCGGTTTCTCCCTTTGCTTGAGCTGGCGCCTGAGGATCTTTGTCCTTAAACCAGTTTGGCGTAAAACTAAAGCCAAAACCGGATTCCTTTACGCCCAATTCTGCCCGATAGGGATTCTGACAAATGAAGATCAGATAGACGTTGAGTGAAAGAAAAACAGCCACGAACATAGTCATAATCGCCTGCGCTATGAAGCTCTCAATGAAAAAGAAATAGGTGAAAAGAACAATCATCGCCCCACCGGCCACAAGTACCGACCAGAGCACGGAAGACAAACCGCCGCGGGCAGCAACCATTCTGTACTTTCTTGCCCGCGAGAGCTCCTGAATATCATTCAGCATGGTTGCATAACACTGAGACTCATTCTCCTCATGCGGCACATATTGGGTGACATCATGCCAGAGCGCTTGATAGGCCGGTATCGTCGCTTCCTTTTCCATGCCTTCCTCGACTCTCGACCAGTCTTGATTTGTGACTGCGATTGCATAGTCGTAAATATGTTTGTGGATGTGGGCGCGAGTCGGCTGTTTGAAGGTATTGGACAGGTGATAGATATTGGAAAGCATGTTTGCTTCAGAGACAGCCATCTGGCTGGCAGCATCAACCTTTCCCTGCGAATTGACGACAATAAGACCGACCAGGATAGCGTAGAGGGTGCCGACGACCGACAGTAAGAAACCACCCACTTCGTGGCATGCTTCCAACTGCTGGCGGGAAAACCTTTTGCGCACCACATACAAACCAGCGATTGAAAGTACTGTGGTGCAACCAACGATCAAAATACAATCGGTTAATGAACTCATGCTGAGATGCCTGTCGTATCCATATTGAGAGTTGCGCTGCGCGCGGCAGATAATTCGGAATACTACAAGCTAAACCCTTAGGATTTCAACGCTGCACGGAATTTTTGTTGTCAATAAATTGATCACTTTGAAAGCTCAACTGTGCTATCTTTGTCCCTCCAAACGCAGTCCTGTCCTCAAAGAGGAAGATCAATGGATGTTTACCTGGTCGATGGAACTTACGAACTCTTTCGACACTATTTTGCAGTTCCCGATGCGCAAGACGCTGACGGAAACGAAATAGGCGCAGTCAGGGGGGTTCTCACTTCCGTTCTTTCGCTCCTGGAAAAAGGAGTTACACACCTGGGCGTAGCCACCGATCACGTGGTCGAATCCTTTCGCAACGATCTCTATGCCAATTACAAAACCGGGGAAGGCGTTCCAGCTGATTTGATGTCGCAATTCCCTTTATTGGAAGAAGCGCTCGAAGCAATGGGAGTTTTAGTTTGGGCAATGGTCGAGTTTGAAGCCGATGACGCTTTGGCGGCTGCAGCTTGCAAATCGGCTCAGGATAAGAGAGTAGATAAGGTTATTATCTGCACGCCTGACAAAGATCTCGGTCAATGTGTAGTGGGCGATAAGATAGTTCAACTCGATCGCAGAAAGAATGAAATTAGAAATTCAGAAGGCATCGTCACCAAATTTGGTGTCAGACCCGAATCTATTCCTGATTATCTGGCCCTGGTTGGAGATACATCAGACGGCTATCCAGGGCTGCCTGGCTGGGGCGCCAAAGGTGCCGCGTCGGTTTTGTCCCAGTATCCTCATTTGGAAGACATTCCCAAAGACCCAAAGGCGTGGAATTCAACGATACGCGGCAGTGCAAAACTGGCTGACACATTGTTCAATTCCTGGGACGAGGCCATCCTGTTTCGCAAACTGGCCACCCTGCGCACAGACGTGCCGGTTTTCAAAGACATCGATGAATTGCGGTGGAAAGGTCCCAGGGAAACATTTGAAGCAATGTGCGTGCGGCTGAAGGCTCCAAATCTTCTGAAAAAGACGCATGCTCTGCCCAGGTAGAGTTCCAATCGGGTCTATTGCTGCTCCCCCGTCTGGAAGATGACCGCTTGAGCTAAAAAGCAGAAAAATCACGATCAGCGCCGCGGTGTTAGGCTTCCAGCCGTTCATTATCGTTAAGGAATGATACAGGCTGGAACTCTGCGCTGCCTGTTCAGTCTCTACCCCAAGACCGATCGCCGAAGCGGCTCATGCCGCCAGCCGGTTACTAGATTGAGATAACACATTTCCCTTGCGGGAACAGGAGTAAGTCTATGACAACTATTATTACACCACCATCACCACCGACAACTACAATGGTAGAAACCGACAGCTCGGGCAGCGCAATCGCCGGAACCATCATCGGAATCGCTCTTGTTGCCGCAATCGGCTACGGAATCTATGCATTCAGCCATGGCTCATCTACCTTAATCGAGCGCAATACTGACACATCAAGCACCATCAACCACACGGTCGCTGTACCGACACCGGTCGAAACTCCGGCTCCAGCGCCAGCAGCTCCGGCTCCGGAAGCTCCCGCTCCGGCAGCACCAGAGGCACCTGCTCAATAATCTCTGATACATAAGAGAAAATCGCAATCAAAAACGATGATCGCATCCCGCGATCTTCGTTTTTGCGCTTCCAGCAGGCATAGGAAGAAGCACTTGGGCCTATAAAATTGCTCTTTTCACGATAGAACTTATGCATACTCATTTATGCCTAAGACCTCATCGATTGTGGAACAAAGAACGCAGGTAGAGCAGTGTATGCAGATACGCCTGATGGAGCGATGCGACCCCTAAAAATAGCTCACCGTGGAATGATTCTGGTAATAGTGCCGCTCGCCTTTGAATTATTATTCGTCGGTGTCTTAGCGAAACTCTTATTGGACACGCGCAGCCAGATCTGGGAAGAAAGACGAGCCCGAAATGTCGTCACGACAATTTCCATCCTTTCCCGACAGGTGCAAACAACAACACGTGTCCTGGCGCTTTATACCGGTGACAGAAACGCAAAACTTCTTCAACAATACGAAGATGTCCGCAAAATAGTGCCCTCAGAATTTGCCGAATTAAAAACACTTCTCAAAGATCGACCGGAAGATATGGAGGATCTGGCTAAGCTTGAAGCTTCGGTTATGGGTGCAATCGGGATTGTCGAACAGTGCAAAGAAACCTTTGCTGAAAAAGAGGACCGCGAGTATAACAAACTCGTCTTTTACCCCCAGCTGTACCGGCAGGGGATTCTCGCTGAAAGACAATTCGACAAACTCTTACAGCGGTATCGATTAAGAGAGATGGCCGATCGCGCTGCCAACGACACTGCCAGCAATTCTATCGCGCTTGTGCTGTCCATTTTAGTTTCATCCAATATTGTTATTGCACTATTCCTTGCTGTTTCCTTCAATCGCAGCATCACCAGCCGCCTCAACATTCTCATGGAAAATACCATTCGCGTGGCGGCAAACAAGCCTCTTAACGAGAAAGTAAAGGGCGGAGACGAAATCGCCGAATTGGACTCTGTTTTTCACAGCATGGTAGAGGCTCTGTCCGAAGCAAATCGTGTCAAACAAGAATTTATTGCCATGATCAGTCATGATTTACGGTCACCACTGACTGCCGTACAATGCACGCTGGAATTGATCAAAGATGGCGCCTATGGAAAGTTGACGGAAACAGGATCCAAACGCGTTCAAACCGCCGAAAGAGAAGCGGATAGATTGATCGCGCTTATCAACAATCTTCTCGACATTGAAAAACTGGAAGCTAATCAGATGGTGCTTGACTTGGTTCCACTTCAATTGGCACCACTTGTCGAATCGGCCGTCGAATCCATGAAACCGCTTTGCGAGGCAAAAGACGTATCAATCAAAACTGATCTTCAGGAAGTGACTGTATTAGCAGACGACAACCGTTTGATGCAGGTGCTGATCAACCTGCTTTCCAATGCAATAAAATTTTCCAACAAGGACAGCTCTGTAGACGTATCGATAAAGATTCTCAAAGGCGTCGCCGAGGTTGCCGTCCAAGATCATGGGCGTGGCATACCTGCATCAGTGAAAAACAGCATTTTCGAACGGTGGAAACAAACCAGCAAAGAAGACGGGCAAGTGGGCAAAGGCAGCGGGCTCGGCTTGGCAATCTCTAAGTCCATTGTTGAAGCACACGGCGGAACAATCGGATTTCACAGTACCGCTGGTGAAGGCACAACCTTCTGGTTGCGCCTCCCGCTCAAGGAAGAGGAAGAAAGCTCAGCGTAATTGAACGCCTTGCTTGCAGCTGGTTAGCCGAAAAGGACTGCGTGCTGGTGCAGAACCGCAACCCTAACCTTCTGGCTGCACCAGCAACACATTCCCACCTATCCTTGGTTAAAATTGGAAAATTGACGATGGCTGCATATTATGCCAACTTATTGGCATTTTATGGGCGTTTAACTCGAATGCAAATTGCTACAGTTTCTGCTGAAAGACAAAGTACGGCAATTCAGTCATACCAGTCTTCAAATATGCATTTTTCGCGGCAATGTTCTCATGATGCACAAGCAGTCTTAACGCGATGACGTCGTCACGAGTTGAAGCTTTCTCTTTGACAAATTCGTACATCAGTTCGTAGATTCCCTGACGTCTGAATTCCTTGCGGACATGAACGCAGTTTATCCACCAAATGAAGCCATTCATCAAGTCTAACCAGAAGTTGTTGACGAAAAGAGAGCCGGCAAATTTACCATCCACAGTGACGACAACATAGAACCCACGGCTCTGATTGTCCAGGACGGCTCTTACTCCGCGCGCCACATCATCGCGATCGACTTGCCTTCCCTCACTCTCCAAAATCATAAGGAGGGCAGAGCCGACTAGTTCATCGAAGTAGGTCTCAGTTCCGAGTTCGACAAGTCTATTCATGTACGAGAAAATGAAGGCTGGCTTTCTGTCAGAACCTTCGGTGCGCCTTTCATAGTGCGTCCCCAGTCGATACTGTGAGAGCCGTCAGAATGCTGCTGCCAAATTATTTGTCTTACCGGCGTGTTTTGAATGTGATGATACAAAAGACCGACTCGATCGTAAAAGCCACGAGTGTGAAAAGTATTCGGTAAATCGAGCGACACCATATCGAGGTGGTGGCAAAATTCATGGCACAAGGTGCTGAGCAAGACTCCATAGGATGTCGGCTTCTTTTGCAAGGGAGTGCGCATCCACAGGCGAATACGCAATGTCTCCGGATCGTAGTCGCCGAAAGTCTCAAAGACCCACTTATCACCCTCTTCACGTGGGCGCACACTAAGGACTTTGACGGTCGGCTTGGTGACGCCATAGGCAAGGCTCAGCTCGTCGATCAATAGCTTGCAGACAGTCTGCACTTCTTTTTTATCGTCCAGTGTCAGGGCTTCCTTAAGCCTGAGCGCATAAGATCGAAATGGCTCGGCGGCAGGCAGTTGAATGCTCTTCAAAGCATCGCTGCGATTGTATTCTTCTTTTTCGATTGGCTTCCGGGGCGGTTTTTCTGTGTTCATGATGCCTATGATTTTAACTCAGACCCCACTCAGACCGGGATGAAATTAATCTCTGTGTTGTCGGGTCTCGTTTCACTAAACGCAATACAGACAGCCAGGATACCTGTATATACATTAGAAATCATTGCATCAAGGGTTAGGAAAAGAGAAAAACGGCTAACTAGCCATCAGCTCAAGCCCCGGTAAGCGATCAGGGTTTTTACTATTTAAAAGCAACCCTGCCCCGGCGACAATGGTCTCGGAAGCTGACGCTGAATTGCCAATCCCCGCTTGCCGTTCAATCCTCAGCCCTCCAATTACTACAGCCAGACAACTTGTCCGGTTGACATTTCATATCGGGGTTTTTGCGATGGAAAAAAATACTTGGCACGCTGCTGCCGGCAAGGCAGCGGTTGGTTCATTGCTGCTACTTTCAATCAACATGGTGTCACAGCCATGTCTGGCACAGTACACCGCCGGCCATGCTGTGCAGGAGTGCGGACTTCAGCAGACTAAAAACTACTCTTACTGCGGCGCAACACACCTCCAGGGTGCCACAATGGGCACGATTGGCCCGGACCCATCATATCTTCAAGCTGCGACCATGGGCACCATCGCCCCGACACCGCCGCAACTTCAGGGCGCGACCATGGGCACGATTGGACCACAGGGAGACGACGCCACATATGTTGTCGGCGTCAACACGGCCGGAACCGTCCGCGTCAACATGCTGGCCATGCTGGAAGCACTATTTAACAACATTGCCAACGGCGCCCAGATTATAACTGTGCTCTGGGGATCATTTCTAATGCTCGGCGTGATCAATTGCATGTTCAAAGAGCGTTATGGCTTAAAACGCTGCTTCACAGCATTGGCAGTCAGCGCCAGTTTTCTCTGCACCGGGTTGGGAATTGTCACCAATTTATTGAACAGCATGGTCTTTCTGTTTGATCCACCATGGAAACGCAAAAACAATATACAGGTCAAGTTTTGGCTTTCTTTGTTGACCGTCAAAGCAGGGCTTCTCATTCCGACATGCGTCAATTGGCTTATTGCAGCTGCGCGCGATGCAAATCTTTTCTCATGAACGCAATAGCCACACTGAATTCGCCCAGGGCATTTACAAGCGCAGAATCAAAGCCTGACGTCGGCACCACTGCTGAGACCAAAACCTTTGGCTGGATACTTAATCCGGCCATTGATCTCCTATTTTGTTGCGGCGGACTGGTATGGATCCTTTTTGCGGTTCACTATTTTGTCCTGGGCGAACATTCGACGAACATACAAGCCCAAACATTGTTGACGCTGGCAGCGCTCGGGACAATATTTCTTGGCGAAACACACACCGTTGCAAGCCTGGTCCGTTTGTATGATGAAAAACGCTTTCAGGGGAAGTTTTCCTTCCTGAAACACCTGCTCCCTTTAGCGCTATCGGCACTGGCACTGGTGGCATGTTCGAACAAAGAGCTGCCGCCCATTCTGGCCAAGGTTTATTTGCTCATTGTTTCGCAGCACTTCACAAAGCAAACCTATGGAATTGTTTTGCTTTATTGCCTGAAACGCAATTTTAGAATGAGCAATTGGGATAAGCGACTGCTAGTCTCGCTCATGCAGTCGACCATGATGTTTGCCATCATCAGGCAATTGACGTTCCGCAGTTGGAGTGGTGAAGAATTTCTCGGACAAAAAATTCCTTTCTGGGGTCCTCTGCCTGAATGGATATTTGTTGCCTGTTCCATTTGGCTGGTAATCTCAGCTGCCCTGTTTTCAGCGCGTCTGGCACATCGTCATTTCGCCTTGAGTGAAACCTTTCCGCTGCCCGCGCTCATTCTTACAATCACCGGGGTAGCTATATTTGTTTGCGGATCTAAACTGACGGGAACGCTCTGGATTTACGTTCCGGCATTTTTTCACGGCAGCCAATACCTGGCTGTGACGACTTCCGTCTATTTGAAAGAGCAGGGGGCATTAGCCGATCTGCCGGCAAACAAAATTTCCACGCTGCTGCTCAAAGAAAAAGCGATTAGATATTTCGGATTCCTGTGCCTTTCCGGGATTGCTCTATTCATCGGCATTCCGCACATTCTCCAACAATTCGGTTTCAATTACGCTATGGCTGTAACAGCCATCTTCACGACCGTGCAATTTCATCATGTGATTGTCGATCATGCTATCTGGCGCATGAAAGATAAAGGCACTCGCGAACTTCTCATTTAAAATAAGGCGTCACAAGTTTCGCAGACGCAATTCAAGGGCTGATTTAACTGATAATTTAAACTAGAGGATATTTACTGCACGAGCGGCCAATACACCGACAACAGTCAGGGAGATGGTCGCCTGAATCATCATCAAACCCTTTGCCCATCTCGACAAAACAGGCACGTCGGTGGGTGAAAGAGCGGTACTTGTATTGAACGCCAGAAATAGATAATCGACAAAATGTGGCTGCCAATTTTTCAATTCATCTGGATCATCGGTCAGACCGTCAATGGTCATTTGTGGAAAGAGAAACGCGCCGTCATTGTGCTCTTCTCTCATGTTCCTTTTATGCGGTCCACCGGCATCCAAACGCCAGTACCAGACGGCAAAAATCAGAATGTTTGATACCCAAAGAGCTGTAGCTGATTGCAGAAGCCGAACCGGATCCACTTCATGTTTTGGGATAGCCCTGAGAAGCAGAACAACTGATCCGATCATGGCGATCGTAACTATTGAAATAACTACATAACCGAGAATTTTGCAGAATTTATGTTTTCCAACAGCGTGAAAGATCTCGCCAGGCAGAAGCAACGCAATAACCACACCAAAGACCGCCCAGGGTGGCCCGAACGACAGGCTTACAGGCATAGCAGCAAATAAAACACCGGCTGAGGCCATCGCGATCAGGGACGGCCACATTGGTTCTGGTTCTTTCAGTGGGATTTTATCTGTCACTCTATCGCTGCTTCAATTCCTAATTCAGGAGTATAGCAGGCAATAGTTATCTGTTTGAGTTGTTGTCGTTCGTTGAAATTATGTTGCCATGGAATGGAACCGCCCAGTAGGGAACATGCGTGTGATTATTGACAAAATCTTGACGCATTGCACTGAATGTTCGGGCGCGCAAGGTCTGATTGAAAAGACTATTTCTCGCGTCAATATAGTTTTGGATATGCGGAGTACCCCATCCGGTAGAAGCATCCCAACCTTTGGTGGCTGGATAACCCTTGATGCCGCCATCGCTATTGTCGCCTACGGTTACGTCGCGGAAGACGCTAGGCTTTTCCTTGCCGAATCTATAAAGCTCAGGATTCCAGAATCCGGTCGGTCTGCCAGTCGCCTGGGATATGATCGCGGCAGCCACTGCCAGTTCAGGAGCGGAAGCGCTGGTGCCACCAATGGCATCGACGCCGAAGTCGGTATAGGTGAGGACACCAGATCTTGGATCTGCCACAGCCGACAAGTCAGGCTCTCCTCTGCCGTCGAATTTCGATCCATTGAGGTTATCCGGCATCTTCAGACCAATTTGATAGTCTGGGCGCGGAGTCTTCATAGAGCGGCCGCCGCCTGTGGCACCGTTGCCTCTCCAGACTTCTTCTTTTGCCCACGAGCCATCAGGATTCAACCAGATTCGTGTGCCACCGGCAGCAGTGACACTGGACAATCCGGCAGGTACATCAACTTGTTGTTTCTTGGTTCTTGATCCGTCACCGGCTCCATCATCGCCGGCGGCAACCGTAACAGTAGTGCCCTTCAGTCCGGCACGTTTTGCGGCATCTTCTGTAGACTTCAGCGCCTGCGTCGTCCAGTTGTCTTCAGCCATACCCCAGCTGACGCTGAAGTGTGTAATTTGACTTTCGCCTGCTTTAGGGAACGCCGCTCTCAAGATACCAGTAGGCATACCGGCGTCATTATTTTCAGCCGTGACCATAACTGTCTCAGCTTCCGGCAGAGCTTCTTTGTGGATGAACAGGTCGAGAGCGTTCTCACCGTTTGAACCTTTCGGATCCGATTTCGGAGCCACATCACTTGTCGGTCTGATCTTGACGGTATTTGGATCGA
>CAZHEZ010000175.1:1530-17352 GCA_964531315.1 uncultured Candidatus Obscuribacterales bacterium | reverse complement strand
GCTGTCTGTTTTTCGTGTCTGGCTGGTATCCAGTACCTTTCTAGCCTGATCGGTCATGTAAATGCCGTCTTGCGAGGCATATGCATTGGTCGGATTGACATTGTAGAAAGGTGACTGCGCCATCGCCTTTTCTTTACGCTCGACTGTCAAAGCAAGCAGATGCATGCCGTCCAAGAGCCACGGTTCGGCAGCTTTAGCACGAATCTCGCCTTTGACTATTTGCGGACCCTTTGTATAACGATCCGAGAAAAACAGCTTCAACCAGTTGGCCGGAGGCGAGACAATGCGCCGCCCGTCCAGGAAAAGAGACTGTTCGGGCAGGGCCAGAACCGCCTCCAGAACATTGCCCTGGCCTTGTTCGCGAATGCGATTGGCCACTTGTTGCAGATTTTCCGGCTGCGGGTCCAAAACCCCCATGCGTTTTCTCAACTGGTCGATTTGATCGCCCGGTCCGACGCCTAAAAGCAGATTGCCGTCGGGAATATCGCGTGGCACTTTCAACGTCAGCTCTCGCACCACCCTGGGCCTGTTATAGGGTCGCAAGACCGCCGTGACAGTTACGCTTTCGCCCGGCTCCACCTTTTGTTTGTCTAATGAGATGCGCTCCAGTCGGGCCGTGTCATGCCCGTCATCGAGCACGATGTTGAGATTCACACCTTTTATAGATGCTTTTTCAAAATCATTGTTGACGATGCGCGAGAGCACTGCCAAAAAAGACATGCCGGTTGAATCGCCCATGCCTCTCATTTTGAAGCTGGAGTCGACCGGCCCGTGCACGGAAAAATTGCCGGCAAATTTGTCATGCCGCTCAATGGCGCCCACCTTGTCCGTCAGTACTTTACTGTCGACAGTCACCACATATGGTGAAGTGGATTGGTGGGTGGTGTCGATGGCCGACATGGCTGTTCTGGCCAGAAGCTCTGGTGTGAGGTCGGCGTGGTTAATCACACTCAAATGGAATGTTTTTTTCACGCCTCGGGTGCGGTCTGTAACCGTGAATGTGGCCGGGATCATTTTTGACTGCCGCCCGAGCTCACCGCCGATTGCCCAGGGTCTGTCGTTGACGATGGAGCCCACTACTTTTACAGGCGAGGCCACCTTGAAGGAAACGGCTAAATTGGGCAACAC
This sequence comes from uncultured Candidatus Obscuribacterales bacterium, assembly GCA_964531315.1. GTDB lineage: Bacteria > Cyanobacteriota > Vampirovibrionia > Obscuribacterales > Obscuribacteraceae > QKMZ01. Next base: position 16,224 of record CAZHEZ010000175.1, on the reverse strand, counting down.
CTGATGGATGTAAGCTGTTGCCATGGGAAAGTCGACAGGACCAGCCTGCATGAAAGGATGTCCGAAAGCCAGGACGTGACCACCAAATGTGGTGGTGGCTGTTCCGGTTGCCGATGCGGAAAAATCCCCGGTCACAAGCAGCACACTGACAGCACCACCGGGCTTGATGGTTTCTTGGGGAAAATTCTTGGATGCATTCGAATCATCATCAAGCGATTCGTCGATGGCACCGGCTGTTCCTTGGGAGACAGACATGCCGAAGTTCTTGAAGTGTTCACCCAAATATTCTTGCGCTCCCGGTGAAAAACCGGACAGAGAGACAGGCGCAATCAGAGGAATCATTCTGGCGCCGCCACCGGATGTGGTGGTTATGCCTGATTGCGAACCGGATGAGGCTTCTCCTTGAGCGCCAGGAGCGCCACTTTCATAACCAAAGGAAGGAAGCGTGTGATAACCGATGTGCCCCCGGCTGGAGGGTTCTTCACTGGCGCGTTTATCCGGTGTCAGGGCATCGAGCATGTCGGTTATTGGCGTCAGTCCGACAATTGGTTCTCTGGAGAAATCGAAGCCGTAGGAAACCGCACCGACCAGTTTGCCGTTTATATAAACGGGGCTGCCGGACATGCCCCGGATGACGGTATTTTTGCCCATAGAAGGTCCGGAAAGGCGGACCATGACGGCGTCACGGCCGCTCAATACCTTTTTGACTACGCCAATAACCGTTACTTCGAAGCGCTCTATTTTATTGCCTTGAAAGACTGTCAGTCCATAACCTTGCATACCGGGTTTGAGCTCGGACAGAGGCATGAATTGCCCGGCCTTGAGCCACTTGCCGATGTATTCGCTGCCTCTTGGGTCGAGGAAATTGTCGTCTTTGACAATAGTATTGGCTGAAGAGGGATCAGATTGCACTAGATTGACCGGCTCTTCTTGAGAGCGGGCTGAGACCGTAAATGACTGTGCGTAAACGAGCGCAATTAGAAATGCAGTGACGCGCTTCGATTTGGCTGTCAGGCGGAACAAAATTTACTCCGGTGATAAGACGTCTTTACTGCACGTCGTACGTCTCATTGTGAAACGTGCGCGGTGAGAACCAGGTCTTGCTCAAGTCTTCATTCTAGACTTTATACTAACCTTTTGACTTTTTCATCCTAACATTCTCAACTTGCAGTCGCTCTGCCCACTTAGATATTTTGGTCCTGGGAAATTGGCTGAGCTGATAAAATTCAACGCAGTAACGTGGCACTAGGAGTGGAGGCACAACGATGGTGTTTAAAATGGGCTCGATTGCCTTGGCATTGGCGGCCCTTTCCACAGTGCCTTTAGCCTCTCTGGCCCAGGGATCGCCGGTGCCTGGTCAGAACAATTATGCGGCCGGGCAAAACAGCTATTCGCCAGGTGCCAATTATTCAGCTTCCTCAGGTTACGCGCAGGCTCCTGTGCCGGGTGCAGCAGCGAACAATTCCTATGTGGGAGGCGCCAGCCCCGGTCCCAATTCAGGCGCCGGCAATAACTACGGCGCCCCACAGGCAAAGGCGGCCGCGGCGGTTAAGAGTGCTTATAGCAAGCTGCCGCTCAATGTCGACGATGCTAAAGTTCGCATTGCCGAATTGCGCAATTTGCTTGTTGTAAGCAGACCTCAGGATGTTCAGGAGAGTGTCTTTCAACTTTGCGAGTGGCTTTCCGATATGGCTGATGCCCATTGGAAGCTCAGTCTGGCTCTGGCAAAAAACGACTCGATGAAGGCGGCAGCCGCTCAAGAGCGCCAGTCTGCGGTCAAATTCTCCTCTCTCAAGCATGAAGCCGGTTTGCTCAAGGCCGAACTTTTCATCAAGCAAAATCGTTTGCCTGAGGCTTTGAGCCCGCTTGTCGATATTGTTGTGGCCGAGCCGAAATCGCTTATCGGTCAAGCCGCCTATGAGAAGCTCAAAGAAATAGGTTTTGCTGAACAAGCCGGCGCTGCCGGCTATCAACCGGCCGATAAAAGTACTGAAAAGCCAGTGGCAACCGCTCCACAGCCGCCCCAATTGCGACCCCAGTCGGCGGCCGCCAAGGCTCAACCGCTAGCGGCGGCTTCCAAACCGGCTCGCACAGCCCAGGCAACCAAGACTCGCTAAAAAAGCTTTTGTGCTCGAGAGCTTTATAGTATAAAATCTGCTTTATAAATCGTATTTAAGAAACCTAACTGACCAGTTGCAAGAATAGGTCTTCAGTGTGGTTCTTCCGTAAGGAGGCTGTAAATGTCGAGCAGGTATTTTTTGCGCAGGAGCCTGTCTGCTTTTGCAATAGGCACGGTGGCTCTGGTCAATTTTGCCGCCCTACCGTCAGCCTTTGCCAATGAGCCCTTCAAGCTGGGGGCCGAACAGAAGCAATTCAATGACGACGGCAGTCAAGGTTATCCGCAATACCCCACTCCGCAGGCGATTCCGACTGCGCCGCGCATGAATGCCGGGGTTCAGAAAGAGCAAGCGCCGCCGCGCCGCCCCATGAATGCCAGCATTCAGGAAAATCAGCCGATGCCGCCCCAGCAGCATCGACCACCGATCCAGCTGCAGGCTCAACGAGTGGTTTTACCGGCCAGTTTTTTGGGGGCCTGGAATGTTCAGGGCCAGCGCACCAAAGTGGAAGCTCTGCCTGAGTTTCAAGCTGGCGCAGAGGCTGTCTTTGCACCCAATACCAGCAACGTCTGGAATATCGGCGGCGATCCTAATTCCGGCTACAGCATGAGTAACGACCAGGGTGTATCAACTCAATTGGTAGTCGATAAGGTGGAAGGCAATACCGCTTTCATCCGATATCAACATCCCATTAAGAACACTGTCGCCGGTGAGGCCATCGTCATGAGCCTTGTGCCGGGTGGTGCGCAATTTAATGGTTTGGAGCGCGTCTCGATCTCCAAACAAGGCCAGGTGCGCGCTAAAGTAACCTATCAATTGGTCGGACGAAGAGGCAGATGAAGCCAGAACCCGGACCAATTGGCAAAGTTGTCTGGGTTAAGGTTGAAGTGATGCGGAATCCTCTTCAAACGGTCTTTGGGCTTTTACTATTTATTGCGCTGACCGCTCTATCGGCAAGTCCTGGACTGGGGCAGACAGATAATGTCGAGCTGAAGCCGCCGATTAATATTGATACGAAACCTGCCGCTGTGCCGCCCCATGTGCAGACAAACGATAGGCTTGAGCAAGCCTTTCCGCCGCACACCGATACTGGTACCTTGCATTCAACGGATGGGCGTCCGCTCTTGCGCGGCGTTGCCCAGGCGTCATCGGTAACCGGGCAGGCTCGCTTGCTGGCTACCACTCCTTTGACTCATCACAGCGACCGCTCCGTTCATTTCATTGAACTCAATATTAAGAACATCAGCGATCAAGTTGTCGTCGTCGACGCCAATCTTGCCGAAGTGACCGTCAATGGGCAGACTTACAGACCATGCGGCGCCAAAGAATTGGAACATGATGCTCAGTCTACTTTGTCAACGACTGGAAAGTTGGCGGTTGTAGGCGTTTCAGTAGCCTCAGCCGGTTTGGCCGGCGATATGTTTTACGAATTCATAACGCCGGGACAAAACAGAAAGCGTGATCTGACCGTCGCACTGGGGCGTGACGGAACTCGTCACGAGATTGAGGTGGAGAATTTCGGCAAGCGTGTCTTGATGCCTGGTGATGAAACCCAGGGCTGGCTGGGCTTTGATGCTGCGTCCTTGCCGCGCGTAGAGGCAATTCGGGTGCCGATTTCCTATATGCCGCCCAATCTTCCATCGGCAGTATTGACTGTGCCTGTGGATACACCCCTCAAAAAAGTGATTCCAGCCAATCAAGATTAAGAGGATGCGGCTGGTTTTCGAGAATTTATTGCCGTTTTTAAGACGATTCTATGAGAAACCTGAGAAAAAGCCGGATTTCCGGCTAACTGCGCTAGAATCTCTAGCGTTTCATAGTAATCAGGAGTTGCCAAGCGGATGCTTACATTTAATGGCCGCCAAGATAATGGTCTTACGAGAGTGGTATTGTCCCTGGTGGCAGTAATGCTTTTTCTTTCGACCAGCATCTGTTTTACGAGCGAAGCTAATGCGATTGAACCTAAGCCTGCCGCTGGCAAGAAGGGAAAAATGTCTAACGAACCAGTAGTTGTGATGGAAACCACAAAAGGCACCATCAAGATCCAATTGTTCACCAACGAAGTCCCAACCACCGCAAGTAATTTCCAAAACCTGGTATCCAAAGGCTTCTACAATGGCCTTACCTTTCACAGATACGAACCCGGATTCGTAATTCAAGGTGGCGACCCCAAGGGTGATGGCACCGGCGGTTATATCGATCCTGCTACCAAGCAAGAACATCGCATTCCTTTGGAAGTGAAGCCCAGCTTGAAGCACGATCAAGCCGGCATGGTGGCGATGGCCAGAGCCAACGATCCTAATTCAGCCAGCTGCCAGTTCTACATCACGCTGGCACCGGCTTCTTTCCTGGACATGAACTATGCTGTTTTCGGCAAAGTCATCGACGGACTGCAAGTGGTCAGCCAACTGCGCAAAGGCGACAAGATGACCAAAGTGACATTGCTCGAAACCGCCAATAAATAAGCGGAAGAAAAGCTCACAAATACAGGAAAGGAGGTGGCTCAGTCCGCCTCCTTTTTTCTTGAGCCAGACGACCAGCCTGACTGAGGGGGCGGTTTTCCGCATTTCCTGACTAACAAATGTCACACGGCGAAATTTAGCATGGGCGCATCCTCAATCCCGTTTTTACAGGTACAAACAGATGCTAGAAAAAATCGCCGCTCTTGCAGTCGAAGAAGCTCCCGCCTTAGCCAGATTGTCGGCTGAAGCCGTTGAAGCAGTCTCCGGTAAGGCTCCAAAGCTGGCTGACAGTGCAGTCTCTCACGGCGTCAATTTATTGAGTGTGAGCGAAGCCCCGGGGGCGCAAGTGATCTCCTCAGAACTAAGAGCAGCTGCTCATGTTGGTCCCAACGACGGATTGATCAAGATTCATTCGTCTATTGATCCTGAAATCGTCAGAGCCAGAGAGTTTGAAGGAAACAGCCTGAGTGGATATGCAAAACCGGATCTGGCCTCCTTTCCACAATTGCATGATACCCGCAAGACCGACACACTTGTAATTGGCGGCGGTATGACCGGATTGACCGTAGCCGACAAACTAGCATCGAGCGGCATTGCCACAATCCTTGTTGATGCCGGTCTCATTGGCGAGAGAACCAGTCAGTTTGCCGGCGGCATGATTACTCGTGCCGGCGATCCCTCCTTTGTAGAGCTGGGTGAAACTTATGGAGGCAAAACAGTAGAGAGATTTGCCAAAGGAATGGTGAACGCGCACCAAACTGTGATGCGCCGTGCAGCCAGCCTTGGAGAAAAGGTCGACTTCAAACCTTCTGATTCTCACCAATTGAGTTACAACCTGGATGCGGTCGATGAATGGATGACGGCGGAACATAAGGCTGTTTCTCGCTTCGACACGGGAATAAGAATTGTCGTGGGTGCCAAAGCGCATCAGATTTTTGAACCGGCCGAGGCGGTGATGACCTTCCGTGGCGAAGGACAAATGAATCCACTTAAGTACACAAAGCAGATGGGCATCAATGCCGGTCATGCTATTTTTGAAAACACGCCTGTGATTGGCTTTACGGCTGGAAAAGCGGGTGGTCCCATTACGGCTTTGACTGCAGATGGCGGACGAATTGAAGCCAATCGGGTCGTCTTCGCCACCGGCACCGGCGGCAACTTGTTCCGCAACCTGGATCATTGCGTGGAGGGCGCTCAGTGTTTTGCCGGAATCGCCGAGACAAAAGGACCGGTAAAACTGCTAGGCAATGCCTTTGATACAGACGGAGCCGTGCGCAATGCCTCAGGCGTAATTCGCAATCGAGACTCTGAGGGCGCCTACAACTATTTCAGAAAACCAGCTGATTCTTTAGCGATTGCCAATACGGAAGGCAAACACCTGATGCTGTTCGGAGGAGCCGATAAGATGCTGCCCGAAGCCGCCGCCGCGCGCACAACTGCCGAACTGGATGAGCAATTGCAGACACTCTTTCCAGGTAGCAAGATGCTGCATCAGTGGACCGGGCTGATTGAGGAAAGCAAAGATGGTATGCCAATTATTGCCAGACACGCGGAATTGCCTCAAGTCTATGGAATCCGCGGCGTAGGCGGAAGCGGAATCGACAGCTCGCAATTTGTTGCCGATGAATTGGCAAAAACATTCAAGGGCGGCAACTCAGTTCTATCTGCTCAGCGTTTTGGAAAATAAAACTGGCGTTTAACATCTAGATCTTGATGTAGCGTCCGGACGTCCAGGCTGAGCCGCCGGCGCCCACAAGGATGCCGAGAGCGAGCATGACGCTGAATGTTTGCCACATTCCGTATTCAAGATTTTTCGCTAAAAATGGTGCCAGGCTGACAAGCTGATCGGTAATATACGGATCCAGATAAGCATGCACTGCTGCCAAAACCAGGATGGCCACAAGTGCGGAGCCCGCTCCATAGGCGGCGCCCTGCAAGACGAAGGGACCTTTGATGTAGAAAGGACTGACGCCCATTAAACTGAGGATTTCAATTTCTTTTTGTCGAGATTCGATGAGCAAGTGAATTGTGTTGCCGATCACTGTCAGAGTGGCAGCCGAAAGTGCCCCTGTGATGACGAATCCGGCAATCTCTATAAAATGGCGGAATTCATTTATTTTGCGCGCCACTTTGAGCGGATAGCGAATGTTTTCCACGGCGCCCAGCAATTTGATTTTGCCGGCGACTGCTTCTACAGACTCCGGATTACTGGCGCGGATGTGCAGCGTGTTGGGAAGCGGGTTGGCCAGCGAAGCCACCTTGAAGGTAGACTTCATCTCGTCCCAGGCCACATCTTTAGTGACAATTTCTACCAGTTGCACCTCGGGAATCTGGCTGATCTCGCGTGCCACTCTCTTTGGTTGGAAACCATCTTTCAAGTAAGCTGATATCTCTAGTTGCGAACCCCAGGCCGTGACGACATTTTTCATTGTCATCGTCACCTGGAGAATGCCACCGAATATGGTGAGAGCGATGGCCAGAATGCTGACGACCAACCAATTGGACCAACCGGATCGTTTGACACCGATGCTGGTTTCAATGATAACTCTGAAGAATATTCGCAATTGCCTCATACGTTCAGATTAGACTCCAATTCGTAGACGCCACTGTCGACATCGGAGACGACCTCTCCACCCTTGAGATAGATAACGCGCCTACGTAGAGCGTTAACGATGGTCGTATCGTGAGTAGAAATAAAGACGGTCGTGCCGCGTTCCGCGATCCGTTCGAGCAGTTGTACGATTTCCAGAGATGTTGCCGGGTCGAGGTTTCCGGTTGGTTCGTCAGCAAGCAGAACGGGCGGACCGTTAACAATCGCGCGGGCGATGCCGACTCTCTGCTGCTCACCACCGGACAGTTCGTCCGGGTAGGCATCGGCTTTGTGTTCCAGGCTGACGACAGAAAGTGCGCTTTGCACGCGTTTTTCCACTTCTTTTTCGTCCACTCCCAGGGCGCGCAAAATGTAGGCAACATTGTTGAAGACAGTTTGGCGCGAAAGCAGTTTATAGTCCTGAAAGATCGTTCCTAACCGGCGGCGCAGCAAAGGCACTTGTCTTTTGTGCAGGCGGTTGAGATTGACGCCGCCGACAAAAACGTTGCCGGAAGTCGGTGTTTCTTCGCGATAAAGCAAACGCATGAGAGTGGATTTGCCAGCTCCCGAAGGTCCGACCAGGAAAGCGAACTCGCCCAGAGCAATGTGCAAATTGATATTGACCAGCGCCGGCCTGCCGCCATAGTCTTTAGTGACATTTTGTAGGCGAATCACTGCTTAAGGGTCTCTCTTCTCGGCGGAAATAAGGGCTCTATGCGTCGTATGGTCGGGTGTTCGATTAATGAACATCGATTGCATATTTCTTGTGCATTCCGGACATTCTTCAGGATATTCTTTCGGATATTCTCCGGATGATATCCGGATTTTTTTCCTGATATTTTTCCTGATATTTTTCGATGAAAAATGCCGGATTTATGTGCCGGGCAATGATAACACAGTAGTCAGAAGGAAACTTTTGAAGACTCCAATCTTCGAGGTCCTAATGCTTAAGCGCATTTTCACTTTGGGCAGGGCGCACTTGCGCTTCAAAAAAGCACATCGAGCACAAAGCCTGCGGGCCGAACAGCATCGAGCTTGGTTCGCGGCACGACTGGCAACGAGTGGAAACATTGGCCTCCATCCATTGGCGCGCCCTTAGTTCCTTTTCATATAAGGCGACAATGCGATCGTGGATTTGCGGATTGTCGCCGTCAGCTGCGGTCAAGCGTGCTTTCAGCGCCTTCACATCGGCTTGCTCTTCTTCAGTAAGGATTATGGCGGCTAGTTCAGTCTGACTGGGTGTAGGACCGCTTTGCCTCTGTCGAGAGGCTTCCTTCTGTGCCTGGTCAGCTGCCGAATCTTCTTTTCTGTGGAAATGCTTCATATCGAAGCGAATGCCGCGAACTTCGACGCCCAGACCATTTCCGGCTACCCTCAGCCTCTTGACGAGTGATGAGCGCATCAAGCTCAATTCTTGACCGACTGCCGCTTCACTTACGGCGATGACCAAATTGCCTTCATGATCGATGAAAAGAGGTCGCGATTTGGAAGCAAACGGCTCGCCCACTATGGTCGGCCAGAGATTCATCAAAGTGTGTTCTTTGAGGCGCTTGTCCAGCTTCAGGGAGGAAACGATCGAATTGAGAACCTTATTAACGCTCGACATAGAGCGCTTTTTGCCGTCAAAACCGCTGTTTGTCATGCGCCGGTCCTCAAGATTGCCAATTCTTTTACTGATTACTGAAAGCGGGTTACACATTATAGGTTCAAGCCAGAGACCTACGTGCTCGGGCGCGTCGATAAACAAAATCATAGAAAGGAGCAAGAACGATATGGATCAGCCCGTGCGCTATAATCAGCCCGAATAGCGGCTTTTCGCCGATCTCCGGGCAGCCCTTTCCGGCGGCAATTGATCGCTAAGCTAATTTGCCCTGTCCACAGACAAAAGCAAATTGTTGCCCTCATCTCCACACCATAGGATTTCAGTCAGTGCCAGGCATTAACACCATTCAAGAATTGCAGAAGCGCTTTAAACCAGAAGCTGCGCGCAACGTGACCGCTACTTATCTATTTGCCGTTCGCGGTCAAGATGGCTCGATGGTACTGACCAAGATAAATGACGGGGCGGTCGAATTCGAAGATGTGAGCCATGACTCCGATCCCAATGGCAAAGCCGATTGCGTGATATCGGTGAATTCAGATGATTTGAAACAGATTCTCGACGGCACCATGTCAGCCATGACAGCGGCTCTCTCCGGCGTACTGGCTATAGAAGGCGAGCTGGGACTGGCAATGCAATTGGTCCCGATCTTTTTTGATGGACAGGCGTTGATGTAATTTCAGTGTTATGGGCCTTTCTTTTGTTGCTATAGCCTCTTTCTTGCTCGGATTGGTTTCAGGACAATTCTGATCGCTCCATACTGAAAGGACCGCGGAGCACCATCAACCCAGAATGATTGGGTATTGGCTTGACCTTTTGATGAGCCAGAAGTAGCGTCCGTAAGATTTTCGTCACCGCAAAAAATGATTCTCATTCCGCAAGCATTTGCTTTTGCGCATGCGACTTCGAGCGTTGACGGAAGCGGCGTCGTCTCATCTCCCCGCATAAACATCCCGCGAGAAAGGCGGATGATTCTTCGATTTGCGGCTAATTTCTGTAATGCAAAATCGACCGCAGACCGCGATCCGTAATCCAACAATTCGCTGGTCATGAATATTTTTCCATCACTATATCGATTTATATGTTTGCGAATAAATGCAGTTGTGGTCATATACCCTCCCTTTCAAAGAATTCGGATTGCTTGGTATCCAACTGTCTTAAGGACGAATTTTGTAAGTAAAAAGTTCAAAAATGGGCTGCAAAATTCTGACTTTCTCTCTATGGGTTGGTTTTGCTCACCTTGTCCTTGCTATGATTTTTCAAATTTTTCATAGCAAATTTGTGATTCATGAGCACGCAAAAACGGGCGTTTCCGGCGATGAGCGTGGTGAACGAAAAAATACAACCAGCTCAAAGCCTAACAGGTGCCTTTTGTTGAATATTGAACTTGCTATGAAACTTTTCAAAGTTTCATAGCAAGACTAGACTGCTGAATCGGACAGCTGGCTGGAAAAGTCTAAGAGCCATGACTGGACCTGTCATCTGCGCATTCCGAAGCGACAATATTCTACGAAATCGCTGTAGATTCCTTTAAAGCGCCCAGCATCACATCTGGTGGCACGCTTTTGTCGGTCCAAAATTCAAAGGCAAGCGCAGCCTGGCGAGCCAGCATCTCAAGCCCATCCACGCAAGTTAGACCGTGTTGTTTAGCGGCTTCAATCATAGGCGTCGGCAATTCGTTTTTCGAATAGACCATATCGAAGAAAAACGCCCTCTCACCGGCCCGTTTGAATACAGCGTCAACCCACTCCGGAAGCTCGTTTGAGGTTTGTCCGAGCGGAGTGCAATTGATAATCAGCTCAGGCGGATCAAATTCTACTTTGACGACGTCCTGGCTGCGAACCAACTTGATTGTTTCGCCGGCAAGAAGCTTGTCGCCGTAAAAGAAATCGCCCAATGTGTGCTTTTCAGGTTCGCGCACAAGCAGTTTTATATCCTGAAAATCCATCTCTGCCAGTGCCGCCACTGCCGACCTTGCCGCTCCACCGGCGCCCAAAATCAAAGCTCTGCGCCGATTTAGTGTGCCGACAGGATTTCCGAAATGATCTCCGATATGATCTCCGATATGATCTCCGATATGATCTCCGAAATTGCTCTCCAATGCTTGCTTAAAGGCGGGCAAATCGGTGTTGTGTCCGATCATCTTGCCGTCCGGATGTATCTTTACTGAATTGACAGCGCGAGTGCGCATGGCTTCTTCACTTTTGCCGATGCAGCGCGCGTAGACAGCCCGCTTGTGTGGGATTGTCACGTTGAAGCCAAGATAGCCTTCTCGATGCATGGCAGAGAGCTTCGCATCGAGCTCATCTTCTACAACATCTATCAGGCGATAATCACCATCGCGTCCGACATATTTCATGGCAGCTAGATGCATCGCCGGAGACAGCGAATGAGAGACCGGATGGCCAATCAATCCAAGCAAAAGATATATTTGTCTTTGGCTGCGCATACTTTCGCCCGACGATTTCTTGCCGGGCTTTCCACCTGCAGATCCGCTAATAAGAACCTGCCTGTTGGGTGGCTACGCGCATCCGCTTAATGCCAGCCTCCGCTGCGGCTTGCATGATCGCGACAATATCTTTCTGTTTGGACTCAGCATCAGCATTGACAGTGCAGGCGACGTCCTTTTTGCCCAGCTTTTTAAGCTGCTCTTCAATTTTTTCTTTGATCACTTGCGGCTCATTGCTGGGCACGAAGCGACCATTGATGGCAATCTGTCCGGTTTCGTCCACATCAATAAAGATGCCCTTGCTCTCATCGTCCTTTTTGGCGTTTTGAGTTTCTGGCGGCTTGATCTTCAACTCCGACTTATCGATAAGGGGAGCGATCAAGATCATGATTACGAGCAGCACAAGAAATACGTCAGTCAACGGCGTTACGTTGATCTCTTCGAAATTCTCGCCTGCGGCGCCCATCGACATAAGTGCATCACCCCTTTAGAGTCAAACTTCCAAAAGGAGACTTAGCGCGCTTGAGCTTGTTGGCTGGCTTCTTCAGTAGCTACGAAGCTCAGGAAGAGGAGCTTCAGCAAAGAGAAGTCATCGTTGAATCTCTTAACGGTGTTGGTGTACGTGTTGTTGAACACGACCGCTAGAATGGCGACGATCAGACCGTATCCGGTGGCGATAAGCGCTTTGGCTACACCGACGACAACGACGGGTGTTCCGCCGCCTGCAGCACCCAATTGATCCAGCGTAAAGATAACGCCGACCACGGTTCCGAACAGTCCAAGGAATGGACAGGTGGCGCCGATGGTGCCGAGGATAGCCAGGTGTTTTTCCAATTTTCGTGTGACAAGACTGACAGTAATATCAAAAGCCTTGGAGAAGTCTTCTTTCTGTTCCGCCATTAGACGGACGCCTTCTTCGGCGACTTCGCCAACCACACCGCCCAGGCGGCTGCATGTAGCTTGTGCTTTCTGCAACTGGCCGCTTTCCAGCTCGCGTTGCAATTGATGAATGAATGAGGTCACATCGCGACGGTTCTTTTGGTAGTAAAGATACCGCTCAACGGTAACCGCGACTGTCAAGACCGAGCAGACCGTAATCGGAATGGATGCGAACCAGTCGTGGATCATAAAATCCAAGAAATACGTAAAAAATTTGCTTTCCATTTCCTCTCCAATTAGATGCGATTGGCTTTGATGAATATATCAGAACTGGCGGAACACGCCACGTCCTCCACCGGAAAAGACGTTGTAGTCAAACGTAAATTGAATATCAACATCGTCCGGAGCGCCCGCAGGCAGTGGTCTGAACGGAGCAGCATTCTCAACGGCTTTGAGAGCCGCCTGGTCAGCGATTGCTACACCGGATGAGTGGTCCAATCTGAGATGGGACAACTCTCCTCCTCTGTGTACCTTGAAAACAACTACGACGCGTTTTGATTCGTTACCTTTCGGTGGGAACCAGGCACGCTTGATACGTCTTTGTAGGTCTGCCATATATGGTCCGAAGTCCACATCGGCTTGTGCTGCTACCGACGGTCTGCCGTTGGGATTGTTATTGGCGTCGGGATTGCCCTTTTGGCCTTCTCCACCGCCGCCGCCGGCAGGTCTGGGCACTGAAGGTGCCACCGCGATGGCTGGTCCGCCGCCGCCACCGCCGCCGCCACCACCGGAACGAGCCCGGGTTGGAGCAGGCGCTGCCGAAGGACCGGAGCCGCCGCCACGATTAGGTGATCCGCCACCACCGGCGATTGGAACTGGAGTCGTGACGCCGCTACCACCGCCACTGCCGGAGGCAGAAACTGGCGCGATACCGGGACTCAGTGCCGATGAAGAACCAGAGCCGGAGCCGACTCTAGGCGATGCGGAGAATGTTGGTGAGCCGCTCTTACCGAAACTCATCGGAGATGGAGAAGGTGATGGGTTTGGCGAGTTGCTTGCCGAAGGATGTGAAAATGGATTGGGCAACGCCATCGGTCTGGCCATAGGGGCGGGACTTGGTGAAGGCGAAGGAGACGGAGTTGGCGACGGTCTCGGTGAAGGAGACGGCGACGGACTCGGGCTCGGACTCGGCGTCGGCCGCGGTGACGGCGACGGTCTGGGACTGGGGGTCGGAGTAGGAGTCGGTCTGGGCGCCGGCGTCGGAGTCGGCGTCGGTGTGGGAGGATGAGGGGTCGGATGCGCTTGCGGAGTCGGACGCGGTGCCGGTGCCGGTTGGCTCGGCGCTTTAGGCGCCGGCGACGGAGCGGTCACTTCTTTCTTAGGCTCATGCTTTCCAGCATTTTCGGAATTATGCTGGGCGCGTCTTTTGGCAATGATCTTCTTTTGCACAGGCGGCTGATTCTGCACAAATTCAATGTCCGTCACCTGCGTTCTGGGCGGCGGTGGAATCAAAAAGAAGAAAGCGAGAATAAAGCAGGCAACGATGCAGGAAAAATGGAAAATGTAAGATCCGCTGGTGGCTTCCGGCAATTCGATGACGTATTCCGGATATATCTGTTTGCGCTGGATTACTCTTGCTCGGTCATATGCATCACGGGCTGCATATGCGAAATAGGCAAGAAAGAGTCCCATGATCACCATTGAAGCCGGCGATCCGATATGTCCCTGCGAGAGCGATGCAATCAGCTCTCGATTTGGCTTCATATGAAAGGATTGCCCGAAGGAGACCAGACCTCTGAGAAATTGGTCCATGCAAATCATCAACAAGAAAACAATAAAGTTGATGCCGGTGACGCCTAGGAACAGAAGCCCTTTACGCGTCTCTCCGTTGTATAGCTGGCCTAATCCGGGGAGGACTGAGAGAATGACCGCCATATTGGGGTCACGCTGATTGTTCTGTCTTGCTGAGCTTGTCATTCGGTGTGATTCGCCTGGTGGTATTGGGCTTGAAGTTTAAAGATGCTTTTTGAGGTAAAACGTTCCTCAAATCTCCCGGCTTTCCAAGCAGTTTCGCCAAACTAGTAAGGTTTTTGAGTGGTGCCCCGATCTGACTTCTAAAAGGTACAGTCAATTGGGCATTCGGGCTTTCTAATAGCTGGTTAAGTATAACACAGCGGCCCACCCGGCCTTAATCTCGGCGGTCTTGGTTTGTTCGTAAGCAGTAAGCTCTAATTTCTTTCCACGATCGCGGTAGGGAATAATCAATCCTATCCCCCTCATTCAGTTTGGCAGAGATTGTCATGACTTGCTGGCCGGTTTTTGCGGAACCGTTCAAAGTACTTTTACTGAGCAAAGATCAGGGTAAACCCTGAGAGTCGGCGATCAACTGCTGAATATATCGGCAGTAATATCAGACGGTTCTAGGCAGCAGACCCGAACAATTGCTGCAGATTGGCTTGATTGGGTAGATTCGAAATTCGATAAAGTGCCGCGCACCAACGGCCGGAGAGAATCCTAGTTAGAGGACTGGAGAGAACTAGTCAGAGGACTGGAGAGAACTAGTCAGAGGACTGGAGAGAACTAGTCAGAGGACTGGA
>CAZHEZ010000175.1:0-1430 GCA_964531315.1 uncultured Candidatus Obscuribacterales bacterium | reverse complement strand
GAGAACTAGTCAAAGGACCGGAGCGAAAATCCTCAGCAAAGAACCGGTGATCGGCTCAGCCAGACTGGTGAACTGCCTTGGAAAGGAAATTGGCAACTACATCGACGGCATTTCCAACTTTTCGGCAAGCTCGATCTTCAGTTCATCACCAGGACGCACATCGACGCGTTTGCCTTTCTTGGACAATAAGATGGCCACCCCAATTGCTACACCGATGCCGGCACCAATCATGGCGCCGCCGGCTGGTCCGATTTTGGACGAATTGCTGTTGCTTTTGGTATTGGAATTGGAGGAGTTGGCGTTACCAGCCACCAGTCCAATGCCTAGACCGATTGCCGCGGGCAAAGTCGCTGCTGCCGTATCGATGGCCACGTCCTTGAGACCGCGCTTGGCGTGAACGACACCACCACGAGCCACCAGATTGGCGACTAGCGGAATTTGCTTGTTGTCAGGCGTTGTCACTGTGTCGAACTTGAGAGCTACGTGACCGGAGCGATTGAGAGCGCGAGGCAAAGTAATTCTGGCGATACGACCTTTGATAATGGAACCGGCAGGCACGGTAACCTGACCATCGATATTCAAATCTTCGGACGTCCGGGCGGCAAATTCATCTCCTTCCTGACTGGTATCAGAATCAACTGCAGTGTCCATAATTATTGGAATTTTTGTGCCCTGAGGAACGACGCGCACAAAACCCTGCAAGAGTTTCTTTTCAGTCGTTTTCTCCCCAGACGAGGAGCCCGCCGCCTCTTTTTTGACTTCCGGATCGATCAAACTGTCGATTGGTTGGCTGGCCGAGCTTCCTGCTGAAGTGGATTCGCTGGATGTCGTCGCCGCTTCGTCCGCTGTTGCTGCTGACGGTTTTGCCGATGTCTCTGCTGGCGATTCTGTAGCCGCTTCTTTAGCCGCTTCTGTCTCCGGCACTGCTTTTGGAGCTTCCTCGACAATCTTGCCTTCTGTCGGTGTCTCTTCTTTCAGTCCAGCGACATCAGCCTCTGCTGCAGATTTTGCTTCTGACTTTGCTTCGGGCTTAGCTTCTGTTTTTGCTTCAGACGCGTCTTCTTCCGCCGGAGCCGTGGATGCCTCCGGACTGTAGATCTTGAAATTGAGCCCATCTCCTGCCAGAACCGCTGGTTGAGTAGAAAGGACGATAAGCGCGCTCATTATCACCGGCAGTGCGCGATTGACTTTAAGCAATTCCGTTCTCCTTGGATGACTTGAGACGACTGAGGTACAGTCTCGAGTTTGGCTCGGTGTCCGCGAGCCTGGGTGTCGGCGAGCATTTGCTCCTGAATACCATTAGTCAAGCGGACCGGCTCGACAGTCTACCATGCCTTCAGCTGGTAACAAATTAGTGGATTTTGATCCTGTTTTAGACGCTATTAACACTTATTTCTGGGTTCAATTAAACTAGTAGCAGTGCGTCTCGA
>CAZHEZ010000174.1:0-17368 GCA_964531315.1 uncultured Candidatus Obscuribacterales bacterium | reverse complement strand
CTTGCCACATCAATGACAGGAGAAAGAACGCAATTGACACCAAGTGCGCGCAACTGTTTTCCGTTTACTACTGCTGCAGTTTCTGCGTGCTTTTCGTTGTCGGTTGCAGCCAATGCCATCAGTGAGGGCAAGGGGGTGAGAACATCGTCGAATCGCTGCACTGCACCGCCTTCCTGGTCGACACAGATGATTGCATTGAAAGGCGAAGAGTTGGCAATATCCGTGACTAATGCCGACAACTGTTTCAGGCTATCAACATTGTCTTTGAATATGCAGATACCGCCGGCGGTGCCTACATCGAGCAGCGCCTGAAACTCTGCGTCCAAAGCCTTTCCAGGTAGACGGCCGACAAGCAGCCTTCCTACTGCTTTTTCCAGTCCGAGACTTTCCGGCACGACTTAGACCGCGCTGATCAGCTGGTAGACTTCAACCGGCTTTTGTCTGCCTTTGACTGAGAATTGATTGACATACTTAAAATCGAAACGCTCGCGGGCTAAATCGTGGGTGACACCGTCCACCCAAATTTCGCCGGCATGATCGCTGGTGATCAGTTTTTCCAGGCGAAATACGATGTTGGCCGTGTCGCCAGTGATCGCCTGCCCGGCTCCCGATGATCCCAGTGTGCCGGCCGCGACAGGTCCGGTTGCCAGAGCGACATCGATGACCAGAGGATGTTTCTTGAATGGCCAGAAATTCTGGTCTTTGGCCAGACGAAGGGTGGTTGTGCGCATTTGCAAAGCGGTGAGACAGGCTTGATAGGCCTGAAGGGCTGCCCCTTCCTTGGAATCGTCGCCGCTCCAGTAAGCCATAATGGCATCGCCGGCGATCTTCTCGAGCTGGCCGTAATGCCTGTGAATTTCTTCGTTGAGCGCATCAAAAACCATTTTCTGAGCGCGCATAACTAGATCCGGCTCGGAAGCGTAGGTTTCCATGAGTCCGCTGAAATCGACGATGTCACCGACCAGGATGGTGGCGTTGATCAAATGAATACGAAACTGAGTTTTATCTTGCTCGTCTCTGTCTTCGTCAATTTCTCTTTGAGCGTTGAAAGGAGGACTGACCAGAAGTTCGTACTGAGCAATTTTTACTTTGTCGTTGGCGTGAAGAACGTATTCCTTGCCGGGCGTCAGCCGGGCGCCATTAAGTGACGTCCCATTGGTGGAGCCGTTGTCAGTCAAGGTCCAGCCGTCGGCTGAGCAGCGAATCTCGGCGTGCTGACCGGACACCTCGGGAAATGGCAAGACCAGGCGACGTTTGTCGCCGGCTCCCGGTTTGCGTCCGATCAAGAGAACTTCTCCCTCAGAAAGGTCCAAAGTCCAACCGTCCGGCGATTCTGGCAGCACGGTAATAGAGCCGGAGTTCGAATTTTTCCCAATGGAAGACAATTGCTCGGAAACCCTAGAGAATAGCCAAGTAGGTAGCTGAAGACAGTATCAGATACGTGTTTATTATAACGATGGCCAAGTTGTATTAGCCGTCTCAAAAGAGAGACGGCTAGATTTCTAAATACTTGATTTCGGCCCGCTACTCTTTATTTAGCGCCCACTGCCTTTGGCAAGTGCTTTTTTAGCTCTTCGACCTTATCAAGTCTTTCCCACGGAACATCGATGTCGGTTCTGCCGAAGTGACCATAGGCGGCTGTCTTTTGGAAGAAGTGACCACCGTGCTCTTTCGGCATTTGATTCAGTCTCAGTGCGCGGATAATGGCGGCTGGACGCAGGTCGAATACTTCCTTGACGATTTCGGTGATTTTCTCGTCGGCGATTTTGCCGGTGCCGTGCGTGGTTACATGCACGGAGACGGGGCGGGCGACGCCGATTGCATAAGCAATCTGCACTTCGCAGCGCGAGGCAATGCCGGCGCCGACGATGTTTTTCGCCACCCAGCGCGTGGCATAAGCTGCCGAGCGGTCAACCTTGGTTGGATCTTTGCCGGAGAATGCGCCGCCGCCATGGCGTGCATAGCCGCCATAGGTGTCGACGATAATTTTGCGCCCGGTCAAACCGGCGTCGCCATGCGGTCCGCCGATCACGAAGCGACCGGAAGGATTGATCAGATAGCGTGTTTCATCATCCGGTTTGATGGCCAGATCCTGGAATACCGGCTGTATTACGTAGGCTTTCAAGTCCGTGGCAATACGCTTTTGCAATCCTTCATTGTCCGAAACACCGTCAATTTCAGGGTCGTGCTGTGTGGAAATAACAATTGAGTCGATGCGAACTGGCTTGTCGCCATCGTATTCGACGGTGACTTGCGTTTTGCCGTCCGGCCTCAAATAAGGCAATGTGCCTTTGTGACGCACTTCCGAGAGGCGGCGAGCAATGCGGTGGGCAACTGAAATTGGCAGCGGCATCAATTCGGGCGTTTCGTCGCAGGCATAACCGAACATCATGCCCTGGTCGCCGGCGCCGATTTCGTCTTCTTTATCGGCCGAGCCTTCATCTCTTTGCTCCATCGCTTTGTTTACGGCTGGGGCAATATCGGGAGACTGTTTGTTGATCGCTGTAAGAACGGCACAGGAGTGGGCGTCGAAGCCGCCGCCATGCTCGCCGACATAGCCGATTTCTTCAATCACGCTACGGACCAGCTTTTGATAGTCGATATTGGCATTAGCGGTGATTTCGCCTGTCACCAGAACCAGCCCGGTCGAGACAGCGCATTCAGCAGCCACGCGTCCTTTGGGGTCCTGTGTCAAGATTGCATCGAGAATTGCATCGGAAATCTGGTCGCAGACTTTATCTGGGTGTCCTTCTGTGACGGATTCCGAAGTGAAAAGATATCTGGTAGACAAGGCTGTATCTCCTTTGGATATGGTGGAGAAGGTATTTCGAGGTGTTTCGCATATGCGAAAATTGGCTCAATGCCGGGCAACGCTGCCCGTCTGCTCCTCCGACCGTGCCTGTTGTTTGCTCAAGTCCGGCAGTGTAGCCATTCTTGAGAATAAGGCATCTGCCATGCTAGCACCTTTGCGGATCCTTACTAGGCAAAGGATTTAAAGATGTAGTCAGGATATAGACGATGGCAGACCGGCTGTCGTTCCGCAAACTTAACGTTGATCTACTAAATCTCATTGAAAGCGGGAAAGCATGCCAGATCAGTCAGTTAGCAGTGATAGGATATAGGGGCTTTGGCGAACCCCAACGGAACCTGATTACCCCGGAACACGTTTCCTCGCCATTGCGTCCAAGCAATTAATCGTCGAAGAGGAGTCGCCATGGCGACAGGCTATAGCCAAAAAAGCGATCGAGACCTTGTACTGGCGTGCCAAAGGCGTGAGCCTGCCGCATTTGAAGAGCTGGTCAAGCGTCATCAACGCACTGTTTTTGCCCTTCTATACCAATTGGCTCCCGATTGGACAGATACGGCAGACCTTGCTCAGGAAGTGTTTATCAGGGTTTGGAGAAATATCAACAACCTGAGGAATCCTTCCTCTTTCCGCTCCTGGCTGACCCAGATAGTCACAAACATCTTCTACGACGAGTTGCGCAAGCGCCCTCGCAAGCTGCCGACCGTATCTATGGATGAAGGTATTGATGATGAAGAAGGAAGCGATGGCGCCACGCGCGATATCGCCGACACATCGGCTCTTCCCGATGAAAATGTTCTAAACAAAGAGGTCAATGAAGTCATCCGGGCCGCCATGATGAAACTTCCGGAACAGTTTCGGACGAGCATCGTCTTAAGAGAAGTGGAGGGTCTCAGTTACGAGGAGATTGCGGTTCTAACAAAGACAGAGATGGGAACCGTCAAATCGCGAATAGCGAGAGCCAGATTGAAGTTGCAAGAGATGCTTAAACCGTATCTCGAGAGCAGCAACTCGCAAGCTGAAATATCGGGGTGATCGGCAAAATGGTCGAATCTTGTGAAAAATATAGGTTAGAGCTGTCTGCGCTGTTGGATGAACAGCTTGACAAGCAGCTCAAGACGGAAGTGGAAGGGCACCTTACCGGCTGCACCGATTGCAGTCAGGAAATGGAAACACTGAAGTCGTTATGCAGTTTGATGTCCAAGGAGTTTCAATCAGAGATACCGGGCATGCCGGACCTCTGGGCAAAAATGAAAGACCAGGTACCAACAGTGTGCCAGGTAATGGACGAAGATTTATCGGCATATTTGGACGGCGAATTGCCGGCACCGGCCCAAGAGGGCGTCAATACACACCTCAAAGAGTGCCCGGATTGCCTAGCCAAATTTAAGACACTGAATACGACGAATCAAGTTATCTCAAAAGGCCTGGAATTACCGGCCGACTTTAAAGTAGATCTCTGGCCGGCGGTTAAATCGAGACTGAATGAAGACTGTGCTCTCATTCACACAGAATTGTCTCCTTATATAGACCAGGAAGTAGCCACATTAAGGCATCGCGCCATCACCACCCACCTGGTTGATTGTCAGGGGTGCAGGGATGAGTTCAACAGACTTTCCAGTGTGGGCGAAGCGATAAGAGAACACTATAGACCGGATATTCCGGAAGACTTCGATCTCTGGCCGGCGATTAAATCGCAGCTCCAAGTGGTGCCATTTACACCCAGAGCGGCCAACCAACAACAAAAGTCAAAGCCCCACATGCGCCGCGCTTATTGGATGAGTGCAGCAGCAGCGGCCGTTTTAGGTATCATTGGTTTTGGTAGTTTTTGGCTAATGTCGCCTGGAACATCGTCAATAAAGACTGTTAGTGCAGAGGACTACTTGATAGAATCGGCATTAACGGAGCCAGCCGGCAGCGCGGAGGCGGTACTCTATGAGTACTAAAATTGGTACTGGGGCAAGTCCAAGAAATAGTGGTACGAATCGTTCGATGAGCACAGTTGCAAAAAAAGTAGTTTTAGTTATCGGCATTCAGTCTGCTCTGGTAATGCCAGCTTTTGCCGAGGATTGCTGCGTCGACTGGAGCAAGCTCAATTTGAGCGCGCAGCAAAATCAGCAGATCCAGCAATTGGAATCGCAATGGCAGCAGGACTACAATCAGATCAAGCCGTCTATACAAGACGAACAGCACAAGCTGCAGCGTCTTTTAGAAACACATAATGCTGATCCTGTTGAACTGATGGCCGTACAACAGTCGATTACCCGCAAGAAAGATCAATTGAATGCGGCTGCCACTGCTAATTATTTACGCAAACGCCAGGTCTTGAACGAAAACCAGCAGCATCAATTGAACCAAATGATTCAAGCGCGCATCGCTGCCAAACAGCAAGAAATGCATCCGGGTGCCCAAACCGATACCATGCCGGGCCGCCTGCAAGGTCTGATGCAGCGGGTCTTGCAGCAGAAGTAGTGTCCTCGATTTTTTGGAAACTAAAAGACGGCGCTTGATGGGCGTCTTTTTGTTAGTTCGAAAACAAGGCACCAGAGGTAGTGGCGCGCTTGAGAATTCAGCGAATTGACCCGACCTCCAGGTTAACAATGGCAATCCTGTCACGCTGCCTGTCCAGGTCAAACTTGCGCGGCGGTCTTCGTGCCGGTCCCTGAACTGGGTTTCCATCATTCGCTAGATCGAAAGCACTGCCATCGCACGGACATATCAACGCTGGTGTATCCAGATCGGCGGCACAGCAGCAAGGCTGTGATTTGGGAACGCAGCCGCAGTGGAATTTGCTGGGATCGGGAGCGTAATTGAGAATGCAACCGTTTGCCGGGCAGATGCGACTGTATGCAACAATCTCGTTTCCCTGAAGGCGAATAATGAAAGCCGGTATTTCACGAATCACCTGCTGCTCAGGATTGAACTCCGTATATTTCCAGTTAAACATAAACGGAAGACACGTCCAGGGCTCCGGAAAGTCGCTAAGCATAAATAGTATCTGCTCGGCACTGCAAGGCTGGTCGGACGGATCAAAAAAGCCGAGTGGTTTCATCGTCGGTTTAAGATATCGCATGATTGGCGAAGCCGTTAATCCGAACGGAAGGATTAGGGGCGCTGCAGCCATGATTTTGAGAAACTGTCGCCTGGTCTGGTCCATATAGGCAACCTCTCAATTGGTGATGAGAACTTGTATGTTTCCATCATAGCCTCACACCGCTGAGTCCGATAGAGCGCATTATGTTTCGTTTTCGCTTCTGCATCCACGGCCTCTGAAATTGGCAATTGCTGAGGCTTTTGAGATTTGGCGACGCCAATTTCCGACGCCCTTACTTGCCACCACTACCGGTTTCACTATATTTGGGGTACTTCATCGCCAGTGATTTCGCTCATGACCGTGTGGTGATTATCGCTATTAACCAGAAAAATACCGCAAAGACGTACGAAAAACCGAGAAGGTAATAAGCCATTCGCTTTGCATGTTTTCGCGATTTCGGCGCTAGTTGAATCAGACCAAACATCCCTAGAGAGCTGATTGTGACTACTAGCATGGATCGAAGAAGCGAGCCATTGCAATAAAAGATCGTCAAAACAAAGACGGCTACCAGCAAGCCAATCACGAGCAAAACTTGAAGCCAATTCCGTTCCAATCTCTGCAACTACGAATGTCTCCTAAACCATTTCCAGTCTGACATAAGCTTTCCTTCGAAGCGAAATCCTCGTTCTGCAAGATTGTTCGACATCTGCTGAAAAACATCTGACGCTGCTGTCTCTTGTCGCATATTAGTGACATATGCATTCTCTGCCGTTTAACTTTTGCCTCTCCAAAATGTAATAAGATCAACTCAACACGAAAAAATTGAATACGGGCAACCAGTGCAGAAAAAGCGCCAGATGGCGTTTGTTAATTTAGGAGGTTGGCATGGCGACAAAACGTCTAGAAGGTCTCAAGGTAGTACTGGTCATTGCTCCCGATCAGTTTCGCGACGAGGAACTGACCACTCCCCAAAAGGCTTTCCTGGATGCCGGTGCGCAAGTTAAGGTCGCTTCCACCCGAATGGGCGAAGCAAAGGGCATGCTGGGCGCAACCGCCAGCGTGGACGCTGTTATAAGCAATCTGCACGCAGACGACATTGATTGTCTGGTAGTAGTCGGCGGCATGGGCTCTCCTGAGTATCTTTGGGAAGACCACAATCTGCACACTCTTTTGAAAAATCTCAATGCTCAAGGCAAGGTCCTTGCAGCCATTTGCCTCTCCGGCGCGGTTCTTGCCCGGGCTGGAGTTCTTTCCGGCAAGCAGGCTACGGTTTATCCGATGCCTGAGTCCCTGAAAGCGCTGAAAGACGGGCACGTCAATTATGTCCAGCAACCTGTGGTACAGGACGGACATATCATCACTGCTGACGGGCCGCCGGCGGCACAAGATTTTGCCGAGACGATTATCAAGGAGCTGTCTAAGGTTAAGGTTTAGCCTCGGGCGTTTCACAACTAGAGCCAGCAATCGGCGCCGGGTGGTAGCCTAGATAGCCTTTCCTATTTAAGGAGACTTCTGAGGTGATTTCTGAAAGGCTGGCTGGCCTTGTCGAACGGGCGATAGACAGGGCGTCGAAAGATGGAAAGTTGGGACCACTCAAAGAGTGTCCGTTTCCGGTCGTGGTTGAGCGCCCGCGCCTGCCTGAGCATGGCGACCTGGCTGTGGGCACTGCTCTGAAGCTAGCCGGTCAGGCAAAGATGTCCCCCATCAAAATCGCAGAAGTAATTGCCGAATACATTGAAAAGGATGAGGAAGCCGGAAAGGAGAATATTGAGCGACTTGCTGTCGCGCCACCCGGCTTTATCAATTTCCATCTTTCCACAGGCTGGATGGAAGCTGCACTCAGCGATATCCATAATAAAGGCGAGAAATTCGGCAGCTTGAACATCGGCGACGGGAAAAGAGTTCTGGTCGAGTATGTTTCCGCCAATCCCACAGGCGATCTGCATATAGGACACGGCAGAGGGGCGGTGTATGGCAGTTGCCTCTCCAACGTCTTTTCCTTTGTCGGATTTTCGGTAGAGCAAGAGTTTTACGTCAATGATGCCGGCGTGCAAATAATTCAGCTCGGCTACTGTGCATTTGCTCTTTATCAGCGCCTGCAAGGGCGGGATGTGCCGTATCCGGAAGATGGCTATCCGGAAGAATCGCTCAAACATTTTATGGAGCCAATTGTCAAAGAATATGGCGATAAATACTTGGATTTAGACACTGATGAGGGTGCTAAAACTCTCGGTGAAATAACCAAGATCACTATTATGGAATCGCAGCGAAAGTTGCTTTCCCGGCTTGGCGTCAACTTCAACACCTGGTTCTCGGAAACGTCCTTGCATACATCAGATGCAGTCACTTCCGTGCTGCAAGAGTTCGAAAAGAAACAGAAAAGCTATGAATCTGAAGGTGCCCTCTGGCTCAAAGCAAAAGAGTTGGGTGATGAAAGAGACAGGGTTTTGCGCAAGAGCACGGGTGTCACAACTTATCTGGCTGCTGATGCTGCCTATCACCTAGACAAATACAGACGTGGCTACGATCAGCTCGTCACTATCTGGGGCGCCGATCACCATGGTCAAGTGCCGGGATTGAAGGCGTCGGTAAAAGCGTTGGACCTGGATGCCGACAAGTTGGAAATCATCCTCACTCAGATAGTGAATCTAAACCGGGAAGGGCAGATGGTGCGGATGTCCAAACGGGCTGGCACTGTGGTCACTCTGGAAGAAGTAATGGATGAAGTGGGCGTGGACGCTACTCGGTATTATCTGGCTGAATCCAATCCGCAAAATCCGATTAATTTCGACCTGGAGCTGGCTAAACGCACCTCCAGAGAGAATCCTGCCTTTTATATTCAGTATGCACACGCGCGTTGTGCAGCTATTTTGCGGCGCGCAACGGAAGAGCAAGTCAATCAGGAAAGTGGTGCGACTGAAAAACCTTTGCTATCGGCAGAGCAGTTGGAAGCTTATAGAAATGATTACAGGACAAAACCTGAATCCTTCCGCTCTGCCTTCGATCAGGGACACGTAGTCTTCCAGCAACAGAAGGCTCTTGTGGAAAAACTCGACTCTTTCCCGGATGAAGTGAAAGAAGCAGCCCTCTCAAGACTACCCGGAAGATTGGCTAGATATGCATATGATTTGGCCAATGATTTGCAGAAATTCTACGAAGTTTCGCGCGTGATCACTGATGATTTATCGGTTACGAAAGCCAGATTGGGCCTGATTCTTGCTACGAAACAGGTGCTGGCAAATGCGCTCAAACTAATCGGCGTATCGGCGCCGGAGCGCATGTGATCTCGTTTAATACCGGTCACTAATAAAATACTGCACAACTATTGGACGCATTAAATCAGCTTTTCGGCGGGCACAAAAGCCCGCCAAATGCTTCCGTGTACGGCGCTCGGGTGATAGTCTAGAAATAGGACATACCATCAGCGAATTAGGAAGCGGCTCAGCCGTATTAGCTTAGGGGACTTTTGATGGACATGGAAGATAAGTTCAGCCTGGAGCTGACTCAGGAAGAGGGTGTTCTTCTTCTGACCAGTGCTAGGCTTTTAGATAAGCTAGTTGCAGGCGTAACTATTCATTCCAAAGATCGAGACGAGCTGATCAAAGACATTATCGAGAAGCTCTCACAGAAGATTGCTCCGGCTCTGTCCGTGATGTCGGATGAGCTGGCCGACGCTATTGTGGACTCGGTATTGGGCTGTGACGGAGAAGACGATCTCGATTTCGATCTTTCACTTATCGAGAGTGAAATGAACGAAGAACACTTCGATCAGCAAATAATGAATTTCCCGATGTATGCCACGGACGAAACATTGCCCAAGCTGGAAAAGGCTCTGGTCGACCACAGAATGGTCAAAGCCGAGTATTACAGCTTTGCCAGAGAATCAGTCGACAGACTCACACTTAATCCTCTGACCATTGTTAAAGAAGAAGGACTCTGGCGGGTTATTGCCTACTGTCATGAACGCAAGGAAGTGCTCCTATTCCGCGTTGACAGGATAAAACAGCTAAATGAAACAATGCAGCACTTCGAAACACCGAAGGACTTTGCACAGCGAAAAAGCGCGAGATACGCCACTTACTGCTAATTCCATTTTTGCCTCAAGCTGATAAACTCTGAAGTCCCCCGGGAGCGCAGGTTTGTCATGACTTTAGCCAGCCTAATAAAAGATAAGGGCGGCAAGATTGCCGTCGCCAGCGACCATGCAGGGTTTGATTTGAAGGAAAAAATCAAGAAGCTGCTGGCCGCCAGGTCTATTGAATTTGTAGACTACGGCACATACAGCCAGGAGTCTTGCGATTACCCTGATTTTGCACGCAAGGCTGCCACAGCGGTTGCCTCGGGCGAGACGGTATGCGGCATTCTCTGCTGTGGCTCCGGGGTCGGTATTTCAATTGTCGCCAACAAAGTACGTGGCGTCAGGGCCGCTCTTTTGCATGAGCCGGAAACGGCGGCTCTTTCACGACAGCACAATGACGCCAATGTCCTTTGCATGGCCGGGCGCACCATGGACGACAAGCTCCTGGAGCCCACAATCGATGCCTTTCTCAACTCCGAATTTGAAGGCGGCCGTCACGCCAGGCGCGTAGAGAAAATCGAGAATCCGTAGCTGCCGCCTTGCAGGCGGCTTTTGGGCGCGTGCAACGCGCAGCTACGAGCGGGCTTTTCCGGCTGCGACCAATTGCTTTTCCCTGTCGCGATCTGTGGCGAATTCCTTGCGCCAAACGGCAAAGGCCTGCGGAATCAATTTTCCTTTGTCGTCATAGGCCGGACCGATTTGTGATGTGAGCGGCATTTTCGCCAGCCATTGCTTTTCGAAGCGGCTCAAAATAGATGCAAAACCTTCATCGCAGAGCGCTTCTCCGAGCGATGCACAGTTTCTGTTTTCCGAATTTCGGCTGACTAAAAGTGCAATGCAAGCGGCTCTGCGCGTTTCCTCCACAGGTGCCTGGATGGAAATATCCATGTTGAAGGAATTGCCAACCAGTAAATAGCTTTTGCCCGGCCAGGCGGCAGTCTTCTTATATGGTGTTATATCGATATGATTGAGCAATTGCTGGTATCGCTCATGCGCTCTTTGCGCCTCTGCATCATTGACTTCGGAGGCAATGCGCGAAAGCCTTACTAAAAGGCGATTTGACTCTTCGTTCGATGGCATGAATGAGAATCTCCGCAATTTTATTCAGTCACTCAGTGATCATTCACCTGTAAGTAGATCGCTAAACTGCAAAGGACGAAATTCTTGCGCAATTAAGATGAATTCTGAAAACCGCCTGCAATCGGATATCTACGCTATATGTGTGTGAAACATGTCGAATTTCAGAGGCTTTTGAGGCACGGATTTCTAGCACTACAAGTAGTAGCTTATTGTCTGATGCTGTCACCAAATATGGTGCCGCAGATTTCTGAAAAAGTTTTCGTATCTGCCGGATTTTTCGAACGCTCACATAAAGAGATCGTTTTGCGCCTCCTGGAGTAATTGGATAAAGCGACAAAGTCGCAGAATTGTGTTGGCAGGGTCCGATGACAGACTTTGCAAGTTTCGTGAAAACCTTGAAGTTCAGGCGGTTGGAACCTTTCTTTAGTCGAATGCTTAAATATCTCAATTGTCATACTGTTGGAAAGTCAGCATTTTTGGCATAATCGCTCTGATAAGACCGGCAGGGATTGCTTCATTCAGCAATGCGAATCATCATTGCTCCGTGTGCATACAAAGGTACGTTTTCGCCGACCATGGTGGCGCGGGCGATGGCGGAAGGCGCCCGGCATGCTGCCCCTGAAGCCTCCATTGAAATGATTCCACTGGCCGACGGGGGCGATGGCACCATTGAAGCTCTGTATGCAGGCGCCGGCGGTAAAGTCGAAGAGATGCCCGTGACAGGAGCGCTTGGTGAGCCGGAGACCGCAGTCTGGTTATCTATGTCTGATACCGCTGTAGTGGAACTGGCTTCCGCGTGCGGAATTGCCAAGCTTACAGGTCGCGCTCTCAAGCCCTTGGAGGCTCATACTTACGGGCTTGGACAGGTAATTAAATCAGTCGTCGAATTGCATCGCTTTCGCCGCATCGTCATTGCCGTCGGCGGCAGTGCCTCTACAGATGGTGGCGCCGGCGCCCTCACTGCCTGTGGTGTCAGGTTTCTTGATGCAGAGGGTCGAGAAGTCGGATTGGGCGGCGGCAATCTGGGCAAGGTGGCCAGTTGCGATGTCTCTGCAATCAAAGACTGGGCGCGGGATCTGCGTATGGAAATTGCCACCGATGTGCACAATCCGCTCACCGGGCCAGACGGCGCTGCACGCATATTTGCTGCTCAGAAAGGCGCCATTGATTCGGATATTGAGAAATTGGAAAGCAATCTGGTTCACTATGCGCGAGTCTTAGGTGCGGCCACCGGGCGCGCCGATTACAAAACACCGGGAACCGGCTCTGCCGGCGGCACGGCATTTGGACTGGCATCAGCTTTTGGCGCCCATATTGTCTCCGGTTTTGCCTTCGTCAAGGAGATTTTGAATCTGGAAAGCAAACTGGAAAAGGCGGATTTAATCATCACCGGCGAAGGAAAACTCGACGGTCAGACCATTTCCGGCAAGGCGATTGGCGAACTGCTTAAGCTTACCAGGTCAATGCATCGCGACCTGATCGCGGTTCCGGCCGTTGTGTCCAATCAGTCAGGCGATGCGTTGAGAGGTTTTAAAACAGTAGTGGCTGCATCGCACAGCGACCAGCTTGCTTCCTTTGATGATATCGCCCGCGCTACCGCTGAGGCAATTCGCCAGAGCAGGCAGACTGTTTCTACTTAGCCTTTCTGAACATTTCGACAATGTCGGTCGGCACCATAGTCGAAGAAACCACTGAACTCTTGCCGTCGACAGGCAAATTGGCTGC
This sequence comes from uncultured Candidatus Obscuribacterales bacterium, assembly GCA_964531315.1. GTDB lineage: Bacteria > Cyanobacteriota > Vampirovibrionia > Obscuribacterales > Obscuribacteraceae > QKMZ01. Next base: position 4,645 of record CAZHEZ010000174.1, on the reverse strand, counting down.
CGGCAATGGTTGATAGTTGGCCGGAGCTTGCGGCTGATAGGCAGCCGGTTGCACATGCGCTTGCGGCAAAGGTTGACTGTGAGCGGCACCGGTTCCGCCTTGCGGCTGGGCTTGCATGGGCTGATCGTGAGCGGGCTGTATCTCTTGAATTTGTTGCGTTTGTTGAGCCTGAGGTGCAGCTTGAGCTTCCATTGCTTGCGGTTCGGCGCTCAGCGATTGTTGGGCATCGGCGCCCGGCACTTGAGTGGCCGATTGCATTGTCTGTTGTCCGGCCGCCTGTGCTGTTTGCTGACCGCCGGCGGCGGCGCCTTGCGCCAAGGTGTCGGCACCTTCGGCACCCGGTATGTTTAATTCCTGACCAGGCATGATCAAGCGCGGATTGTCGCCGATTATGGAGGCATTGGCTTGATAGAGTTCGTTCCATTTTGAGCCGTCGCCCAGCAAGTCTTGCGAAATCTTCCAGAGGCTGTCTCCGGATTTGACTACATAATTGCTGGCATGATTGGCTGCTACGTCCTGTCCGGGCAGATTGATGGAGGTGCCGGGATGGATCAAGTCGGGATTGCTGCCCAAGATGTCTTTATTGGCATTGAAAATGTCTTGCCATTTCATGCCGTCACCCAATTGATTCTTGGCGATATTCCAGAGGCAGTCTCCAGCTCTAATCGTGTAAGTGCTGGGTGTGGTGCCGCCTACGGGCTGATCGCCGCCAACAGCACTGGCGTCTTGAGGCGCCGCTTGATTGACGGCATCGTGTGGTGCCTGTTGGGAAGCATTCGATAGGTCAGATTGATTTTGAGCCACCGATTGCGGCTTGAATTCTTGCACCGGTTTTGCCGACTCAATATGCGAGGGTGCCGGTTTGGCTAGGTTATGGCTGAGTGTCGGTTTGTTATATTGAACGCCGGGCAGGTTGCGATGGGCGATGCCGTCCATGCCATGACCGCCTGCTGCACCGCCGGCTTTCAGTTGATGACCTTGATAGTCCATTGTGTGGCTGCCGCTTGAGCCACCTGCTTTCAGCTGATGCCCTTGATAGTCCATGACGGGTTTTGCCGAATGGGCTGCATGACTGGTTGCAGTTGTCGGGTTTGCCGCTGAATGCGCCTTTGTGCCTGCATCTTTGAGCGAGTCGAAAGATAACTGTTTGGCTTTCAGCCCTTCCAATTTGATCGCCGGTTTGGCAACCGATTGCGGCTGATTCCACTGCGAGCCAGTGTCGCTCACGGTTTGAGCGCCTTTATCCATACCGCCTAAAGTCGGTTTGAAACTTTCATTGTTGTTGTAGGCCAAAAGTTTGTCCGAAGATATCTGCGTAGATCCTGCAGTTACTTCAGGAGAGCTCGGCGCTGCATCTATGGATGCGGTGTTTGTACCGGCGTCTTGACCCATTCTGAATCCGACATTGTTGTCGGCTGTGGGAGCGGAAATATCGCGCATGCTGCCGGATGCACTCATGCCTCCAGAAGAAGAACCGCCGTAAGATTGGTTTCCTACATTTAGAGAGGAAGGCAGATTATTGGATAGAGGTACTGATTGAGAAAGACTTTGATTGACGGCATTATTGGCCACCGCAGGCGAATTGAGCGGCATGCGGTTGGCAGCCATTCCAGACGATGCCGACAATTTGTCTGAGAAGAGTCTTTGGGTTCCGCCCAGATGTGAAGCCAATTTGCCGTCAGACAATTGCGGTCCGGACAGCATTTCTCCATAGGAGCCGCCCGAATTTTGTCCTGTGAATTTGGAACTCCATTCGAATTGCGGTTTGCTCAAATCAAGACCGCCGGAGACGTTCAATTTATTTACGCCGGCGAAGTGCTCGGGTGAAACATTCAATTGCGGTGCTGTGGCAAATTTGGAAGTGAGCGAATCAAAGGGCATCATATTGCCGGCCAGTCCGTTGGCGCCCAGGCTGCCCAGTGAGCCGAAGATCGGCGCGTTTTGCGGCAAAATCGACAGATTGATTGCACCATGCTCCAGACCAGGCATTGCCGGCATGCCGACTTTAAACTGCGAGGCAGCTTCTGCCATGTGAGCCCAGAGGTTTTGATCGAATAAAGCTGCCAGTGGCGATTGTGCAAAGAAAAATTGACCGAGTGCTTCGAAGAAAGAATTCATCAAACCCATGGCGCCGGGCATGCGCATAATCAATTGAATGATTGGCGAAATCGGTTCATTAGCACCGGCTAGAGCCGCCACCATCGGACTGGCGTCCATGGGCGGCGGAGCAAAAGAGGCGAGTGCCTGGGCTTCCATTCCGGTGGGTGGCGGAACAGCGCCCGTAAGTTCGATGCCCGAAGGCAGCGCGGATGCGGCTGCAGCATCAACTTGCGGGTAAAAGCCGTGACTGAAGTGAGCTTGCATTTGACCCAGATCGACTTGACCGAGTCCACCGTGGAAAGCCGTTTCCCCGCCTGCGCCCAAGCCGCTTCCCAATAGCTCGTGCCCTGAAGCTCCGGCGATATCGGCACCGGATGGGCTGGCTGAGAAAGATGGCGGTCTGAAATTCAAAGACATGAGTTTGGCTCTTCGGAAGCTGGCTCAAATGTACAACCGGCCTGCATGCAAGTAAAGGCGCTTTGTGGGAAGGCTCCCACGTCTAGCCGACTTTCGTGGTGGAATTACGAAAAAAAACTTTTTTTGTCTGTCGAAAAACTCACTTTCGGCAGCTCAAGCGCGCTTGATATCAATCGTGTGCTAAAAGCGGTTAAGATCTAGGCGGACAAAAACTGGCAAGATGTTGCTGAAAAAATTTGGAAAAATGCAGAGTAAAGCGGTTTTTAGATGATTCCGCAGGCAATTGAGGAGAGCGATATGTTGGCGTTGAAGAAAGGGCGTTTTGAGATAGCCAGGGCAGTCGGACTGTCGATCGCTTGCAGCTGTTCTATCTTGATTACCAGCGGATTCTCAATCGCCTCTCAGGCCGCTCCTCAGCCGGCCGCACCGGCTGCCAGTCCGACTCTTGCCGTGCCGCCCGCTCCAGTTGTCAGCCCGGCTTTGCAAGCCGCACTTTCTGCCTACAGCCAGAGCCCTGACCAGCCGGGCTTTGACAGACTAGTAGCGGTGATGAAGGAGGCGCTCATTCAGCCTCCCTTAAGGGACATCGATGCCGCTGCCGTAATCAAGAATCACCCGCAGCTGGCGGATTTGGGCGCCCATGCTTATGACGCCGGCGGAGCCAAAGTCTGGGCCTTCAACAAGTGTCCTTTTGCCCAGACCGTGATCATCATCACCGGGCATCCGGCTGCTCCGGCCCTTCCGGGCAAGGCGCCTGCATTTCCGGCTGCTTTCCGTTCGCAATTTCTCTCCCTGCCGCCCTCCATCTCTGTGACATCTGCCAAGATCGTCACCAAGTCAGCTCCTGCTGCTCCTGCCAAACTTGTGAAGGGACCGCGCGGCAAGTTGGTAAAACGTGCACCGGCGCCTCATCCTGTTGCTGTGCCTGTAGCCGGCGCTCCGCGCTACCTGGTTATAACCGGCACAGACAGAGTGACCGGGCTGATTACTTTGTACGGTCTGAGACCGACTGATGCCGGTTGGACGGCTGCCCCCGAGCTTTTCACCTCGGTGCCGCCTTTCCTTCTTTCCAGTGTTCAGGGACGGGCCTCCTTTTCCGGACCCGATATTGTGCTCACTATCGCCTCGGCCAGTAAACCGCAGCCGGAAAAGCCGGCTCCGGCTGCAAACGGCAAGGCGCCCGGCCAGGCATCCAGCGGCTACAAAATTGTTCTCCGTTTTGTAAACAGCAAGTATCTGCTCGAAGGAAAAGCTCCGGATGAAGGTCCGGCTATGGTTATTCAGCAATTTTTGCAGGCTATAAAAGAGGGCAGGCAGGATGTCGCCAAAGCCTGGCTTTCCGACGATCACCTGGCGGCCATTCCCAAGTATCTCGGACTTTACGGCAAGACCGACATGGTCTACAAACTGGTGGCAATGTCCAATCCCATGGGCGGCGGGTCTCGTTTCCGTGTCGTAACCTTCGGCAAGGACGACCTGATTCTCGATGTTGGTTTGATCAAGAAAAACGATTACACTGGCAAACCAAGAACGTATATGGCCATCAAAGCACTCTTTGTTGCTCCGCCCGATCCTTTTGCCAAAAAGCTTGTCGGCGTGACCAGCAGTTTTGAGCGAATCGGTGACCCAGCAGTCGTTCCCGAGGCTCCGGCCAATAAATCTGATCAAAAACAATAAAAGAAGACTCTTAGTTAGTGAGAGATCTTGAAAAAAGAGCTGTCATTATGGGCATATAAAGGCTGAACTGCCCGATTGCCATAGGTCATATCCGTGTCGTCATCGTCCGACACTCCCTTTAGCCAAACTCTTCCTTCTCGTGATGATCAACCATCTGAGGAGAAGACTTACTTTGCGCCCTCTCTGTCTTTTCTCACTTACTCCTACCGCGAGACGCTCTTTGCTGAATTCGAGCGGCTTGTGGAGGCGGCCAAGCAGTTCGACGGTCTGATTATCGACTTGATGCAGACCGGTTTTTCCGTGCCCCTCGATGAGCTCGTCAAATTCAGCCTTTATGCCAAACGTCTGCTCAAACCGCAAGGCGTGCTGCTTTTCGTCAAGGCGGACGGGGCCATCACTTTGACCAAGGATGATCCGGGCGGCGGTCTCACTTTCAATGTTTATGACAGCC
>CAZHEZ010000173.1:8134-17494 GCA_964531315.1 uncultured Candidatus Obscuribacterales bacterium | reverse complement strand
GGAGCTACAGCGCCTAAACGTTCAATCCGGCTCGATTGTCAGTTCAGGCGCTGTAGCTCCCTCGATTATTGCTCCAATTTCTGTGGGCGGCTCAACAACTTCCAACATCAACGGTACGAATACGGCATCAGCGACGTCTCCGGGTTTGTTCAAATCACTTCAAGCTGGAATCAGCTTGCAATGGTCCTTGCCGAATATGGGCACTGGCTATGCAGCTAACATGCTTTCATTACGAAACCTGTCCAGGCGTGCGTTGCTGCAAGCGAATCAACAGCTTCTAAATGTTGAAAACCAAATCCGCGCCGATTATACAAATGCCATTTCAGTTCTGGGTCAGGTCGAATACACCGGCTCGCTTTTGGACTCCAATGAAGAAGCGTTACGCCTGGCCATGGTTAGAATGAAGGCAGGACAAGGAACAACACTCGACTTCGAACTAGCCAAGAACACGTACCTGAATGGACTGCAGGCAGAAGCGCAAGCGTTGGTGTTTTCGAAACAAGCGCAGGCACAACTTTTGCATGATATGGGAGTAATCTCGATAAGCACACTGACAAGTGGATTTTCAGTGGATAATTTTGTTCAAAGGAAACCTTGGCGATGAGAGGGAAAGTGCAACAAAGTAAGAATGCTATAAAAAGGCAAGGTGCAGGTTTGCTGAAAACGCTTGCCCTGATTTTACTGGTGTCGTATGCGGTGCCCGCCCACGCGCAAACTTCATCCCCTCCGGCAGGAGAACAAGTGCCGAGCGCTCCGGGATGGGCGTCAGCACCCGGCGATCAAGCCGACTCGCAAGCACCTCAAAGTCCAGCGGACTCGCCGCCCTTAGAACTGCGAGGCATCGCACAACCGCAAACACAAACACCGTCGCCAAAAGATCCAAAAGATCCACAAGATCCAAATAATCCAAATAATCCAAAAAATCTAAAAAATCCGAAAGCTCCGCAAGATCCGCAGGCCCAGCCAAAAATGCAACCTCCGGAACAGCCGCCGACCAGCCCGCCACCACTGCATGGAGTGGGAGCACTCGATTTTTCCGTTGAGGATAAGCTGCTGCCGCTCAGCGCCGGAAGCTCAAAGACGAGCGACGCAACGAAAATCGCCTTGAGTACTCAATTGCAAGCAATAAAAGTTTCCCTAACAAAAGATCAAAAATCCTTGAAAAACTACATTGCAGTAGACTGCACCATAACCAACGGCACGCAAATCCCCATTGTGATCGACGGTGACCGTGCCAATCTTGTCAATGACAAATCGACAAAACCGACTGTCAGCCTGAACAAAATAGACGCAGTAGACAAACCTCCAACCGGTTTAAAAGGGCTGGCCCACAATACAAAATCGATTGCCATTGCCGCCGCGACCATCGGCGGATATCAGACTGCACAGGGATTCCGCATGGAAAGAAAACCGGTTTTACAGCGCTACGGGTGGGACGAAGAAAGACGTATCCACGAGGATGAAAGATTCGGAGTGCGGCTCGTTTACCCAGGCGATTCTACGACCGGCACGTTTTTCTTCCCGCCCAGCTCCCTAAACAACACCATCTTCGAGTGCCCAATCAAATCGTTTTACGACGAAAAAAATCAAGCAATCTTGCGCAGCACAGTCGAAATAAAATCAAAATAGCGCTGCACCATTCACTCTCTCATAACTGTCGGACCGATTATTGGCAAGCGAGCAGGAACCTTGTGGGAATTTCGTGCGTCACTCTTAGACAACCGAGGGAGAGCAACTATGTGGAAAAAACTAATTGCAGTGGCACTGACAGTGCCTGCGACTATGACAATCGCGTTTGCGCAAGCACCTGGAGATTACGATATACAGGCATATTCTCAAGATCTTAATATGCGATTGGTGCAGGGACAGCAATTGGCCATCATATCTCCAGACAACTACAACAGTCTCTTGAACAGCTACAACCAGGTAGAGGCAATTCGCCGTGCCTTTGGCAATAGACCAATGAATCCGGTGGAACGCACCAATGTAATGAATTCACTGCTAAATATCGACAAGTATCTGACCGATTACCTTCATGACGACGAGAATGCTCGGTACAACCTGTGGAATACATCAACCAATACCTGGCGAAACAATTGGTGGAAAAATAGAGCGCCCATCAATCTAAAAAATTTGCGACGCCGGAATGGTCAAAATCCACCACCTCCGCCTTTCAATGGAAATGATAGAAAGCATTGGGGAAATAATCCGCCACCGTCCTTCAACCCGCCGGCACACAATGGACAGCCACCGCAGTTTAACGGTGGAAACGACTTCGCCAAACGGAATTTTCACGATGACCATCATAAGGATGGCAATCCTGCGCCCGCCAATCCCAATCCAAACGGTGCCAATGCTGGCAAACCTGGAAATTCAAACCACCCAGGCAGTCCGGAACACAAAGGTGGGAAAGGAAAAGACTGGCACAATTAGAGGCAACTTTGCCTAAAGCTGCTGGCACGCCGAAAAGACTGACCTGCACGCGCGGCAAGCCTCGCCCTTCAGGGCGGGAAAGGATAGCGCGGCGGGTGAAGCCCGCAAAAAATAGCTTGCAAGACTACAATTTTCTGCTACCATATATACGTATGGCATACTTGTTCAACGCCAGTCGACATGCGGCTGGCGGTCGGTGATTGGTATGAAATGTTTGCAGGCATTCAAATTCAAGCTGAAACTTTTGCATGGGCAAGAGAGAAGAGCAGTCCGTTTTGCTGGTTGCAGACGTTTTGTTTTTAACAAGGGTCTAGCATTTCAGATTGAACAACTAGAAAAGGGAGAGAAGATATTAAGCTACCCAGCACTCTGTAAGAAACTTACTCAATGGCGCCACGACGACGAGACCTCGTTCTTGGCGGAGGCTCCGACTCATGCGCTTCAACAAGGTCTCAAGGATCTCGACACAGCATTTAGGAATTGTTTTGAAAAGCGAGCGAAGTTTCCACGCTTCAAGAGAAAGGGAGAGCGAGATGGCTTTCGGTATCCAGATCCCAAGCAATTTAAATTAGACCAAGAGAACAGCCAACTGTTTCTGCCGAAATTGGGATGGCTTAGGTACCGCAAAAGTCGAGCGATGATCGGCAAAGTAAGGCAGATTACAATTCGAAGTGAATCAGACGGTTGGTATGTATGTATTCAGACGGAAGAAGAAATAGATGCGCCAGTTGCATGTTTTGAAAACCCAGTCGGAATTGATGTTGGTGTGGCCTCCTTTGCCACTATGTCCGATGGCACCAAATATACTTCTCCAATTGATTTCAAGAAAGCAGAGAGAAAAATTGCAAAAGAGCAGCGGAGTCTTGCCAAGAAAATCAAAGGTGGGTTCAACTGGCGTCAACAACTGGATAGGATTCGTAAGCTATACAGAAAGGTATTCAATTCTCGAAAGGATTTTCAGCACAAAGTTTCAACAGCTATTTGCAAAAACCACGCGATAGTTGTTGTGGAAGATCTCAATGTTAAGGGTATGAGCGCTTCGGCAAAAGGAACAGTGGAAAGGCCCGAAACAAATGTAAAAGCAAAGTCCGGACTAAACAAATCAATACTCAGTCAAGGATGGTCGGAATTTTTTAGACAGTTGGAATACAAGTTGAATTGGAAAGGAGGCATCCTGATCAAAATTCCCCCACGCAATACAAGTACTCAGTGTTCGAAGTGTGGATATACCTGTAGTGAAAATAGAACAAGTCAAGCCAGATTCAGCTGCATTGGATGCGGATATGTAGAAAATGCTGATTTCAATGCGGCTCAAAACATACTTGCGGCGGGGCTCGCCGTGCTAGCCTGTGGAGAGAATCCATTGGGAATCTCTTTGAAGCAGGAACCCTCCGTGTCGGCAAGTGTTCTTGCCTAGCCGGAATCCCCTTCCTTCAGGAAGGGGAGGAGGTCAATATTTCTTTTCGCCGTGCCGATTCATATCTAGCCAAGCAATCCAGAGAGCGGATTCGCTCCGCCGGAGCTGGAACCGCCGCCTCCAATGAGAGATGTGAGCTTGGACAGCGGATTTAAACTGCTGGAGTCAGAACCGCCGCCTCCCAGCACAGACGTAAGCTGCGATAAGGGATTTGAACCACTGGAGTCCGAACCGCCTCCTCCCAGCATAGAAGTAAGCTGCGACAGGGGATTTGAACCACTGGAGTCCGAACCGCCTCCTCCCAGCATAGAAGTAAGCTGCGACAGGGGATTTGAATCTCCACCACTTTGAGAATTCGAAAAAATTTCATCGGCGCCTGGAAAACCAGGCGGCATGCCCTGAGATCCCTGCATCTCCGTCATTATCTGCTGAAACATGCTTAGATCAGCTTGACTTTGAAAGTCGCTCATGGGACTTGCAAATGAGCTGGCGTCCGATGCACCGTCACCACCGAATTGTGCATCAAAAGAAAAAGACATAGTAAGGACCTCCTGCAAGACAAATGTCCTGCCGTAGAAACGAACCGCCGGGTGCGGAAATATTCTCGTGACTAGCTTTGGTAATGCCTATAAGAGACCACACAATGATGGCAACAAAGTGACTAAAATCTGTTGCCTAAGGACAGTTGCCCCCTAATGTCCATAACGACTTTTCCTTAGCGCTTCCAGCTCATCTTTGATCTGATCGCAATGCACATACCGATACGATGCATCTGGAGCCGTCGCTTTTGCAACGATGGCATCGAGTTCGTCGCTGACATCGTTTCTTACTTCTTTGATGCGGCTTACTGAAATAGGCTCCGGTTCTTTTCCGGTCATCAAAAAATAGAGGGTCGCTCCCATTGCATAGATATCGCTCTGCGGCGTTGTCTCACCGCGAAACTGCTCGGGCGGGATGTAAGAATGCTTGCCGACCACAGTATGCGTAGATATAGACTCCAGGTGCTGAGCCACGTTGAAATCAATCAGTTTTAAAATATCGCCATGTCCCATCATCAAATTGTCGGGCGTAAAATCGCGATGCACCACCTGTGGTTTGCGACTGTGTAAAAATCCTAGAATAGACGTCATCTGCAGAGCAAAACTGAGGGCATCGACTTCCTTGAACGGACCATCGGCCTCGACCAGCTGCTTGAGCGTGCGCCCTGTAATCTGCTCGAGTACCAGATAGGCACGTTCGTCTTCAACGAAAAAATCGAGCAGTTTGACGATGTTGGGATGCTGAAGGCTTTTGAGAATTTGCGATTCGCGCTGGATGTTTTCCAAAACCCGCTTGCGGACCTTCACACCTGCATAGGACGGCAAGACGAATTCTTTGAGAACGACCGGGCGATCGAGAGACATTTCCTTCTGGATTGCCGCGTATACGACCGCCTGACCGCCAGAGCCAATGGGAGCTGCCACTTCATAGCGCCCATGATTGACGAGCGTGCCCACAGTCAGTAGCTCGGTGCGCCGGCGGCTGCGATTCATCGAAAGCGCACCCAGCCAGAGGTCGGTGTAACTCTCTACTTTGAGAGACAGTTGCAATTCGTCGCTCACTTTCGGGTCGACCCTGTAAGTAGGCAGAAATCTCTGGAAGCCGAATTGCAATCGCTTTCGATCGTCGCTGGAGGCCAGTCCATCCAGAGGCAAAATGACCTTGGCTCTGTCTTTGAGCCAGCCGCGGGCAAGCGCGGGCGTCAAAAGCAGAAAGGGCAGCCTCTGAAAAAACGGCATGCCCACCGTAACTATATTGAATTCCACTCTGGTCTCACTGTGTTTCAGGAATCTGCCCGTGGTCAGATTCACATGTGTAAGACTGCTCCAGGGAATCAGGCAACTCTTGAAATTGAGCCACGACCTCAGCCAATGAAAGGTGATCCCGTCTTCTGTAAGAGCAATATGGGTGGGAAACAAAAGCAAGCGCAAATGGAAAAACAAAAAAGCACCGAAGGCCGCACTGAGCACGCCAAGGGCGGCAAGCACTCCGCCAAAGGCGAATAAAGCGACAACCACAGCCAGAAGGAAAAACTTCGCGCACTTATCAAGGCGCGGCGCGCTCTTCCACCGCTTGCGCAGAACTCGCATAGGTTTGTAGCGAATCCAGTATTGATCGTATTCGTCTGAGGCCCTCTCCCCTTTTGAAAAGTAGAAGCGATTGGCAAGAAAGTTTCTCGGGGTTTCATCCATCAGGCATCTGACCCCGTTTTCAACACGGTCTGAGCATTCTCATTGAAATATTCTTTCAGTTTATCCAGCCTGTCGAACATCTCTTCGACCGATTTGATGCGGCAAGTGTCGTCTGTATTTGTCAGATCTGAGACGAATTGATCGACCGGGGTGGACACCGAAGGTCGTTCTTCTTGCGGGTGAGAACGCGTAAGTGGCTTGGGATCTTTGCCGGTGAGCAGGAAATAGAGCGTGCCGCCGGCAGCGTAAATGTCGCTTTGCACAGTCGGCTTTCCTTTGAACTGTTCCGGCGACATATAAGACTGTTTACCGATTAAGGTACCGGTGGCGGTGCCGATGATTTCATTGGCGGCGCCGAAATCGATGACTACGAGCTCACTATCTTCTTTCAACACCAAATTGTCGGGGCTAATATCACGGTGCAGAATAGGCGGCGTTTGACTGTGTATGTAGGCGAGAACCTGAGCCAATTGCCTGATCAAGTCAATGGACTGGCGCTCGTCCCGGGCACCTCGTTTGGCCACCAACTGCCTGAGCGTGTGGCCGGGAATGAATTCCAATACCAGATAGTCACGACCGCGCTCCACGAAATGGTCATAGATTTTCGCTATTTGCGGATGGTCGAGTTTCAGCAAGAGCTTCGCTTCGCGCTTGAATAGCTCGTCGGCTTTGGCACGATGATCGGCTTGAAGAGTGGGCGGCAGAGATGATTCCTTGATGACGACAAGATCTTTGTTGGACTTCTCGGCCAGGTAAACAGCTGACAGTCCGCCGGAGCCCAGTTGCATGAGAACCGAAAAGCGCTCATTGCCTATCTTCTCGCCTCGCTCCAGGGGCACGAAATTGGTATGGGAAAAATATGACTCCAGCTGTTCTTCCCACAAACGCGTATAACTGAGTACTTCTTGCTTGTCCTTGTTTTCGCTCAACCTCTTTTGCACTTCCTTCATCTGTCCGGTCTGAGGCGCACGAGAACAGCTGATGCACCATGATTCGATGGCTTGAAAAAGTTTCTCCTGATTCTTTTTGGGCATTTTAGTCAAATCCAGGCAGACATGACCTCCCGACTTGAAATATATGAAAAGCTTTCGCTTATCTTTCGCTTCTTCCAGCTCATACTCATAGCTGCCTTTTTTGTCGTGCAGGAGCATGGCGCCAATCATGATATTGCCGATATCGTCCCAGGAGCGCTTGCGGCGGAAGAGCAAATCCGGGGCCAAAAAAACTGGAAAGGTGAGCCCGTCTTTGGAAATCGTCAGGCGATCGTGCCTGCATATTTCAGCCAATAGGAAAGTCAAAAAGCCTAAAAGCAGAAGGCAAATACAACGAAAGAAAGTCTCCAGAACCAATTCCGGCGACCCGAGAATGTGCCGGGCCGCCGGTGTAAGAGGCAGCAAATAAGAGGCGCTGCCAAACACAGCCAGGGTCCCGACTGTCAGTGTGACTACTGAAATGGCCGGCACGAACCAAGTCGGCACCGTGCGGTAGCTTATCTCATAGTCATTGGTGCGAACCTGGAACTGGTCTTTCATCGGACCCTTATTCGACTCTTTTGCACCTTAAATTAAGGCTTTTAGGGGTGGAGAACACGTAGACAATGGTGGAAACCGGGGGTTCAAGCAGGCCGATTTAACCTATATTCAAGTTACCCATTGCACCGATCCGTTTCGCGAGTCACATATGTCCAGGGAAATCTATGACAGCCCATCTGGGGCTTATCAACCAGACTACAACCAAGCCCAGTGGGGCGACGTAATCTACGGCCCGAACGGCCAGCCGATGCGTTCTCAGGCAAGCAACTACAATATCGACCCGGGTATCTACGCGGACACCGGTAATTTCAATGGCGACCCGGGCATCTATGCCAGGGCTAATTTCAATGGCGACAACGGTATGGTTGCTTATCCGTCTCAGCGCCAGCTGGGCGTAGACAACGCCACCTACCAGCAGCTGTTATATGATGCGCAAGACAACAACCGCGGATACGACCCGAGAGACAATCCGAATTACGAAAGCAATTATGTAAGAGCCAACTACAATAATTATGGCTCATCGGTGCGCCTGAACCTGGGACCCCTGCAGTTGAATCTCGGAAACGGTCGCCGTGTCTGGTCTAACAGCTACGACGACTATAACAATTACCCGCAAACCTGGAACCGCCAAAACAATTACAGCCAACCCAATTACAGCCAGTACAGCCAACCTACTTATAGAGACCAATATGGCAGACCCTACCAGCCGGACAATTATGGCTGGGGCAATGGCAGTCAGTACAGCGATTCTTATCGTGACCAGCACAGCATGAGGGACGGCCGGTATGACGGCTACAACGATCCCAGAAACGACAATTACCGCGCCCAGCAGATCCAACGCATGGCGATGGCGCTAATAATGCAAATGCTGCAGCGCCAGAGACAGGGCCAATGGGGCAATTTTGACCCCGGCTACGATCAATATGGAAGTGACCCATATGGCAGAGACCAATATGGTCGTTATGACCAATATGGACAGAACCAGTATGGTCGTTATGACCAATATGGCAGAGATCAGTATGGTCGGACCTACAGAGATCCCCGCGCCCCTTATGGCGAGGACAGAAGCTGGCAGCAAGGACGCGATCAATACGGACGCCCGTATGACCTGGATCAATATGGCTGGGGAAACCAGAACGGCAGAGACCAGTATGGGCAATATGGCCGCGACCAGTATGGACGGTATGACCAGTACGGCAGAAACAACCAATACGACGGGTATGGTCGGGGCGACCAGTATGGCCGCAATGACCAGTACGACCGCTATGACCAGTACGGCAGAAACAACCAATACGGACGTGGCGACCAATATTGGCAGTGTCTAGCTGGAAATATCCAACGGATGCTTGGTCACTCTGTGCGCGAATTTGACCCCAGCGTTTCCGAAAATCTGGGATGCGCAACTTTCGTCAGTGCTGCGCTCAGAAACACTCTGAGACTCAACATCAGGGACACTAGTTGCCAGGGCTTGGAAAGCACCCTTCGCCGCACCGGCTTCCAGCAAGTGGACCTGAGAGACTTGCGCCCTGGAGACGTCATTATCGGCAACCGTTACGGGAATCAGCACGGTCATGCAGCGATTTATGCAGGCAACGGACGGGTGGCCCAAAATAATTCCAGCAAGAGATGCGTCACTGTTGAAAGCGCCAATGTGTTCAATTCGAGAAGCTTCCAGCGCGTTGTCGCTTACAGACCGAGAACGGCTTAGCTATCTCTTTTACCTGCAATTGATTTTGGCAGTCACTAC
>CAZHEZ010000173.1:0-8034 GCA_964531315.1 uncultured Candidatus Obscuribacterales bacterium | reverse complement strand
CTGGATTTGATTTTGGCAGCCACTACCTGGATTTGATTTTGGCAGCCACTACCTGGATTTGATTTTGGCAGCCACTACCTGCGTTTGATTTTAGCTGCAACCAGCCCCTTCGGAATGAGGGTGAAGGTCGGGTCGGGCACGATGTTCTGCCCAGGCAGGATATCGATTTGATAACGCTGGGCAATTGTGGCGAGCGCCAGTTGCGCCTCGAGCAAGGCGAGATTTTGGCCGATGCAAACTCGGGCACCACCGCCAAAAGGAAAATAGGAAAACTTTGGTCTCATCTTGATCTTTTCCGGGGTGAAGCGCTCCGGATCAAACTCTTGCGGTCGGTCCCAGAATTCGGGATGGCGATGGGTAGTGAATTGGCTGAGAGAGACAAAGGCATTTTTGGGAAGGTAAAAACCATCGATCACATCAGCTTCAATTGATTGTCTGGGCTGCCCCCAGGCAGGCGGATAGAGCCTGAGAGCTTCGTCAAAAATCATGCGCGTATATGGCAAGCGCTCACTATCTGAAAGTTCAGGACTGCGTCCGTCCAGCACACTTTTCAGTTCGTCGAACAGGTGACCGCGCACTTGTAGGTTTTCAGAAAGCAAAATCCATGTCCAGGCAAGACTGGCAGCTACAGTATCGTGTCCAGCAACCAGCAGAGTAAGGACTTCGTCTTTCAGCTGCTCATCGGACATTCCCTGTCCAGTATCTTGATCTCTTGCCGCCATCAGCAAACCAAGAAAATCCTCATGCGCTTCCGGATTTTTTCGACGCGCGGAAATGACTTTAGTAATTACAGAATCAAGAATGCCTTTTGCTTGTATGAACTGCTTATTCTCCGAGGTCGGCACCCAGAGCGGAAACACAAATGGATACGAACTCATTTTATGGTTGAGAACAGCAAATGCTTCGCGAACAGCCTGACCGACATCCGTTGCATGATCGGTCAAGTCGGTACTAAACAACGTACGGCCCGCCACACTAAGCGTCAGATGCACCATCTCATGCTGCAAATCAATTTGGCTGCCATCCGGTTTTGCATCCCATTTAGTCAACATTTTTTCGACACATTGAACGATGACGCCAGCCATTGCCCCAATGTGATTGCGATGGAAAGCCGGCTGTGAAAGCCGTCTTTGCTTCATCCAGAAATCACCCTCGGAGGTGAAGATGCCGTTTCCGAACAAGAGAATGGTCGGCTTTAGAAAGACATCGGGCTTATGATAATTTTTCTGATGTGTTTGTAATACATGTTCAATCGCAGTCGGATGTGTCAGCGTGTAAAACTCAAAGCCAGGCAAGGTCTTTATCCTTACATAATCACCATGTTGGGCGCGATTATTTGTGTAAAAACGAAGTGGGCTGGACTGCAGTTCCCTAATTACATTGAAGGCTCCCGAGCTGTAACAAGGCATGGGCTTAGGATCAGTAGTAAACGCGCACATGCTGTGAACTCCATTCGATCGCAAACCAACTCTCTGGTCTTTATTGTGGTCCTCCTTTCCCCTACTGAAAACCATAAACCACGCAAAATTTACCTAACGCAACCGCAGGCAAAAATTCGAATCGCCTGACTGGTGCCTAGAAGCTAAAGCGATATCGCTTTAGCTTCCAGATACGATACCTCTTGGAAGCATGCTTTTTGGGGTATCCCGAATCGGTCTTGAATTCGGCTTCTCACAGAGTCCGGTACATCACAAAGGCGTCGACGTATCCAAGACTTGGGTGCAAGAAAGCTTGCGGCAGGGTGCCAACGATTTCGAATCCATAACTTCGCCAGAGTTTGACTGCACGTTTATTCGAACTAACTACAAAATTGAATTGCATGGCGCGAAAGCCTCTCTCTATGGCGCGCTCCAACGAGTGTGCGAGCATTGACTGGGCAACGCCACGACCATTTGCCCATGCAGCAGTTACGTATCCTGCATTGGCAACATGAGCGCCACCACCGGCATGATTTGCCTTCAGGTAATATGTGCCGACAATTTCCTTTCCGTCCTCGGCGACAAAAACCTCATGGTCTTCAGAGAACCAGTAAGTAAGCGCATCAGAACGATTCATGTCGGAGGCCAGAGTATAGGTTTCAGCGGCGCGAATGATCGGTTCTATAATCGTCCATACCGCATCACCGTCCATCAGCTCAGCAGGGCGGATGACGACTTTCGTTTCTGGTTGCATTCCTAACGCAGTCCGTCCAGAAACGCCGAAGTGGCTGCAAAAAATTTGGGAATCACGCCATACACCACACCAGCGCTCGTCAAAACCCAGGCAAGAAGCGTGAGTTGAATGCCGCGATCCTTCCACAACACTTCATCGGGTGCGCCCGTTTCGTCAGAATTGACAGACAAAACTTGATACCTCATCACGCCATAAAGCACAAAGGGTAGTGTCAGCATCATCCACTGACCGTGATAGGACTGGAATGTATAAAACGCATAGCAAGTAACCAAACTGGGCACAATCACTGCTTCCATGCGATCAACCAGTTCTGGAGTATAGGCGTTCAACGTTTTTCGGTGTGATATGGCCTGTCCCTTTAAAAGCCGTGCCTCTTGCCGCCGTTTTTCTAGAGCCAGAAACAGCGCACCAAATGAGGTGCAAGCCAGAAACCACCCGGACGACTCAACACCGGCAGCAGCAGCACCGCTAGCGGCACGCAGAACGAAGCCTGCCGCAATGGCAAACACATCGAGCAGCACATAATGTTTCAAAACCAGTGCATAAAACATCATCAAAACAAAATAGACAAGCAAGAAAACATCCACGGTCGGGCGGATCAAAAATCCGATTGAAAGAGCGCCGGCAATACAAACTAGTCCCAGACAAAGAGCAAACGGAGCGCTGATTTTGCCAGATGCGACAGGACGATTTTTCTTTTTGGGATGGAGCCGATCCGACTGGCAATCAAGCACATCGTTGACAACATACACAGCTGACGCGCAAAAACAAAATGCGAAAAAGCACAATGATGCAGCGGTTATAGTCGCAGGCTCAAAAATTTTGCCGGAAAACATGGCTGGCGCAAAAACGATCAAGTTTTTCGCCCATTGCTTTGGACGAATCAGTTTCAGAATCAGGCGCATTTTTTCCGCCGGATCCGCTGTGAGTTGGGCTGGTGTATCTGCCTGATTTGCTTCAGTCACACTAAAATCTCCTCCAACCATATTAGATGATAAAGAGATGAAGTGTGTGAATGTTTACAGGCGATTCCGTGCCCGGGCGGTGAATTGCCAGCGCGTGGGCGGTGCCCGGAGGGGACCGCTGAGTTTCTGCCCAGAGCGTTTATTTCTTTGCCGAGGCTGCCGGCGCAGCAGAGTCGTTCTCTTCAATCCGCATGAATATCGGACCCTGATTGCGAACCATTTGTCCGGCCGGAATCATGTCGAAGAAACCATCGGCGCGTATTGCATCGCCAATTTTTCCAACTTCGTCATCGTATCCGAGTTGATACCACATTTTTTGGGCTAGTTCGGGCGTGAAAGGATACAGATTCATGGCTGTGCGTCTTAAAACTTCCAGGCAAGTGAAGATGACCTCTTCACCCTCTTTCTGCTTTCCTTCCTTGAACAATGTCCAGGGTTTTTCGTCGTTCATCATTTTGTTTGCTTGATCAACCAGTGCCAGAATCGCCTGCACTGCACCAGAAAAATCAAAGACATGCATGCATTTGTCGACTTCAGCGTGCAAGGTGTTTGCTTGTTCGCGAACAGTATTCTCGGGCTTGCGATCTGGGATTTTGCCACCGCAATTATTTTCGACAAGCTTGAGAGTGCGATTAAGTAAATTGCCGATGTTGTTGGCCAGTTCCGAATTAACGCGGCGAATTAGTTCTTTACCGGAGAAGTCTCCATCTTGATCGAATGCTGTCCCGGAAAAGAGCGAATATCTGACCGCATCGGCACCGTACTGGTCGACCAGCGCAATGGGATCAATGACATTGCCGAGAGACTTGCTTATTTTCTGTCCTTCCACAGTTATGAAACCATGAGCGAATACACCAGCGGGCAGCTCCACACCGGCAGCCATCAACATGGCCGGCCAGTAAATGCAGTGAAATTTGATGATGTCTTTTCCGACCAAATGCAGGGTGGCAGGCCAATATCCATGCCCTTCGAAACCGCCGCCACCAGTGAAATAGTTCGTCAACGCATCGATCCAAACATAGATAACTTGATCGTCGTCGCCGGGAACAGGAATGCCCCATTTCAATGAATTGCGGCTGCGCGACACGCTGAAATCGGTGACTTCAGGATCGTCCAGCTGATTGAGCACTTCTTTGCGGCGACCGTCCGGCTGAACGCGGCTGGGGTCTTCGGTCATCCACTTTCTAATTGCGTCTTTGTACTTGCTCAGTTTGAAAAAATAGTTTTCTTCACTGACCTGACGGGGCGGCTTTTTGTGATTTGGGCAATTGCCGTCCGCATCGAGATCGCGCTCACGCACGAAGTCTTCGCAGCCCTCGCAGTAGTGGCCGGTGTATGAAGACTTATAAATGTCGCCTTTTTCTTGCATGCGGCGAAACATTTCTTGCACAACCTTTTTGTGCTCGTCTTCTGTGGTTCGTATAAAACGATCGGGAACCACATTCAATTTTTGCCAGGCTGCCTGAAACTTAGCCGACATCTCGTCACAGAATTCTTGCGGGCTTTTGTTGGCGGCGCCGGCCGACCGCTCTACCTTAATGCCGTGCTCGTCGACGCCTGTCAGGAAGAACACATCTTTGCCGCGAATGCGGTGGTAGCGAGCCAAAATGTCAGCGGCTATCTTTTCGTAGGCATGTCCGATATGCGGCGATGCATTCACGTAGTCGATGGCTGTCGTTACGTAAAACTTTTCCATTTGCTCTCCCTGTGAAAGCTAAGAACAGAGCCAGTCCGGCAAAGCGGCTCTTTTAGGTGGCCATTCAAAGCGTCGAAAGTGAGGAAACCCGCCCAGCCGAGAAATCAAGCGGCTAGCGAAGAATCCGCGATAGTCACATAATAATACAGGTGAGGTTTTGGACCCCAGGAGAGTCAGCAATATGCCAAGAAATAAGAAGCGCGCCAATAATTTTGCTGAGGTCAACCCGCTGCACGGCAAAACCATCATCCTGGGAGTCTCCGGAGGCATCGCCGCCTACAAGGCTTGCGACATCGCCTCCATGCTCCGGCGGGCCGGTGCAGACGTTCATGCCGTGCTCACTCCCAATGCCCGGGAGTTCGTCACCCAGCTCTCGCTTACGACCACTACCCGCAACCCCTCCCATTGCGAACAGTTCCAGGCTCAAGCCGATTGGAAGCCAGAACATATAGAACTGGCTAAGAAAGCCGATTTGATTTTGGTCGCTCCGGCCACCGCCGACATCATCGCCAAGATGGCCGCTGGATTATGCGACGATCTCTTGACCACCATGATCCTGGCATCGAACGCGAAAATCATGCTGGCACCGGCAATGAATCCGAAAATGCTGGATCATCCGGCTACGCAAAACAACCTGCAAACCCTGCAAAATCACTATCGCTACGACCTGATCGCGGCCGACTACGGCGAACTGGCTTGCGGCGACTTCGGCACCGGCAAAATGGCGCCGGTGGAAACAATTGTTGCTGCGGCTGCAGCAAGACTTCTGGAGCACAGAACCCTTTCTGGCCGACGGGTGCTTGTCACCGCCGGCGGCACTAGAGAACCGATCGACCCAGTGCGTTTCATCGGCAACCGTTCATCCGGCAAAATGGGCATCGCCATGGCTGATGCGGCCTTTGCGCGCGGCGCTGAAGTAATTCTGGTTTCCACTGTGGAAGTCGATCGGGCTTATTCTGTCTTGATGGTTGAAACAGCCCTGGAGATGCAGGAAACGGTGGAAGCGGAATTCGACACCTGCGACGCCCTGGTAATGACTGCTGCCGTCGCGGATTTTCGACCGCTGGGTTTTTCCAACCAGAAGATCAAGAAATCAGTTAAAGAGGACTTTTCACTCGAGCTGACCAAGAATCCCGACATTCTGGATTTGCTCGGCCGCGTTAAACGCGACGACCAGTTCATCATCGGTTTTGCCGCTGAATCTGAGGAGCTTTTGAGCAACGCCTCGCAAAAGCTGAAGCGCAAAAATCTCGATGTGATCGTCGGCAATGACATAACAGTGCCGGACATCGGTTTCGGCAGCGACGACAATGCTGTCGTCATTCTTTTTGCAGACGGCAACCGCGAGAATTTGCCGCGCATGCCGAAACGCGCTATCGCCGAGCATCTTTGCGACATTATCGCCCAGAGATTTACGGCCGCGGAAAAGGAACCGGCAAGCGCCGACTAGGTTTCCAATATCAGTACCACCCGTTTCCAATATCAGCACCGGCGCCGTTTCCAATATCAGCTCCGGTGCCGTTTCCAATATCAGCTCGCGCCCCGTTTCCAATATCAGTTCCTCAGCCGTTTCCAGCCCATGCCGGGTTTATGTGACGCCCAGCCTGTTAAGCTTTGTTGTGAGCTGAAAGACTGACATACAGTGCGTTTTCCGCGATAGGCCCGCCCACCAGCCGGGCTTCGGCGCTGGTCGGGGATCGCCATTTTGCGGCGTTTCTTTACTATACTGGGGCTTGTGGGTGGTATACTCCACAGTGATTGTCATAAGGTGAAAGGCAATCAAAATGAGCTTGCTCACCGGCTCCTCATCCAAATCATGCGCTCAGGCATGGGGAAAGGGAAAATCGGGGCAACAAGCGTTCAGTCAAGGAGTTTTGAAGTCGATGAGCAAATATGCCAACGATGAAAGATCATCTGATTCAGGCTTTGCAGCCTGGTTTCTGGGTCTTGTACTGGGAGCGGCAGGCGGCGTGACCGTGGCCCTTCTGGTGGCGCCAAAATCCGGAAGCGAAGTCAGAGGTGTTATCAAGGAGACAGCCAATCATCTGCCTGAAAAGGCCAGCGAATTGGTGGACGATTCCATCGATCTTTATGCCTCAGCGCTCAACTACTGCCAGGTTTTGATTGAAGATCAGACTTTGCGTTTGAAAAGAGCGGTCGCAGCCGGAAAGCTGGCTGCCGCCAAGAAACGCGAAGAGCTGGAAATGGGCGGTTCGACCGTTTTGCCGTTTCAACACAGATAAGCTGACTTATTGACCTGACGGCATAGACCGAGGACGAGGCTTAGATTTTGGAATTAGCACATACGTTGGATTTTCTCGTGGTCGGCGCGCTTGCCCTGCTCAGTCTGGGACTGGTCGGGCTGGCCCTGGCATGCAGCCAATTGGTGCCGCAAGTCAACCGCACCTTGACCGCATATGAGAAGCTGGCAGTCACTTTAGAAACAGAGCTGGCACCGACTTTGCGCGAAGTGAGCAAATTAGCCGGCGGAGTGATAAAAATTCAGTCGGTGGCGCAGCAAAGCATTACCGACGTGGGTACAAAAGTCGAGGACGTCACTGGTAACCTGACCAAGGCGACGCATTCGGCGCAAAAGGAATCCAATGTGTGGGGAACTGGGCTTCTGGCGGGTTTCAAGGCATATCTCAGTTCTCATCACAAAGAAGGTTCACATGATGAGACGAGCGCGCCTGGAAAGGGCACAGAAAATACTAGGGACAAAGCTAAAGACAAAAGACAAATAACGATGGACCGAGGTGAAGAAAATGTCGGACTCAAGCGGTAGATTTTTAGAAGGACTTTTAGTTGGCGGAATCATGGGCTTCCTGTTTGGAATGCTGGCAGCGCCCAAGTCCGGCGCCGATCTGAGAAGACAGATTGCCGATGGAGGAGAAGACCTCTACAAGAACGCCAGCGACCAATTGACGGACTTCCGCGGCAAAGCGGAAACGGCTCTCAATGACTTCCAAAACCGCGGCGAAGAAGTTCTGCGCACAGCCAAAGACCAGATCAATGACAGAAAGACTCAATTCTCCAACAAGATTCAGGAGATGGCTGGACACAGCACGCAAGCGTTGGTTGATGACGTGGAATCGGCAACTTCAGGCTAGTAAGCCCCGGTTTCGCCACCACCTCTAGTACCACCACCAGAGAGATATTTGAAACGCCCTGCGGATACGCCCCTTAATGGTCGCCAAAGAG
>CAZHEZ010000172.1:0-17571 GCA_964531315.1 uncultured Candidatus Obscuribacterales bacterium | reverse complement strand
TAGACGCTGGCGGCTCCAGCATAATCTCCCTTACGACCCATTGCAGCAGCCATATTCAAGCACGATCCCAGATCTTCAGGATCGAGCCGTATAGCATGATCGTAGGCTACGATCGCTTGAGTGTAATCACCGGTGCTGGTCAAAACCAGACCCATTGTTTGATATGCAAAGGCATTTTTGTCATCCAGTTCGACTGCCGAAGTTTCCTCCGCCAGAGCCGCTTTGTATTTGCCTTGCCGGCCCAATAGCCATCCGTACCAGGCATGTGCAAGGGCGTTCTTGCCGTCCAAAGTGACGGCAAGTCGTCCTTCTGGCTCGGCATCATTGAGCGCACCGTTCAGACCAAGCGCGCGTGCCAGTCTTTCGTGTGCAGTTGAGTTGAGAGGCGCTGCGTGAACCGCACGTCTGTATAAAGAAATTGCCTCGACCAGATTATCGCTGCGGAAAAGTCTGTCACCTTCCTCGACAAGAACGAGAGCATCATGAGGATTGGCAGCCGTTGGCTGCCCGTCCGGCTCGGCAGCAAAGGCGGTAATTCCGCCCGTGGTCAGGACTGATACGGTCAAAGCAAGTAGTAATGGTCGTTTAGTCAAGACCAGCCTCATCGGTGTCAGACTACTACTAACTATAGCTTAACTTTTAAGTCTCGTATGCCTCGTCCTGTGATGTTCTCGAAAAATTCTTTCCCGCCTGCCTCTTTGATAAGCGGCAAAAAGGGACGGAAACTCAGGTTGCCTGGCAGAAAGTGAGATAATGGCGCATCTTATCGCCTGCAAAAACCGGAAACTCAGACCGTGACGACCTCGCTTTCGAAAATCAGAGTACTAGACTTTGCCCACCTCCTGCCGGGTGAACTGTGCTCCACAATACTCTCCGACATGGGCATGGATGTGACGCGGATAGAGCCGCTCAAGCCTGGTCTGGGTAAAAAGCTTCCCCCGATTGTCGAAGGAGAAAGCCTTTACTACTGGAGTCTGCACCGCAATAAGAAGCGTCTGTCGGTAGACTTGAAAAAGCCGGAGGGCGTGAAATTGATTCACCGGCTGATTGAGAAAATCGATGTGGTGGTGGAAAACTTCCGTCCGGAGGTCATGGACCGGCTCGGTATCGGATTTGACGATCTGGTGAAAATCAATCCAAGATTGATTTTTCTTTCAATTTCCGGATACGGTCAAAACTCAAAATGGAGTCAAAGACCCGGTCACGATTTAAATTTCGTAGCCGAATCAGGGGTGCTCAACCAGCATAAAAACCCTGATGGATCGCCGACCTTGCCGGGTATTTTAATTTCAGACTACATGTCTGCACTTTATGGAGCACTGGCCGTCAGCAGTCAATTGTTGGAGAGGGAAACGACAGGAAAAGGAAAACATCTTGATATAAGCATGTTCGAATGTGCTCTTTCCACATTGAATATCCTCACAACGGGACTCCTCTACACCGGCATAGACCCAATTGCCGGAGGCTTCAATTACCCGGCCGAATTACCCAATTACACCGTCTACAAATGCAAGGATGGAAGATACCTCGCCGTAGCATCATTGGAGAGGCCTTTCTGGAAAAAATTCTGCAGTCTAATCGGTCGTGAAGATCTGCAGCCGGCCATTCCAAAACCGGACGACGACAAGTTGAGAGAGACGATCGAGACTGAAATTGAAAAGAAAACACTGGCTGAATGGACCGAGATTTTTGCCGGCAGCGACTGTTGTGTTTCACCGGTGAATACCCTGCAAGAAGCGCTCTTGCAATTGCCGACCCGAGAGAGAAAATTGCTCATCAATGCCACTCATCCGCTTCTCGGCGATGTTCCTCAAATGACCACACCTGTGTTTGTGCGCCATGGAGAAGACGTAGTGGCTCGTGACATCGCTTCTCACGATGCGCGATCTATACTTTCGGACTTTGGATTTTCAGATGAGGATATAACCGATTATCTGGCCGAAGAGCCAGAACACTCTCGGCGTTAGTTTTTTAGCAGATCAATTGATTGGCTTTGCTTCAGTTTTCCAGTATTGGTCTCTTAGTCCCTTTTTGTAGATCTTGCCGCTGCCTGTTTTGGGAAGCGCTTCTATAAAATCCACACTCCTGGGTGCCTTATACGCTGCCAGTTTGGTGCGCACAAAAGCAATGATATCTGCCTCCGTCACCGCCGACTGATCACGTTTTACAATCACTGCCTTGACCTTTTCTCCCCATTCTTTATCGGGAATTCCGAAGACGGCACACTCGACCACATCCGGGTGTTCGTACAATGCATACTCAACTTCTGTCGAGTAAACGTTTTCACCACCTGTAATGATCATGTCTTTCTTACGGTCGACGATATTTACATAACCATCCGAATCAACTACGGACAGATCGCCGGTGTGCAGCCAACCATCAATGATTGCCGCATCCGTTGCCTGCTTTTGTTTCCAATAACCGGGCGTAATCGATGGTCCGCGCACCACTATTTCACCCACATCGGCATCGTCGCGATTTACTTCCTTACCGTCATCTCCTACGACTTTCAGTTCCACACCCAAAACTGTCCTGCCTGTGCGACTGGTGATGGCCAGAAGCTTTTCTGCAGACCAATCCTTCATGTGAGACATCGGTTTGCTTATCGTAAGCAATGGACTGCATTCAGTCATTCCGTAAAACTGCCAGTACTTGCAGCCGAACGTTTCACAGGTTCGTTTGACAATTTCCGGCGCCACAGGCGAACCGGCTGTGGTCAAAACCTCTAAGGATGGAAACGATCGTTTGCTCACCGACGGTTCATTGATCAGTGCATTGAGCATTGTTGGCACCAGGGCAGTCTTTGTCACCTTTTCTTTTTCGAAAAGATCAAGCACGGCGTCGGCGCGGAAGAACGGCGCAAAGACGTGGCGCGCGCCCACCCAGGTGCCTGCGAAGACCGCCCAGGCATCGACAAGATGGAACATCGGACCAACGTGCGCCCAGGTATCTGCATCGCTCAATTCAAACTCAGAAATCGCTGTCAGCGCGTGTGAAGCAACGTTTTCCTGGGTCAGCATTACGCCTTTGGCTTTGCCGGTGGTTCCGCTGGTGTAATAAAGTTGAGCCAGGTCAGAGCCGGAAATAGCAATATCAGGCAAAGCACAACCGTCGTTTTGCCGGATTACGTTTTCGTACTGATGCAGCTTGAGATTGTTTTTCAACTTGCCATCGCCAATTAATATGGCATTTTCGAAACCCTCAATATCACCGAAAGACATGGACTTATCGAACAATTCATAGAAGTCCGGATGAACGATGATGGCTCTGGCATCACTGTCTTTTAAAATCGTTGAAATCTCAAGGGCGGCCAGACGAAAGTTGAGCGGATTCAAGACCATCCCGGCTGTGGCACAGGCATAATAGGCTTCCATGTAATGGTGCGTGTTGGGGCAGACAATCGCTACTGTTTCGCCCTTTGCAATACCCAGTCTGGAAAGCCCCTGACTGAGCGCCGCCACCCTCTCGCCGAATTGGCGGTACGTATATTTGACGCCTTGATCGGCAATAGCCTCTTGATGCCCGTACAGGGAAATTGCACGCCTGAGAGAGAGCGCCAGATCCATGTCAATCCTCCTGACAATAAAGTCGTCAACCGCAGGCCAGCTTTGAAAGTTAAGCCGTTAACGGTTTAACTTCCAGAAGGTGAGCGGACGCATCTGATCGATTAGCGCCCGCGCCATCCTGAAAATTTAGCCGGAAACAGCCGCCAGTGCCGGATATTATGATAAGTTCATGACCGGCACCGGACCATTGCCCAGATCAGGCTTTGCGAACAATTTCTTCCAGAACATTTTGGGCAAGCGCGGTCACAAAGAGGTAATCGCGCCCGTTTTGCGACCAGAGTGCGAACCTCAACGGGCCGCGGCTGCCCAGCAAAACGCGTTTGTCGCCAATTAGCTTTGACTGTCCGGCTCCTGCTCGTATCGTGCCCTCAGGGGCTTGATAGCAGCTCATGCGCTGAGCCCGAGAACCGTCTGACCTGACAAAATCAAATCTGGCGATCGGTTTTTGTGTGGCTGATTTATAGATGCCGCAACTTTCCATTTGCCAGGCCGCAAGTTGAAGATACTTAATGTCATAGCCCAATTTCTGGCTGAGCAGACTTTTGTCTTTGACCGGCTCAAGGTCACTATTTGATGCCAGTCCGTCGACCAGAATTTCAGCTGATGCAGAATGCACAGATGAGGGCGCCACATATTCATGCTGCCAGGCAAAAACGAGAACACTTACCAGTAAAAAGGCTGCCGCCATGGTGGGAGCCAGTTTGAGGTAATGCTGAAAGGTCTGCTTGTGTTGTTCTTTACCTAACGAATCAGAAATCTTGTCCAGCAAATCGTCGGACATTGATGTTTTTTCTTTGGCATCCCGAAAACGATTGCGCAGGTTTTCCAATTCATTCCATTCGCGATGGCAGTCCAAGCAAGAATCGAGATGGTCGAGAACCAGCGCGCAGTCCTTAGGTTCCAACATGCCGTCGGCGAGCAAATCCAAAAGAGGTCTGGTATCACTGCACTGCATCATCTGCTACCTCTTTTTTGACAGGCGTAATGTTACTAACCTTCAGTCTTTCTCGAACCAGGCGGCGGGCCCTGAAAAGACGCGACATGACAGTGCCCACCGGGATCTCCAGTGTGGCGGCAATTTCGTCGTAGGTCATTTCTTCCAATTCCCTTAAGAGAAGAGGGTTTAATAATGAAGACGGCAGCCTTCTCAAGGCATCGAGTAATTCCAGATCGATCTCTTTATCCGTCAATTGAATTTGTGGATCTTTGAGCGAATCTGAACTGCTCTGCATTAATTCAATATCTTCCGAATCATCTTGGATTGATTGCATGTCCGGCTGCCGGAGCCGTTTTTTGAGGGTGTCATTGACGACATTGAGAAGTATTTTTGTCAGCCAGCCTTTTAAATTAGTACCGGGCTGAAATGTATGAAAGGATCTGTAGGCTCGAAGATATGCTTCTTGGACAACATCTTCGGCATCTTGCCGATTGCCGAGCCTCCACATGGCCAGTCTGAATAGATCGTTGGCCAGTGGTGTGGTCAATTTTTCGAAATGTTTTTTACGATTGCCGAAAATATTCATATGCAGAATTCCGGCCCCTCGATATAAGAGGCTGGTCGCGCTTCTCTTTTGCAGTCAGACAATTTGGAGTTTGGCAAACCGTTTCTCCGAAAGTACTCATATATGTCAACCGGTTTGCCGTCAATTTTATTCACTGATCGGCAGAAAAAATTTTTTCTTCCAACTGGGAATTTTTTGCCCGTCCAAAAGGTTGACTCAATTGTGAGATCCATTTTGAGGCAGCCAACCATGACAACAGAAATAGACCGCCGCGAGTTTCTAAAACTGGCCGGACTGGGCGGTGTAGTTTTTCTTTCAGGACTGTATGCCCAGCCTGGCATCAGTATGACGCCGAAGTCGACCAAAGACTTCTTTTTTGTGCAACTTTCCGACAGCCACTGGGGATTTGAAGGGGCAAAAATCAATCCGGACGCAAAAGGAACCTTGATTAAAGCAGTAAAAGAGGTAAACAGTCTCAAACAGAGACCGGATTTTGTTGTTTTTACAGGCGACCTGACGCAGACGACTGAAGACGTGAATGTGCGCAAAGCGCGCATGAAAGAGTTTCGGCAAATAGTTCAAGAACTGGACACCAAAGTAATTCACTTCATGCCGGGTGAACACGACGCTGCTCTCGACAAAGGTGAGACATATAAGGACTTCTTTGGCGAAACTCATTACACGTTCGATCACAAAGGAGTGCATTTCATCGCCATAGATAATGTCTCCGACCCAACCGGCAGCATTGGGGAGGCGCAACTGGAATGGTTGAAGGATGATTTGTCACGGCAAAAGCCGGATGCCAATATTGTCGTGCTTACGCATCGACCGCTCTTCGACCTTTACCCTCAGTGGGATTGGGCTACTAAAGACGGCGCCCGGGCAATTGATTTGCTCACTGCCTTCCAAAATGTAACCGTCTTTTACGGGCATATCCATCGAGAACATCATCAAATGACCGGGCACATTGCCCATCACTCGGCCAATTCACTGATGCTGCCGATGCCTGCGGCTGGTTCGATTCCCAAACGGCAACCTGTTGCCTGGTCGGATTTAGAGCCTTACAAAGGGATGGGCTTCCGCAATGTGCTCAGTCAAACCAGAAAGGAGAAATTTCAATTGAATGAATATCCAATTAACGCGGAGGCAAAAATTTCATGAATCAAAGAATCATATGCGCAGTGGCTCTGTCCGCCATTTCAACTATGTCTGCCCCGCTTGCCTGGGCAGATGAAAACGTGAAAGTGATTGCTATAAGCGCCAAGCGGTTCGACTACACGCCCAGTCAAATATTTTTGAAAGCCGGTCAGCCTGTTCTTTTGAAACTGACGTCGGCCGACCGCAAGCACGGCTTCAATATTCCATCCATGAAACTGAGGACCGATGTCGTGCCCGGTCAAGTCTCCGAAATCCGCTTTACGCCTAAAAAGGCAGGCGAGATCGATTTTTTCTGCGATGTCTTTTGCGGCGACGGACACGAAGGGATGGAGGGCAAAATCACAGTAACCAACTAACTGAACATTTGGCGGTCATATTGTCGGGCAATTGAGTTGTAACCTTTCTCAGTTCTCTTCATCTTGAATACTTAAAGAAGGTGAGACCGTCCCTCCTTTAGTCCCGCTTCATGGGCGCAAGTGCCCACCTGACGCGGTTTCAGGATTTCTACCCGACGCCGGTCGTCAAGGGATTGCCTTTGTCAGGTAAAAGCCGGACAAAAACGGATCTTTTGGTTGCGGTTTCGGGGTCCTGACCGCTTCTCTGATATTCTCAGGGCTTGAAAACGAATCGGAAGTGAGCTTTTCCTCTGGTTTGCTTTCACTTATTTGAATTTGTGAAGCGTGGCAATAAGGGTGAAACAATGGGACAAGTGATTGATAAGACTTTTAACGGCATAAAGGTTCCGCAAGGCGAGAAGATTACCTTCAAGGACGGCAAGCCGGTTACCCCCAACCACCCCATCATTCCTTTTATCGAAGGAGACGGGACTGGTCGCGATATCTGGAAAGCGTCGGTAAGAGTTATCGATGCAGCAGTCAAGAAAGCCTACGGCGATGAAAAGTCGATCAAGTGGTTCGAAGTATTTGCCGGTGAAAAGGCAAAGAACGAGCACAATGATTGGCTCCCGCAAGGCACCCTGGATGCTCTCAAAGAGTTCGGCGTCGCCATCAAAGGACCGCTCACTACGCCTGTCGGCGGCGGCATCCGCAGCCTGAACGTTACTCTTCGTCAAATCTTCGATCTTTACTGCTGCGTCAGACCGGTTCGCTACTTCAAAGGCGTTCCTTCACCTGTTGTGGCTCCGGAAAAATTGGACGTCGTCATCTTCCGTGAAAACACTGAAGACGTTTATGCCGGCATCGAATTTCCTGCTCACTCTGCCGAAGCTAAGAAGTTCATCGAACTGTGCGAAAGCCTGGGCAAGAAGGTTCGTCCGGATTCCGGCATCGGCATCAAGCCAATTTCCAAATTCGGCTCCCAGCGCTTGATCAAGCGCGCTCTGGAATACGCCATCGTGCGCAACAAAAAGAGCGTGACCATGGTCCACAAAGGTAACATTCAAAAGTTCACCGAGGGCGCATTCAGAGACTGGGGCTATGAATTGGCCGCTGAAGAAGCTGCTTTCAAAGCCAAAATCGTCAGCGAAGAAACCCTCTGGGATAAGTTGGAAGGCAAAATGCCCGCCGACAAGATTTTGCTCAACGACAGAATTGCCGATTCGATGTTCCAACAAGTGCTGACCAGACCGGATGAATACTCGGTTTTGGCCACCACTAATTTAAACGGAGACTACCTCTCCGATGCTTGCGCCGCTCAAGTGGGCGGGTTGGGAATCGCACCAGGCGCTAATATCGGCGACGATTGTGCAATCTTCGAAGCTACCCACGGCACTGCTCCCAAGTATGCCGACAAAGACGTCATCAACCCGGGTTCGGTAATTCTTTCCGGCGCCATGATGCTCGAGTTCATGGGTTGGACAGAAGCAAGCAACCTGATCCACGAGTCGATGGCTTTGACCATCCAGCAAAAGAAGGTCACCTATGACCTCGAACGCTTGATGAAAGGCGCCACCAAGCTGAAAACCAGCGAATTCGGTGATGCTCTTATCGAAAACCTCTAAGCAACTGCTTTCGGTTTCAGACTCTTGCAATAAGGGATGCCCCAGGTGGGCATCCCTTATTAGCTTTCTGTCGCATCAGGGCAATGCAAATGGTACAGCTGCCGGCGATAGCTGAGCCCCTTAGATCAGCATCACGCCGGCAGTGACCACAAATAGAGGTCGTGCCCACCTGGACGGCTCCCATGAAAGCCAACGCCGGTGCCCTCTATCTAGTTCTTGCCTTTTGTCTTCTTACATAACTGGAAGAGAGTTGGAATTAGGCAGAAAGCGAAATAAATTTCTCGGCTTGCCGGAAACTGTTATCTGGTGCGATCTATAGATCTGAATGCTTGCTCATAGTTGTTGTAGCTGGATTCCCCGATTATCGTCGATGAAACTCTCCCGTCCGCCCCGACGAAAACAACAGTCGGAATCGGACCTACCTTGAACTGATCGACCAGAGGGCTGGCCCCTGCATCTTCGACATTGACTCTGGTGATGTCGACTTTGTCTCCGTACAGGGAGGAAAGCTGGGTGAGCGAATCGTTCATGCCTTTAGTCTGTTCAGCCCAGTTGGCAAAGAAAGCATAGATTTTGCCCCTGCTACCGGGAGGCAGCCCTATGATACCACCTATGGTGGCAGCAGCAGCCAGGCTTCCGGGAGTGCTGCCAAAACCAAGAAAAGGAATTCCGGGCAAATTGGCACTTTGCCCGCCTGCTCCACCGCCGATATTTGTTGGGGCAGTGTTTGCCAAATTCAATAGATAAGAATTGAGATTTCTGGCCTGTTCTCCACCGGCTCTGCCGCTCATACGCATGGCCGTTCTAAAGAAATGGCCGGCCTTATCCGGTTGACCGCCCAGGTAATAGGCACGACCCATCAGTGCATAA
Source organism: uncultured Candidatus Obscuribacterales bacterium (assembly GCA_964531315.1). Taxonomy (GTDB): domain Bacteria; phylum Cyanobacteriota; class Vampirovibrionia; order Obscuribacterales; family Obscuribacteraceae; genus QKMZ01. The sequence goes on along the minus strand of CAZHEZ010000172.1, from coordinate 8,515 downwards.
ACGTTTGGATTGCCGGGCATTTGGGAGCTAATGCCTTCCAGAGCGACAATCGCTTTGGCATAATCACCGGAGTCGATCAATTGGGCAGGCATCTCCAATCCTGTGATATCGATGTTTCGCCGCCCCATGCCCATGCCGCCGGAGGGGCTCGTTGTCGCCGCTCCACGATTGCCTGTCCAGCCTCGATTGCGGCGTCCGACTTTGGCTGTCAGCCAGGAAGAAATTACGCGAAAGTTTTGGTCTCTGGGTCCGGCATCTTGTGTTTGTGCTTCTTCGAAAATCAAATGTTCACCAGGCACGGCAAAAAACGATTTGTCTTTGGCGGCTACCAAATTGAAAAGCTCCCATGTGCCTTCCGGCTTCACGAGCTGGTCGCCATTTCCCTGGATGAATAATACCGGCATATTGGCGACCTTCTGAGCAGCATCGTGATTGCTGTTCATGAAGTCCTGAAACTGAATCAGTTCTTGAGGGGTGAGATTGAGACGAGCAAGCGGATCACCCTCCCACTGTGATTTGAGCCTGGAGTTTTGCGTGGCTTGATTGACCAGATCATTGCCGACATTGGCGATATTGACTCCAGTAAGAAGATTGAGAAACACTTTCATGCTCGTCTTCTGTTGCTGGAATCTCTCGCCTGCAGGCACCGAAGAAATCAGACCGTCAATCAAATCCGGATACATGGATGCAGCGCGCAGGGCAATCGCTCCTCCCATTGACTCTCCTAAAATGTAAACCGGCAAGCCCGGATTGGCAGCGCGTATAGACGTGAGCGCCTGCTTGATGTCCAGGAGGCAATCATCAAAATTGACTTTGGTTTTGCCATTGGCTTTCATCCACGAGCCAAAACCGCGCACATCAATTGCATATACGGCCAGTCCGCGCTTGGACTGCTCGTTGCCGAAAAACTCGTAGGAATTACTTTGCAGCCCCAGCCCGTGAATGCACAGTATGCAGGCAACCGGAGCTCCTTGCGGGCTCACCCAAGACCGGCAAGGTGCTTGGGATGCAGTCGGCAGCATCACAGAGGCACTGGCACTGTCGGTAGTGGCAGCCGGATTCGTGCCTGGCGTTGCATTTCCTGAACCTTGCAAAAATTGATTGACACCGTGCAGCATTTTTTTTTGCGCACTGTCAAAAATAACTTGCCCAGTCTTCTTGAATAATGAAGGAGCAGCTTCAGGCACCCTGGTCTGCACTGTGATTGGGCTCGGTGCCGGAGCCGGAGATTGCGCTTGCACAGAAGATATGGACATGGGCAAACTGGCAAGCCCAATGGCAATGGAAAGAAGTTTGGAAAGGTTCGCGTTCTTCATATGTTTAATCATAAATGTCATAAAATGCCGCCAGGAGCTTATCGGGAATGCTGATTCTACTTTATTGAGCGTATAAGTACCTGATCCCGAAAAAACTTAGAAACATTCGTCTCCATACGTAGTTTCCGCTTCCATAGTCACAGTTTACTCACGCATGGCAGTGACAATAGTCAGTGGCGACCTTCCACTATCTTTCCTTGTATTGACGATTCCTGCGTAAGCTTCCATTTTCGAATGCGGACCGGGTTCGCTGACAAATAAATTGCACTTCCGACCACAGGAGACAGTGCGCATGATTTCATTCGCCTTCATTTTCCTCTGCGCGATCACCATTGTGATTGCATCATTTGCTCTCAGTACTTTCCTCGTCGGTATTTCCAGATACTTGCGCGACGATCCGCATTACATTTCAGTCGACAAATGGGGTCAATATACGGCCAAAATGTCTGTCGACTCACCTCTCGTTCATTGCCCTGAGTATCGTCCCGGTCCTTCCGAATTTGAGTACGCACATGTTTCCGGACCCTGGCACGGTTAAGTCCGAAAGCTAAAACCAGTCAAGGTTTCCAGCATTGAAGCCACAATTAAGCTTGAATAATGGGAACCTTTGATGCTTTGAGACGCCTATCACCAGAGCAGTCAGTGCATTAAGGTTCTGCAAATTAGGTTGGGTCTGATTCGATGACGGTAGACGACTTTCAATTTGAGGACGTATCAATCGAAACCAGTTTTGGACGCATGCATGCATTGCTGTCGCGTTCAGAGGAAAGTTCAGCAGAAAGCTATGTACTTATTCATGGTCTGCTTTGTTCTGCAAGTTATATGGAGCGGACGGCGCGCATTCTTGCCCCAGGAAATACCGTCTGCGTGCCCAATATGCTCGGTTATGGGAAAAGCGAAACCCCTAAGTATGCCCTCAGTATTCAGGAGCATGCAGCTGCATTGTGCGAATTTCTCAAGCGGGTAAACATCAATAGTCCAGCTCTGGTAGGCGGATCTTATGGTTGTAATATTGCCGCCGAGCTGGCTTCAAAAGCGAGTCTCAAACCCAAAGCGCTCGTATTGATCGGTCCGACTGATGTGCACGGACGCTCGGTCCAGGCGTTGATGGCAGACTTGATAAAAGATGGACTGTATGAGCCGCCGATCATGTTTCCTACAGTGATTGGAGAGGTGACAAGGATCGGCATCGATCGTTGTCTCGATCAATTACGATACATGTCCGAGCACGACATCGATGATGCGCTATTGAGATGTGCGGCCCCAATTCTTCTTATCAAAGGTGAACATGACCAGCTTTCCAGTGAAGAGCTGGTGCGCGACAAACTCGAAATTATTCCTGATTGCCAGGCTGTCAATGTACTTGGATCTGCACACTGCCTCTCCGTAAGTGATCCAGATTTGATGGCGGCAATGATCAATGATTTCGTCAAGGACGGCAAACTGCATGAATTTCACCGAGCTGCCTAGCTGCTCAGCAGATCATCCGGTGACTCATGCGGCGGCGCAGGACCAACCCTGGTTTTGCACCTGTATGTTTGCCGTTTTGCAGAACCGGAACTCCATTCACCAAAACATGCACCATACCTTCGGCCAGTTGATGCGGGTTTTCAAAAGTAGCTCTGTCACATATTTTTTGCGGATCGAAAATGGCTATGTCGGCTGCATGTCCTTGATCTAACTTGCCTCGAAACAGCAAGCCCAGATTGGCGGCCGGCAACGCTGTCAGCCTACGCACCGCTTCGGGCAATGTGAGTATCTTTTCTTGGCGAACGTATTTGCCAAGCAAGCGAGCAAAATTTCCATAAGCGCGAGGATGAGTTTGCGATTTGAGGTAAACGCCGGAAGGCGACAGGGAAGAGCCATCAGAGCCAAAAGTAATCCAGGGCACTCTGAGCTGCTTTTGCAAATTCTCTTCACTCATCCAGGAGTAAACCGCATCGACTCGGCTGCCGTCTTCTACAACCAGGTCCATAGCCACATCACAAGGATCTTTCTGCCTTTCCTGGGCAATCTGCTGCAATGTCTTGCCAGTCAGCGGTTTAAGCGCTTCGGTCTTGAAACCGACTAAAAGTATTCCATCAGGACCGGCATGCAGGTAGCCGTTTTCCCAATCGGTCGACTGACTGTTCATTTCATTTTTCACGCGCACACGTATCTCAGGATCCTGCAAACGTTTGATCCACTGGTTCAGTCCACCTTCCTGCACCCAGGTCGGCATGGCGGCATCGAGTGCCGTGTGAGCGCGCGTGTACATGTACATATCGGCTGAGACGCGATGACCGCTCAAGCGTGCCGCTTCCACCTCGGCAATTACCTCGTCCATTTTGGCCCAATTGCTCTTACCGGCTGCTTTCAAATGATAGATTTCAGAAGGTATCTTGGCTCTCCTGGCGATCGCCATTAATTCTCTGACGCCTTCCAGCAGGTTGTCGCCTTCACTGCGCAAGTGCGAAGCATAAATACCGCCGCGCTTAGCGGCTTCCTCGGCCAGGGCAACCAGCTCATCGGTATCGGCAAAACATGCCGGCGCATAAATGAGGGCAGAAGAGAGCCCAACGGCGCCTTCGGACATGGACAGGGAAACCAGATTGCGCATCATGGACAGTTCGCGCTCATCAGGCTTTTTATCTATTTGCCCCAATACGTATTCGCGGACAGTGGTGGCGCCGACAAATGAAGCGACATTGGTGGCGATGCCTTTCAATTGGAGGCGATTGAGAAACTCGCCCAGACTGCGCCAATTGACTGTGAATTTTATATCTGTCTGCTCTTCGATCATCTCCTTGACCATCTCATCATTGAGCGGGCCCATGGAGACACCTTCTCCGATTATTTCCAGGGTCACTCCCTGACAGATATTGCTTTCCGACAGACCATCATGCAAAAGCGCCCTGGTCGCATGGCTGAGCATATTGATGAAACCAGGTGCGACAGCCAATCCGCGCGCGTCAATTCTTAAGGTCGCATCGGCATATTTCAAATTTCCTATGTCGACAATGATCCCACTTCTCAGTCCAACGTCAGCTTCAAACGGCTCCCCACCCGAGCCATCGTAAATCGTTCCGCCGCTAATCAGGGTGTCAAATTGCATGCGTTTCCAAATCGGATTTGCGCACAGAGGGTCTCCTTGGCGGTTTTTTGTGTCTTGGTCCGCGATTAAAGCGCCAATTCTTGTAGACGGCACGTTGCACGCGCCTATATTTTAATCTTTTTTGACTTTCGACCAGAGCTTAAGCAGCCATGAAGATTTCTGCTGAGCTGTCTGCTCATCGCCGACTTGATCCGGCGTATCCCAGGCTACTTGCTTGAGCGCCTCATGGAATTCCAGACCGGTGCGGGCGCACATTTGCAAGACGCGAGCCACTTGTTCGGGGCGAAGGATTTCGTCTTTGACCAAATCCTGACTTTGAATGGCGGCATCAATCAAACGCTGATCGACCATTTGAGTGGAGAGCAAAACTTCTCCCAGACTGACGCTCAATTGTTGCGACAAACTTCTGGCCTTTATCATGTCATTGTCGGTAAGAATTCCTGAGAGCTGCAAGAATTCAATGACAGTGTTGGTTTTGTCTATTTGCTCTTTGCGCGCCAGCTTCTCTTCCAGGACTGCCCGCACGGTCACGCCTTGTGTGTGTGCCGTGCGCAGAATTTCAGCTGCCTGAGCGGCAGTGAGATGACCCTGTGCAACCAGGTCCTGCAGTTTCAAACTTTCTTCCAGGGTGGTATTGGAAATCATGCCTGATTGAACCAACACATCGCCGATTTGTCTGTGGCTTTCCAAACCGACTTCCACAGCTGTAATTTTGTCGCCTTCGGTGACAATGCCGGCAGAAGTAAGCAGGTCGCCCACGCGCACTGACTCTTTGCCCGGCTTATAAGCGCCCACTTGCTGCAAGGACTCCTCTATCGTCTGTTGCTTGCGAGAAGCAGAACGCAAGCCTTCCACCGCTTGCTCGCGACTTATTTTTCCATCTCGCAGTAAAACCTGCGCCGTCAAAGCGGATGCCAGAAGGGCGGGCGAAACGGCACGATTGAGAACCAGACAGCGGCCTACAGGTAAATTGTTCTCGTGACTCTGCCTTACGGCTTCTTCCATACGCTCGGCTGTGACTACGCCGGCGGACTGAAGCAGCTCACCCAATTCGTTGGATGAAAGCGATTCTCTTTGGGGCGGCTGCCATCCCAGGCGGCGAAACGACTCTTCCAGGGAGATTTTGCTCTTGCAGGCCAGATTGAGAGCCTTGATGCCAAAGTCATTGGCGATCACCCCTTCTCTGAGCAGAGACTGAACTTCAATGGCCACTTGCAAATCGCTTTCACTGATTTCGCCAATGCTCATCAAGACGCGGCCCAGGGGAGTTGTGGATTTCTTCGCTATTTGCAGCGCTTCCATCAACACTTCCGGTCTAATGACGTTGGCAGCCACAAGCAACTCACCAATACGCTTGGGACCTGCACGCCTCTCTTTGACTATTTCCATTTCTTGACGACTACCTGAAAGCCAATTTGACCAAACCGTAAGAATGCTTGTGCCTTCTTGGGAAAGTCCAAAATCTAGAGGGGTCATTACTTAGTCTACCAGGCGAAACGCCCAACCAGCCTAGAATTACCGTAACCACTTCACAAGATCAATTCTAAAATGCCCGTTTTCGGCACTGTTAAAACCGCATCTTGCCTGAAAAGGGCGGCTGCAACGCCAAAAACACCCAAATGACAAAGAGCAAGCATCGCCGTTACAGCAGGTGCTTGCTCAAAGAGCCAAACAGTTTTGCGGTGGTTTGTCAGGGCGAAATCATCGCCCTACCAGGGTTTAGTAGTTATCGTCGTAAGGAACAACGAAGCCTTTGCCCTGGAAGATCATGCTGTGGCTGCCGGAGTGCGGGCTCGGATAGCCTACAAATCCGTGATGCATTCCATAGAAGAAACCATGTCTTGCACCATACAATCCACCGGCCAAAAGTCCTACAGGACCGCCGACCAAGCCTCCGGCTACCAATTCATAGGAGCCGTCTTCTTTGCCGAGGTTGCGGGAAACCATTTTGGTACCGCCAATCGCGCCTTTTATTGCATCTTGGAAGCAAGCAGTCGGAACATCCCAAATGGTTGTTACGGCCATACTTACCAAGCGGCAAGGGAAGTAAGCGATTTCATAATACACGCGCGCCGATTCAGGGCGCTCGGGATAGGCAAAACTGGGGGCTGCTACCGAAGTAAGCAGACCAGCCGCCAAAAGTAACGAGGAAAGGACCTTCTTACGCATTATTTTCACCATCTTTCCTATTTAAGTGGTTCAAAGGGGGGCTTATTTCTCTTCCATGGTGAGATAGGACCATCTGCTGTAGGGCTTTTCCCAGCCTTTCTTCCAGCCATGTCCAAAACCGTGGAAGCTTTCAACTGCTCCACCGACGATCATCCCGCCTGTTCCGAAAATCGGAGCAGCTGCGGCCCGTTGTCCGGCGCCTTTTTCGTCGCCGAACTTGCCAGCCCAGTGAGTCGTTCCTTTGAGCGCGCCATGATAGCCGCCATCAATGGGACCACTAATAAGACCAGTTACCAAAGCGCCTTCCAAAGCACCAGCCGTTCTGAAGGGTGCTTGCAGGCACCACATGACGGGCTTAGCTTCGTAGTCAAGCGCGAGAGCAGGAGCTACTGCACTCACGGCGACCAACGCCGAAAAAACGATACGACCTATTGATTTCATTGTTTTTACCACCATATTTCCAGACTGCCTGGCAAAACTGTTTGGCTCGATGCCAGGCAGAGCTAGTAACTACTTCTCTTCTGTTACCAAATACGATTCAGTACTGAAAGGCTTTTCCCAGCCCTTCGAGAAGGCATGCTTAGCACCATGCAAAGCGCCGTAAGGGATGCCCCATACGAAACCTACTGGGAAACCAAGCAGAGCGCCTGCGATATTCTGTCCGGCGCCTTTGGAATCACCAAAGTGCTCGGCCAAAGTGCGCTGGCACTTCATTGGAACGCGGTACAGCGAATCAACGACGATTCCTTCCGGAACGTCGATGAGCAGACCGGTTGTCACTCCACCCAATCCAACCATATTGTGAACAGGACCATCACCATCTGCAAACGACGGGGTAGCCGTTCCCAGAGCGAGCGCTCCTGAAATTAACATCGCTAGTGTTCTTTTGGTCATGTTTTTCCACCTGGCAGGGAGGATGGCTCACTAGAACCACCCTCATAAGTACCTAATGACTGTTTAGGGGTCTCATTAGAGATTCCTATGTCTTCCTTACTCGTCTTTGAACGTGAAGGCATCTTTGCTGAACGGTTTGTCATAACCGGTCTTCATACCATGCCAAGCGCCGTCTGCAATACCGTATGTACCGCCGCCGATTGCTCCGAAAGGACCACCGACGATTGCACCAAACATTTGATGGTATTTTCCATCTTCATTGCCGAGTTTGCCGGCAACCCATTTTGTCGACTTGATAGCGCCTCTGTTGCCATCTTTGACAACTCCGAGCGGCACTCCAATGACTGTGCCCACTCCGGATCCGACCAGTCTCACAGGAAGAAATACGATCTTCTGGAAAGTGGTTTCGTCGCCGGCAAACGATGGAGTAACCAAGGAGCCGACAAATACCGAAGCTAGCAAAAGTGAGGAGGCTAACTTTTTAATCATGCTTTTCTCCATCTCTTAGCAAGCGTTCTCTAATTCCCCGACCAGCGGTCACGGGACACAAGCAATTCTACCTAATTTGTGCGACTCGTCCAGGTTTTCACCAATAATGTAAAAACGCTCGAAATGCCGGAAGTCCTCTGCCAGTCCGCTTTTCAGCGATTAGCAGTCTTGTAAAATGTTTGTGTGATAACTGATCGGTTTTCAAGTTTTATATCTCATTTAATTACCGGCGCATATTGAATTTTGCGGGATTCTGCTTTCAAAGTGACACCAGGGGCGATGCAAAGGGGCGAGTCTCTAGCTCTGTTCTTCGCCCCTGTGTTTATCGGACTTTTGCTGAAAGAGCGTTTGGATATGCCACCTGATGTAGTGCCACATAATTGATCAAAGCTTGGAGCGAATTGAAGGATCCCGAATCGCTCTCAACACCTGATAAATTCCGGTCAAGAAGGTAGGCACACCTATTATAAATAGAGTCGTCGAAACTCCACCGGGAAGATTGTCCGCCGACACACCCGTAAGAATTACAGGAATAGTCGAAGCGGCGGACATG
>CAZHEZ010000171.1:12854-17768 GCA_964531315.1 uncultured Candidatus Obscuribacterales bacterium | reverse complement strand
GGTGCCATTGGGCTTCTATTTGAACGCTCCCACACATGTCTTGTTTAACCGCCGCGGCCAGCGTTTTCTCAGGCGTCGTGGACATTATGCTTCCGACGGTAAAGAGATCGATTGGGCTAACCTGGTCGCTATCGATTTAGAAAGACCGGCTGGTTCTACTCAGGCGCTCGATCAATATCTGTGTTTTCGCAGTGGCAGCGGTAAAGTGACAAAGCTCAAACTAAGCGCTTTTGAATCGACGGAAGACCGCGAAAAAGTGCTCGCTATCATTCGCAATTGGGCGCCTAATGTGACTCGCTCTCCCGAAGTCGACCAATGCCTGGAGCCGCCTGCCAACCACAGTTATACGGAAATGTGGCTGCAGGCATTAACGGCACCTCCCAAGCGTGAGCGACTGAAGCCGCTTTTAGAGGGAGCTTCGCTGCAAGCGGGTAAGTATCGAATCTTGCATTCGCTTGGAGTCGGTGGTCAGGGTTCTGCATATCTATCCACCGACAATATCAACGATCGAGCGGTCGTTCTCAAAGAATTCATTCTGCCGGTGCACGTAGATGTGGGCGTGCGAAAGAGCGCTCTCGAGTCATTCGAAAATGAAGCTCGAATTTTGAAACAGATGGATAACCCGCATGTTGTTAAACTGATCGACTTCTTTGTTGAGGATCATCGCGCTTACCTTGTGCTCGAACACATCGACGGAATGTCGCTTCGGGAGCTGGTTGAGAAGAATGGGTCCATGCAGGAATCTCAAGTCAAAGAGCTGGCAGCCCAGATGTGTTCAATCCTCTCCTACTTGCATTCATTGTCACCACCTGTAGTGCATCGTGATTTCACTCCTGATAATTTGATTTTGCAAAGAGATGGCACCCTCAAACTTATCGACTTCAACGTGGCGCAGCAAGTGGAAGCCACCGTCACCGGCACCGTGGTTGGAAAACACGCCTATCTGCCGCCCGAGCAATTCCGTGGCATGCCTACCAGTCAGAGCGACATTTATGCTTGCGGAGCCACCTTGCACTTCCTTCTCACCGGGGCCGATCCGGAGCCCATTTCGCAATCTCATCCGGCCAAGCAGGTACCGGCTCTGAGCGCCGGCATGGACCACATCGTTGCCCATGCGACACAACTGGACTGCGGGCAACGCTATGAGAATATTGAGCAAATGTCCCAAGACCTGAAGAGGATAACCTGAGCGTTTACTTGTCGGGGAATATATGCATTGTGCCGTGTGTACTCCGCGTGCATAATGGTAGAACTTAACCTCTTCTGAAAACTCTATACTCATGAGCAAATACATTAAACGGTCGACGCTTGCTGTCTTAATCCTGGCGCTGTCGTACGGCGTCTCTCCTGCGTTTGCGGGCGATACTGATGCTGTAATCAGCAGTGGCGAGGCTCGAACAGAGAACGCCATTACTGCCACAAAGATTAACTGGGAGACCTCCCTGGAGAAGGCAAAGGCCAAGTCGGCTGCTTCCGGCAAGCCGATCTTGTGGGTGCACATGCTCGGCAATATCGACGGCTATACCTGATCTGCCGCCAATAGCCTGAGAGCCGGGTCGCTCTCTAAAGAACCAGTCCTTTCCAAGCTCAGAGACCGTTTCATCTGCGGATACCGCAACATCGCCAAAGACCCCTACGCGGGCAATTCCGGCATCCATCCGGCCACCGGTCCGGCTGTGACGACGACCAACGGCGCCGGACCACGTAATTTGCAGTTGTTTGTCATGGCCAAAGACGGCACAGTGGTGCATTGCATGCCTGGTTATTGGAATCCCAACGACCTCGACCATGAGCTGGACCTGGCTGATCGTCTTTTCCGCGTCTGGAATGACAATTCCATCACCGAGCCGCAGAAGAAGACTTTGTTTGCCCAGGAACAGATGCGGCATATTCAAACCCACTCTCAAGATGAAATTGCCCGCAGCGAACTGCAGCATTTCGACAAGGTCTATTGCCACAAAAATCACGTTGATGATGCCATCGCCAATGCCTCGCTTATTCCTGCCGACTGGCATGATTGCCCGAAAGAAGCGTTCAAAACCACCGATGTGATTTTGCACGAGCGCATGGCCAAACAACCGTTCGTCAATTATTCCAGTTTCAATATCGCCAAATTCGTCGATTATGGCAGCCAGCATTACGACAAGCACGAGAAGGATCTCGAGCCGGAGACGATGGCCAACGTACGTGCTCACAACCTGAGAGAGGTGTTGCACGATACCGGAGACCCGGTTCCAGCTAAGGCTGCGGCTCCAGCCGTCGCTAACAAACCGGCTAACTACCCAAATCCGATTTTGAAGCCGAAAGAAGTCGAAAAGACAATGGTGGATGGTTTCTGGGCTTATGCCAGAAAGGGCGATTGGGCCAAGTGTGAGCGGGTTGCCTCTTACATGCTGGAAAAATACCCGGAAAAGCCGGCCGGACACGAGATGAAGGCGGTTATCGCTTACGGGCGCGGGCGCAATGCGGAAGCATATTTCCACTCTTATAATGCCATCCGCCTGGGCTCGAAACACCCGACTATTGTCGGCATCTATCAAAAATCACGGACGGCATCGGCAAGCAGCAGACCCTAAAGCGCCTAACTCAGCTTCAATGTTCGCAGATAAGCCAAACCGACGACCATGTACGTTCCGAAAATGAGCGGCAGTATGTTGTACGGGTAGGCAGGCAGCGGGTAAAGCGAGCCGATAAAGGCAAATATCAGCACGGCGCAAGAGGCTGAGACTGTAATTATTTTGGCAATTGAGAATTGCTTTGACTGTCTGAGCAGTTTGGCTGCCGAGATTGAGGTGGACATGTAAGCGTAGATGAAACCAAAGGTGGCGAGAGTTCCCAACCAGCCAACGATGTCCATGAGAGCAACCTGGAAGAGCGACAGGCAGACGGCAATCGTTAGACTAACAGCCGAGCACAGCCAGACGGCGACATGGGGAGTCTGATTCTCATGATGGCAATTGGCGAGGCGATTGTGCAGCAGCCCATCGTGGCTCATTTTATACAGCATGCGCGCTCCGGCGTTCAAATTAGCCAGGGCGGCGGCAAAAAAACTGACCATAATTCCGGCATCGATGATGTGACCGAGCCAGGGAACGCCGACGAAGCTGCTCATTGAAAGCAGCGGAGTTGAACATTTGTCGAGTGACATGGGCGAGGCGTGAAAGCTCATTACCATCGAGTAGGACGAGACGACAAAAAAGCCGCCGCTGAATATCACGCTCTGCATAATTGCTCGGGGAATTGTTTTCAAAGGCTGACTTGCTTCTGTTCCCAAAGAAGCAGCACTTTCGAAGCCTACGAAGCCGAAGATAGCCATTACCAGACCCATACGGACGTTTTCGAATGAGACTCCATTGAGGGACAGTTGCTTCCAATCTAAGACGAGACCATGTTGAAACAGTGTCAGTCCAACGATGAGGAGAATCAGTCCCATCGAAAGTATCTCCAGCTTCAGCATCAGGCTGGCAGACATCTTTACGTTCTTGTAGCCCACGAAGCCTACAAGAAGAGAAGAAAACAGCATCATTGGTTGGCTGGAAACCGATAGATTGAACGTGTGTTTCAAAAGAGAAAGAGCATAAAGGGCGAATTCGACCACGCAAGCGGAGCCGCAAAATACATAGGCGAACAGGAGAGCCCAGCCCGTGAGCATCCCGGCTTTTTTGCCGAAGCCGAGATTGACGAAACTATAGAGCGACCCAGGGCAGGCAGAGCGGGAGGCAAACTCGTTGATGCACTGAGCCGTGAAAAGAATTCCGACTGTGGCCAGCAAATACGAAAGCCAGGTCCCGTTTCCGGCAAAACTGAAGACGATGGGGATGAGCATTCCTGGCGTGGCGCTCGGCGCTATCCCGGCAATAGACTGAGCGAGCGTTTCCAGAGGCGACAGGACGCCGTGCTTCAATCCGCTCACCCGGTGCGGCGGCGCGATTGGCGAAGATTTCTCGGGAATCTGAAGAGCTGGCATCAAAATATCACCAGGTTTGTCAGACCTGGAGATTACCCCAAATTATCCCACCCATATAGGGTGAAAGTACGAATTGCGGGATTGCTCTTTGCGGGCCGAGCGATGCATGGCATCGCCCCTACGAGGCTGCGCTTGCTGTTTCCACTTGCTCTTCCGACTCGTCTGCTTCCCCTTCCCGCTCCGGAATCGTCGAGCCGTCTTTCTTGAAGGTCAGTCCGTGTCCGTCCATGGCCGCATCCACCTGGATTGCATCGCCGTCCATGAAATCGCCTTGCAGGATGTGCAGGGAGAGCGGATTCTCAATTTCTTTCTGAATCAGTCTCTTCAGAGGTCGGGCGCCATACATCGGGTCGTAGCCGGTTTTGGCCAGCCAGTCCTCGGCAGCCGGGGTTGCCGTCAGGAGCATCTTGCGGTCGACCAGTCGGCGATTGAGATACGCCAACTGAATGTCGACAATGCGCTTTAATTCTTCTGCCGTAAGGGCATGGAAAACAACAGTCTCATCGATACGGTTGAGGAATTCAGGGCGGAAATGCTCTCTCAAAGCTTCCAGAACCTTCTCTCTCATCTGAGGATAGCTGTCGTCACCGCTGACCGCCGATTTCATCTGGTAGTCCAGGATATACTGGCTGCCGATATTCGACGTCATGATGATGACCGTGTTTTTAAAGTCGACCTGCCGGCCACGCGAATCAGTCAAGTGACCTTCGTCGAGAACCTGCAGAAGCACGTTGAATACATCTGCATGTGCTTTTTCAATTTCGTCGAAGAGCACGCAAGAGTATGAGCGGCGACGTACCGCTTCGGTAAGTTGACCGCCTTCATCATGACCGATATATCCGGGCGGCGCGCCGATCAACCGAGCCACCGTGTGGCGCTCCTGATATTCGGACATGTCGATGCGCACCATCGCCGCCTCGTCATCATAAAGAAATTCAGCCAGGGCT
>CAZHEZ010000171.1:0-12844 GCA_964531315.1 uncultured Candidatus Obscuribacterales bacterium | reverse complement strand
AAAGAAAACTGCCGATTGGTCTGTTTGGATCTTTCAGTCCTGCTCTGGCCCGTCTTACACCATTTGCCACTACTTCAATTGCTTCTTGCTGACCAATTACACGTTGATGCAAATGCTCTTCCAGGCGCAGCAGTTTCTGCACTTCACCCTCGAGAAGCTTCGTCACAGGCACGCCGGTCCATTTGGAGATGATTTCGGCAATGTCTTCCTCATCAACCTCTTCTTTCAGCAATCTGCCACCCCGCTTGGTGTTGAGTGGTGCTTCGGCTGCTTTTAATTTTTGCTCCAGTTCCCGCAATTTGCCGTATTTCAATTCTGCAGCTTTTTGCAAATCAGTAGCACGTTCCGCTTGTTCAATCAAAAGTTTTGTCGCTTCAATATCTGCTTTGAATGTTTGAATTTCACTGATGGCTTCCTTTTCGGAAATCCATTGAGCCTTCAGTCCATCAGCTTTTTCTTGAATGTTGGCGATTTCTCTCTCGATTTTCTCGAGCCTTTCTTTGGAGGCATTGTCCTTTTCTTTTTTCAGGGCTTCGCGTTCGATTTCCAATTGAATGCGTCGTCTTTCCAATTCGTCCAATTCGCTCGGCATAGAATCAATTTCGATGCGCATTCTGGCGGCCGCTTCGTCGACCAGGTCAATGGCCTTGTCCGGCAGCGATCTGTCGGTAATATAACGATGCGACAGAACAGCGGCGCTCACCAGAGCCGAGTCTTTAATACGCACACCATGGTGTACTTCATACCGTTCTTTCAGTCCGCGCAGAATCGAGATCGATTCCTCCACAGAAGGTTCTTCCACCATCACCGTTTGGAAGCGGCGTTCCAATGCCGGATCTTTCTCGACGTGCTTTCTGTACTCATCAACTGTGGTGGCGCCGATACAATGCAATTCACCGCGGGCCAGAGGCGGCTTCAACAAATTACCCGCATCCATTGAGCCTTCGCCGGAAGAACCGGCACCGACAACCGTATGCAATTCGTCGATGAAGAGAATGATTTCACCTTCAGCTTCGATTACTTCTTTGAGGACAGCTTTGAGCCGTTCTTCGAATTCGCCGCGGTACTTGGCGCCGGCAATCAGAGAGCCCATATCCAGCGCAATCAATTTTTTGTCTTTCAAACCTTCCGGCACGTCGCCTTTGGTGATACGGATGGCCAGACCTTCGGCGATAGCTGTTTTACCAACGCCTGGTTCACCGACCAGAACTGGATTGTTTTTGGTTCTTCTGGAAAGAACTTGCATGACGCGCCGAATTTCTTCATCCCTGCCGATAACAGGGTCAAGCTTGCCGCGCGCTGCTGCCTCGGTCAGGTCTCTTCCGTATTTGGCCAGCGCTTCGTAGGTAGCTTCCGGGTCCTGGCTGGTGACGCGCTGTTTGCCGCGAATCTGCGTCAGTACGCTGAGAATGGCTTCGCGCGTGGCGCCGTGCTTTTTGAGTATGCTTCCGGCCTGGGTTTTGATGTCATCGGCGATGGCAAGCAAAATATGCTCTACGCTGATGAATTCGTCTTTGAGCTTGTCGGCTTCGCGATTGGATGATTCGAGCAGGCGCATCAGTTGATGCGAAACGTGGATTTCATCTTTTTGAGTCGTGACAGCCGAACCTTTGGGCTGGTTTTGCAAGTAAGTGCTGACGTCGTCAATGATTTCCTTCTGGTTAATATTGAGGCGTTCGAGAATTTTGATGGCGACGCCTTCTTCCTGTTCCATGAGTGAGAGCAGCACATGCTCAGGCGTGACCTGACTGTGCCCAAAGCGCGCCAATAGAGTTCGGCAATTGGTGATCGCCTCTTGCGCTTTGTGCGTGAATTTTTCAAGGTTCATAAAAACACCCGTTGCTCACCAGTTCCGAAAAACGACGCGTTAAAGACCGCCTATACGACGGTTGCCTTTTAAAGCCGCCACATTTTGATTATGGAAGCTTTACTTAAGGCACATTCATTTATCCACAATTTATTTATAAGCCAGGCATTGCCAGGCGGAAACACCCCTGAAAACGTACCGGGCGCCAGCGCATTTAGATTGGCAGGATTGCACTTGGAAAGCCCGGTCGAGTTTATTCCAAAGTCGATAAAAACCACGCCAAATCTGGCTAGAATCGGCTCATAGGGCTTAAGATATGAAGCTATAGACTAGAGTAGCAAAGTTGCCAGAAGCATAAAGCTGAGAATGCAGGAGTTCGAGGAAGACTATTACGCGGTCCTCGGCGTTGAGGAATCCGCTTCCCAGGAAGAGATTCGCAAGGCTTACCTAGCGCTTGCCAAAAAGCTCCATCCCGATCGTTTTCCCAATGACCCGGACAAGCGCTTGGTTGCGCAAAGTGAATTTGCCAAGGTTTCGCGCGCCCATGACGTTGTCAGTGATGCCGAGCGTCGCGCTGAATATGATGCGGTCCGCTTGCTGACGCGCAAGAGGCACTCCCAGACCAATTTGAGCGCCGTCGGTAATGATAGTCATGAAGACGGAGAAGGTCCCCTGACGGACGTTCCGCTCAGCTCGACAGGAAATTTTCAGATTCCCGGGAACGAATCTGAAGAAGAAAACATCAATATCAAATGGGCGAATAAACATTTGAGCCGCGCGGACGATTTATTCCGCAGGCGCAACTACAAGGAAGCGGAAACCGCTCTCAAGGAAGCCATTCGCCTGGTGCCCACGGACCCACGCTATCACAACAAGTTAGCTGAGGTTTACCTGGCAAGAGGTTGGAAAACATTGGCGATGACGGAAGTACAGTCGGCATTGCGCAACGATCCTAAAAATGCGGAAGCGAAAAATCTGGAGGCGAAGGTAAAAGCGCTGGCGCGCGAAAAGTCCCAGACCCAGCAGCTGAATCGTCCTAAGAAAGGTTTCTTTGAGCAGCTGAAGGAAATTCTTACTCGCAAGCTTTGATTGTTAGAGAGAATGACGCGATGTTGACGTGTCCGGAAATAAGAGTCACTCCCAGCAAGGTTGGCAGGTGCGCAAGCAAACGCCAGGCGCTTTTTCTTGCTGCGCTTTTTCTATTGGCCCAGGCACCATTCTCGGTGCCGGTCTGCGCCAGTGCCGAAACCGGCGACAAGACAAATGTAAAAACACCCGCGCATGCAGCTGATAAACAGAGCGCCGAAGTGCATTTTCAAACGCCGATCGAAAGTATTGAACCTGCCGCCGGCTTGCCGCCTGGCGGTAATTCTGCAAACTCGAAAGCTTCGGCAAATGCAAAAACCGCCAAGCCCGGCGACGTCAAAGGCAAATTGCTGCAAGGCTCCATCATTCATGAATCCGACCGTTCCCCCATTCTCGATGGCGTGGTTCAAACGATACCGCCGGGAGTGGACGTAAATCTCTCACTCAACTGTTTTCTCAATTCCGAAGTCAGTCAAAAAGGTGACGAAATCTATGCGAAGGTTTCGGTCGATGTTAAGGACGGAAGCCGAGTCATGCTGCCGGAGGGCTGGTATATTCGCGGATTGATTACTGATGCGGCCGGTCAAAAACGCCATTCTCGTGACGGCTATATAGAAGTGACCTTCGACAAATTGGTCAGTCCCGATGGTGAGATCGAACTTGCTTTTCCAGCCAAGTTTACGACCAAGGACAACACTCTCAAGTCCGTGGCCAAGGTCGCATTGATTGACACTGCTATCGTCAGCAAAAATGCGTTTAAAGGGGGAATGCTGGGGCTTAAGTATGGTGGCATTCCTGCTGCCATTGCCTCCTATGGTATCGTCCCCGGTTCGGCTGCGGCTGCCGGAGCAGCCTATGGCGGCTTCAAAGCTTGGCGCCGCCAGGGGGAGATCAGGGGCTTTTCTCCCGGTGAAGTCATAAAGTTGAAAACGGTGGAGCCGATCAAGCTGCCGGGCTTCAATGTGAAAGCCCTGCCCTCATATAAGAAGGCGCAGCCCTTGAGGGGCGCCGTCATCAATGTCAACAAATTCTGGTTCGAGTCGGACATTCGCGACAAGAAAGCTCAGCTTCTCCGGGTCGATTTCACTTTCATCAATGAGACCAAAAGGCAGTACACCTTCAGGGATTTCGTGGTCAGCACAAATCTAGGACAGAGGTACTTTCCTGAGTTTCTTTCGCCTTCAAATCTCACTCAATTGAAGAAGACAATCCCGCCAAATACACAGCAGCAGGGGATTGTTACGTTTAACATCGATAAAGGCAAGAGTGAGTACTATCTAATATTGATAGACTACAACAACAAAGAGCTTTCCCGGGCATTGATTAAATAAGCCCCCGGTTTTCCCCCCTGAAAACTGGATCTGAATCCTAATTCGTACTAATATACTTCTGTTGATTAGATCAAAACCTGATGTAGTCGAGTTTATATCCTCTATATAAAAAGAGGATTAGGATCAGATCAAGTTCAAGATCTATATAAGGTCTGGTAAGGCAGGTTGCAGTTCTCTGGCAGGGAGCCGCAGGGGGATATTGATGAAAGCCCACTTGACTCAAATGCTGCAATCTTTCCATGGCACATCCCGCCACCGTCAGGTGGAGGGACAGCTGAGAAAGATGCAGGGCCAGATTGTTCAGCTCGAGCGCAGCATCAAAGAAAAAGAGCGTGAAATCGATCGTTTGAGACACCAACTCTCAAACTCTGATGCCAGGCTGCAAGAGCTTATGGGTACGGATGTGCTGACGAATCTACCGAATCGTCACGTCTTTAAAGAGCACCTCACTCATTCGATGAAGCGCGCTTTGAGATTGGGATATTCGTTGTCTCTGATGCTTATCGATATCGATCACCTTCGCGATATCAATCTGCGTTATGGGCACGAAATCGGCGACGAAGTACTGATCGAAGTCGGCAAAATCCTCAAGAGTTCGGTGCGCGAGATCGACATGCCGGCCAGATGGGGCGGCGAAGAGTTGGTCACGGTGCTGCACGAAACCGACGCCGAAGGCGCAATGGTAGTGGCGGAGAGAGTCAGACGACGCATCTCTATGCTGGAAGTGAAGGATCCTAAGACGGGCAAACCGATTAAGATCACGGCAACACTTGCAGTGGCCAGCTATCCTCAGCACAGCAACGATCCACAAGGATTGCTGGAAGCTGCATGCGAAGCGCTGATCGAGGCGAAAGACAAGGGCTGCAATAACGTCCTGACTGCACAAACTTAAACTTCAACATCTGTATTAAACCATTGACAGCAGGACGGCACTATCAGCGGTGCCCAGTCAGTTGTCGCCAATAATCGCGTCAGCCTCAATCTCGACGAGCATGTCGGCTGAGATTAGCCTGCTTACCTGCAACATGGAAGTAGCCGGGCGAATCTCTGCGAAAAACTCGCCGTGTGCCTTGCCGACCGCTTCCCAATCGCGTTCGATGTCGACTACATATATGCGCGTGCGGATCACGTCTTTAAGCGACGCGCCGACGGCTGCTAATGCTTTGTCGATGTTTTTGATGCTTCGCACCGTTTGTTTATATGCATTGCCCGGTCCGACCAATTCGCCCTCCAAGTTGGTGGCAGTGGTACCTGACACAGAAACGAAATTGCCGTGGCGGACGGCGCGCGAATAACCAACTATTGGTTCCCACTTTGTGCCGCTTGCATATTTGACTCGTTCCATTATCTCCTCGCATTTTTGGTGTTTGCCAAATCTGGTTTTAAAAACATTGGACCGGATCTCAAAAGATCCGATCCAAATGAATTTTCGAATTTGGTTTTCAAATTTCGAGATTAGTCTTACAGTGAGAAACTATTTGACGTCCAAAAGTTCAACATCGAAAACCAATGTGGCATTCGGAGGAATTACTCCACCAGCGCCTCTAGTACCATAACCAAGATCTGGTGGAATGGTGAGTTTGCGTTTGCCGCCAACTTTCATCGAAGCTACGCCTTCGTCCCAGCCTTTGATTACTTCGCCACGTCCCAATGTGAATTGAAACGGTTGCCCGCGGTCGCGCGAGCTGTCGAATTTTGTGCCGTCGGTGAGCCAACCCGTGTAGTGTACCGATACTCTTTGTCCTTGACGCGGAGCCTCACCACTGCCGACCTGGTCATCGTTATACTTCAATCCACTTGGAGTTGTAACTTCTTGTGCTTGAGTCAACTTTTTCTTCTCCTTAAATCAGGTCCAAATGATTTTTTGAATTTAGTTGTGAAATTTGAAATTAGCCTTTGAACTTCCAAATCAGTTTTTCAATGAAAAACTATTGGACGCCCAACAGTTCAACATCGAAAATCAATGTGGCATTCGGAGGAACTGCGCCGCCCGCGCCTCTGGAACCATATGCCAGATTCGGCGGAATGGTGAGTTTGCGTCGGCCGCCGACTTTCATCGAAGCAACGCCTTCATCCCAGCCTTTAATTACTTCACCGCGACCCAAAGTGAATTGGAAAGGTTCACCGCGGTCACGTGAGCTGTCAAATTTTGAACCGTTTGTGAGCCATCCGGTATAGTGCACCGACACTCTTTGACCTTGGCGCGGAGCCGGTCCATTGCCGACAACATCGTCATGATATTTCAAACCACTTGGAGTGGTTACATCTTGAGCTTGAGCTAACTTATTCTTCTCTTTGGAAAAGAGACCTTTCGCTTCCACCCCTGTTGCCGGAGCAAAAAGGATAGCAAGCAGTGCAGCCAGAGCCGCTAATTTTTTTGAATTGATTTCGGTCATGTTGTGCGCCTTTTCTCAGACTCGGAATACATTCGCGTCATTATATCCTCGATGACCTGTTGCTGCCTCATGGTAACCAGGCACGGCATTACAAACGTTTGGAGCCGTCAATTACGTGTAGTATTAGGTTACGGCGATTTCGGTCAAGAATTAATTTCGCTTGTCGGCGCGCGTTCTTATCCTGATGTGACATTTCAAGGGATTTCATGACCAGGCTTTTGCTCGTTGACGATCACGAAGATACACGCATTAAAGTCCGTGAGCAGTTGGCGCAAGGCGGGCTCATTAAAATCGTGGGTGAGGCGGCTACCTCCGACGAGGCCTGGAAACTGGCCAAAGAGCTTCTGCCCGACATGGTCCTGCTCGACCTGCATCTGCCGGGTTTCATTCAGACCCACGACCTGATCAAAAGACTTGTCTCTTTAAGAAACGGAAAAGTCCTCGTATTCGCCAGCCAGGGTAAGGCGGCCGAGGTTCAAGATTTGCTCGATTGTGGCGCTTCCGGCTACGTAATGAAGGACGATCCTCCTGCTTTGCTCCGCATGGCAATTGTCATGGTCCAGAAAGGCAGCAAGAACGTTCTGACGCCAAATTTGCCGCGGCATATCACCCACCTTTCAATAGATGAAAGACATATCCTCACCTACATAACCATGCGCGGGAAGCTAAACAAAGCAGCGCAAAGAATGGGGCTGACCGATGAAGAGTTCAACGAGCATATCGAGCAGCTGGTGGAAAAACTCGAGCTGGAAGATGCCGACAAACTCGTGAAATGGGCCAAGAAGCACGGCTTCCAATTGTAGGAGCGCTGCCTTGCATCGCCCGGTCTGGCCTGTCCAGCATTTTAGCTCCGCGCCTCTATGGCAACGAAAGCTCGCTCAGTGGGGCATCACAAAAGGCGTGATTACAAGCAGACCCAAAAGCAGGCTGCCAAAAATGACGGCAAGCAGTTCGATTGTAGAAAATGCCTGCCTGACCATGGAATCGGCAGGCTCATGTTGCTTCCAGTACTGATTCAACCAGTGCTGCGCCAGCGCCAACGGCAAAAAAGATGACAGGCAAAGCAAGAAGAGTGTTGAAGGTAAATTCCCCAGCATATAGAGCCCAAACATCGAAGCCAATAGCAGCGCAGCGGACAGTTTCGGATGTTGGGCGCGAAAAACAGTTTTGTCAGGTTCTAATTTGGCAATTTGATTGAACAATTCGAAGGCAAGATAAAGGTTTAAGAGCGGCACGAACATTCCGATAGTCAATAGAATCGGATCTTTGCCCTTTACCCCCGCCAGCTCATCACCGCCAGTGTAGGAGACGAGACGCTCGTCTGCGCCTTCTTCGCCCTGGGTCAATTTCTGCGCGTGAATGAGCAGAGACCAGTTCTTCGCAAACCAGAAAGGCGAATAGGTTGCCAGAGTAAGGATGTGCAAGACAATGACATGCCAGACCGGCTGCCGCCTGGACTCCTGCAATTGTGTGATTTCTTCTTTCTTTTCGGCTGCAGAAGTAATGGCTGAAAACTCCATAAGACGCCAATTATGTACACAATTTGCCGGCTTCAGACGGTATTATAATCGTCAGCCAAAGGACGAGTGGGACAACACCCCGGATGCGCGCCTTGGCCTGAAGCATTGAGGCGTTGTGCTACTTGGCGACGATCTGCCTTAAGCGCAGCTTTCACTTTGAAGGGGAAGATAAATGGTTAATTCGGTCATACTTGTCGGACGAGCTGGTCGCGATCCTGAAATGAGATATTTCGAATCGGGACGTGTCAAGACCACCTTCAGTCTGGCAGTCAATCGTCCTACCAAGGACAAGGAAACCGATTGGTTTGATATCGAAATCTGGGGACGTCAGGCTGAAATCGCAGGCGAATATGTTCGCAAAGGCAGCTTGATCGGCATCGAAGGCAGACTCGATTTCAGCAAGTGGACCGATGACGCCGGCAATAAGAATGTTCGCCCGATCATCAATGCAAACGGACTGAGATTGCTCGGCAGCAAGCGCGACAACGCTTCCGACATGGCAATGTCAGACGAGTAACCAGAGCAAAACTAAATCTCAATTTCTAAAAACTGAGGAATGTGGCCACTAGTGCTGCTCAGATTGGCTGGATAGATTACGTCATCATCGGCGTTTACTTCGTCTTTGTGATTGGCGTCGGCTATGTTCTCAAAGGCAAAATGAAGTCCAGCGAGGACTTCTTTCTTTCCGGGCACAACATTCCCAGCTGGGTAACCGGACTGGCATTTCTTTCTGCAAACCTGGGCGCCATCGAAGTAATGGGGATGGCGGCCAATGCGGCTCAGTATGGCGTAATGACGGCGCACTTCTATTGGGTGGGCGCGATACCGGCGATGGTTTTTCTGGCCGTATTTATGATGCCGTTTTACTACGGCTCGAAAGTTCGCAGCGTCCCCGAATATTTGAAGATGCGTTTCAATGAACCGACGCGTGCATTGAATGCTATCTCCTTTGCAGTCATGACGGTTTTGATGTCTGGCATCAACCTGTATGCAATGGCATTGGTCTTTAAGCTGCTGTTGAACTGGTCGATCGATGCATCGATTTTTGCGGCTGCCGGTGTTGTTCTTGCTTATACGATCATGGGCGGTTTGACTTCGTCAATCTATAACGAAGTGATGCAGTTCTTTTTGATCGTGTTCGGACTGCTTCCGATTTCCATTATTGGATTGTGCAAAGTCGGAGGCTGGTCGGGTCTTTGCGCACACTTTAAAGACCCTGCATTTGCCCACCTGTGGATGAACGCGGGCACAGCGGCCAATCCAATGGGTGTCGATTGGATCGCTATTTTGTCCGGACTGGGTTTTGTACTGTCATTCGGATATTGGTGCACGGACTTCCTTGTCATTCAGCGCGCGCTGGCTGCTGAGAGTCTTCCGGCTGCTCAGAGAACACCATTGATTGCCGCCTTTCCCAAGGTCTTCTTTCCATTGCTCACAGTTCTTCCAGGACTTGTTGCCCTCGTGTTGATTCCAGGACTGGGCTCCAACAACACGAGCTTGCGGTATGACATGGCTCTGCCTCTCTTGCTGCCGATGATGTATCCGAGCGGCATGCTGGGGGTCGGTCTGACGGCGATGCTGGCTAGTTTTATGTCGGGCATGGCTGGCAATGTCACCGCCTTCAATACCGTCTGGACTTACGACCTTTACCAGAGTTACATCCGCCCCAACCAATCGGACAAACATTATTTATGGATGGGCAAGGTCGCAACTGCGGTCGGCATCCTCATTAGCATTGCCACTGCCTATATCGCCATGGGCTTCCCGAGCATCATGGACTATATGCAGAATATTTTCTCTTTCTTCAACGCGCCGCTTTTCGCAACCTTTCTTTTGGGAATGTTTTGGAAACGCGCCACACCGTGGGGTGCTTTTTTCGGTCTGGTAATCGGTACTCTGACTGCGGTTTTGCATTTCTATGTTCTGACCGGACATGAACCATTTGTTTATACTTCGGTTATGGCGGGAAACTTCTGGCGCTCGACTTTTGCCTGGCTGGCCTGTTTCCTATCAACAATTGCAATATCGTTCGTGACTAAGCCGAAACCCGAAGAGGAGCTTGAGGGGCTGGTTTGGGGCAAGCCTAAGGAAGTTTCCACTGAGGTTTTAGTCTGGTACAAACGTCCGGGCGTTCTCGCGATTATTGTTATTGTTCTGGCAATTGCGATGAATTTACTTTTCTGGTAGTGGTGTATATGGTGAAGGAAAATGCTTGATATACGAATTCCGATAGCCGCTCTTTTCACTGTAGTGGGCGTTCTACTGGTGGTTTATGGCTTTGCATTGCCTACTTCAACTGAAGTTCCAATAAACGGAACTACTTATACTTTCAATTTGAATCGTGACTGGGGCGCAATGATCTTATTGTTTGGATTGTTCATGGCCGCGCTCGTCAAAATGGAAAAGAAAGAGCCTTCGAAGCCTGAGTCCTAGAGCCAACTCGACTTCAGCCGATCGGCTCAAAACTTAACCGGCAGTATTCTGTTTCACTAGAGCCAGAAAGTAATTGCGCACATCAACTGTCTTGATGTGGATGACGCGGCCCGCGGTGATCAAATGTTCTAAACTCAGATCGCACGCCACAAGCATAGCGGCATCCAGATCTGCTTTCTTCTTAGGATTGCCCTTGAGGGCGTTCCAAATCGGTTCGGTGAAATCTTTCGGTCTAGACTCTTCGAGGCAGTCGGCAAGGAAAACAATCTTAGATAGATCGGTCATCCCGACTTTGCCTAACGTGTGTTCGCTCACGGCGTCAAGCAACTCCTGATGTTTGATTCCCAGTTCCTCTCGAGCTACACAAGCAGCCACCGGTCCATGCAGCAAATGACCGTTTGCTTTTTCCACTTCATTCAGTTTCATTCCAAAAGAAAGCGCTGCTTTAACCAGGTCTTTGTCCTTCCACTCCTTGCATCCATCATGGATCAAGCCTGCCAGCTCGGCGAGAAACGCGTCTTGCCCGGCCAGCTCGGCGATTTCTTTTCCGACTGCCGCTACTCCCTCGATATGACGAAATCGTTTTTCGGTAACACGTGGTTTTGCCCACTTCCTGGCCACATCCAGAGTGACTGCTTCCGGGATGCCTTTGTACTTAACTTTTGCAGAACTGTTCTTGCTCATTTTGATTTGGTCTTCACGGCATGGCGCTCTGTGTAATATCCTTCGCTGATGAGCATCTCATTGACTTCACGGGGAATCATGTATCGCACCGATTTACCTTCTTTGAGCCGCTCTCGGATTCCGGAGCTGGAGATGGCGACGCCTGGAAAATCTATAAGAGCCCAATCGGCATCTTTGGGCATGTTGTATTTTTCCGGATCGGGATTGGTCTCCGTTTTCTGCATTTTTCTTACGAGCGGATTGGTCTGTTCAGTCTCATACTCAAGGCGAGGAGCTACAAGAATGCGGCATGCCTTAATCAGTTCGTCGACTTTATGCCAGCTGCCGATTTGCACAAAATTGTCGCCGCCGATAATGAAGTTGAGTTTTACTTCCGACCCCAGTTCTGCGTGAAAGTATTCCATCGTATCTGCGGTATACGATAGCCCTTGCCGTTTCAGTTCCACATCCGAAGCCTGGAAATATTTATTAGTTGATACTGCTGCCAGTACCAGCTTGTGGCGAGATTCTTGATCGAGCAATTCATCGTCTCTATGCGGAGGCGTTCCACTGGTTACAAAAATCACCTTATCCAATTGAAATTGCACGCGAGCAAACTCGGCAATCAGCAGATGTCCGTGGTGGATTGGATTGAATGTCCCGCCGAATATACCGACCTGCCTGGTCACATCTGGTCCTCTCGAGTTTCTTAAAAACTATTGACTGGCAATATTGCTCTCGTATTCAGTGCTCGGCAAAATGCGACGTTCTCGGTCGCGTGTAAATGCGCGGCAGCCGGACGCGCAAATTGCAGGCCAACTCGTAGGTAATGGTATCAAGCATATTGGCCCATTGTGCAAGGGTAAGGTTGGGAAGATGTTGATGTGTATGCTCGTCTTCGCCGGCGCTGTGTTCGTGCCCAATCAGAGTGATGACGTCGCCCTCTTGAGCTTGCGGTACGTCGGTGATGTCGACGAGCATCTGATCCATACTAATGATGCCGACCTGCGGTACTTGCTTTCCCATTAACAGGCAGGACATGCGATTGGATAAACGCCGATTTACCCCGTCTGCGTAGCCAATGGGCAGTGAAGCCAGTCGGGACTTTCTCTTTGCGGTCCAGGTGTAGTTGTAACCGGCCGACTGGCCTTCTTCAATTTCTTGAGTGTGGTTGATGCGTGCACGAACGGACATTGAAGGAGTTAGTATTTCCGAATCTTTTTTTGCTTCCAATCCGTATAGGTAGATGCCGACTCGGACCATGTCATAGTGAGTTTCAGGAAAGAAACGGACCGCCTCACTGGAAGCCAAATGGGTCAGAAATGGTGTTTTAATCAGAGCGCGGGCTCGCTCTACGCATTGTTTGAAGACAATATTCTGTTTTTCGGTGGCCTCTTGATCACCGGCCATGGCCAGATGACTAAAGACGCTGACCAGTTCCAAATGCTCTGATTGGCGCACGAAATCAAGCATAGGTTCAAAGTTTTGCGGCAGTACGCCCAGTCTGTGCATACCTGTGTCTACCTTAATATTGACCCTGGCTTTCCGTTTTGCCCTTAATGCCGTCTGATTGACGTCCTTCAACTCAGAAAGGGCAGTTACTGTCAT
>CAZHEZ010000170.1:0-17861 GCA_964531315.1 uncultured Candidatus Obscuribacterales bacterium | reverse complement strand
CAATTCCAGACCAAGTTTGCCGGCTTCCAATTTATCCAGTTCTAAAAGCTCATTGACCAGTGAGCTTAATCTCTGCGCACTCTGTTGAACGCGATGCAGTTCTTTGTTGGCGCCCGGCGACAATACGTTTCCCATAGACTCGGTAATGATCGAGATATTCAGAGTCACAGATGTGAGCGGTGCGCGTAAATCATGACTGGCGACGGAAAGGAAATGCTGTTTCAATTTTTCAATCGATCTGAGTTCTGTCACGTCATGCACCACGCAGAAAAAAACCTTTTTCTCGGCCGACCATGAGACAGTCCAGATTGAGTTTTTGAACGTACCGTCGCTGCACTTGATGATGTTTTCGATCTTCCCTTCACCGCTTTCTTCGCGCAACAAGACAAAGGCATCACTGGTACTATTGACGGTATCGGAAGCCAGCAATTCCAAAACTGAAAGGCCGAGCAATTGATCGGGCGCAAAACCCCAGACCTTGCGGGAAGCCTCTCCCACTGCAGAAAATCTCAGACGAGAATCGATGGAGCAAATGACGTCGGCCGAATTGTCGAGTATTACTGCATGCCTGGCCCGTGCATCGGCAAGAGTTTGCGATGACGAGCTGATGATGCCGTCTAATTCAGCGATCTCGTCAGAGCCCCCGGAAGTGGCGGCTTGCACGCGGCCGAAGGAAAGGATTTGAGCATTCCTGGCTATTGCCGATAGTCTGACAACAATGTCATTGGTGAAGACGCGTACAAGCCAAACGGTCAAGGCCAGGCTTAGAAAAAATCCGACCCACAGGATAGCGATCAGAGTCGATTTGAAATTGGCCAACTCTGCCGGCTGGTGTGCAATCGTATGTTGCTCCACATCGAGAATGATCTTGTTTAAGGCTCTCTGGTCTTCGTACATGGCGAAGAATTCTTTGACGCCGACGGTCGCCACCCACCGCTGCATGACGCCGAGACCGCGCGCGAAGGTTTCTGCCACATGGTCTTTGATGTTCTCGAATCTGAAAGCCAGCTTGTTGCCTAATTCGACAGCCTGGGCGAGCTCAGGGTCGGCATCTTTATCATAGCCCTTCCACAATTCCTCACCCACGATTCTCGATTTGAGGTTTTTGAGAAACTTGTCGCCCTCGGCACCCTGACCCGGTACTCCAACGCTGACGAGCGTCCACATCAGGCGCGAAAGACCGATTTCGTTTTCTTGCAGGGCAAAGAGAATTTCCTTTCCCCTGTTCATAGATTCCAGAGTCTGCTCGAAATTGTGGAGCGGGAAGTAGAGGGCTGTGATGAAAACCAGCTCGAAAACAACCGGCACGATCACCAGGATCATGCCTTTTTGAGTCGCATTCAGCCTGGAGAACATTTTGGAAAAACCAGAATCGCTTGTGCATCCATGAAAATGGGACTTATAAATGATACTCTCATGATTACTTTCAGGTGCTTGTCCGGGTAAATTTCTCAAATTAAGAGTTTGAACTTTGACAACCAATTTGGCTCATAGATTCCGTTCACAACGGTGTAAACTGAAGCTTTCCGAAGAGCAAACGGTGCATTGGAAAGTGAGTGAGCGCTTGAATAACATCGCCGGCAGGTTTGTTGATATCCAGTGACGGTAAGCAAACACATAGACAAGGCGAGAATACGCGCTCTGACCATAAGAAAGTTCTGCCCGACAATAATCGTTGTCTGCCTGATTCTGTCCGCTTGGCCGCTTTCGGTTCGGGCAGAGGACCAGCCATTTCAAACAGGACTGAGTCCTGGAGGCGTGGGTGGCGAGCAGATCATGGAGATTGATCGCCAGTTTCTTCTCGAGCTGATCCGACTGGGGCGCTTCAACATTCTCTTTTTTGAAGAAGCTAACTACCATCAGAAGTGGCGCAGTTGGGCGTATCCGCTCGGCAGAGAAGCGGGCACGGCTGCTTCGTTTGCCAACAGCCTGGTGGACATCGATCAAAGAGGCAGCCACCTGCATGATCCCAGCCAGATCAATCGCGGCGCCCAGCGCAAAGGACTGGCCAGCGCGGTGGTCGGCAATGCGGTGAGCGGCTCTTCATCAGGGCTGGAGCTTATGCAAAATCTCTGGGTAATGAATCGGGCCAGAAAAGAAGGTTTGTCACCCAGAGACTCTCTTGATTTCGTCAAAGGCGCCCTCAAACGAACGGACAATTTGCTGGCCGAGCGAGAGCTGATTGTCGCCGCCATCCCGATTGCCGGGCGGCGTCGCATCCGAGAATCGGAAGGGGTTTTGCTGCAGCGCCTGCGCGACCAGCTGGTATTCGAATTCCGCAGATGGAGCGTTCATTCAAGAGAAAGAGCCTGGCGAGAGAACACATTTTTCGCCATTGACGCTCTGCAAAACTATGTAAACATGGGCTCTTCGATTATTTCCTTGCAATCCTTTCGCTATCCCTTGCGCAGTGGCGCCGCCGCCATTACATCCCTAACATCCACATCAGCAGCTACTCTTAACCCAATCGTGCGCACTCTTGTTGGAGTTTGCATGCGAAAATATCAGCGCCACAAACTGGCCAGAGAACTTCCCATAAAGCGGCCGACGATGCCTCAGGGATTGTCTTTGCAAGAAGTGAAAGAATTACAGGACGAATCCAGCGAAAAGGATGCGAAGCGCCTTGAGGAAGTAGCCTTTTTGAGCGAGAATTCTGAAAAATTGGATACGACCATCGACCGCGAGGCCCACTCGATCGAAAGATTTCGCCAGGTCGCTCAACAACAAACTATTTCCGGTCCAATCATCGGTTTGACTGCCGTTGCTCGCTCGATCTTGTCGACGATTGCCTTTTATGATTATCGAGAAAATAAAATAGTGGCAAACAAACTCTCTTTCGGCGGCAGAATTTCGCAAGCGACAGGACAGGCATACGCGCTTTTTGATACTCCTTACACCTATGTCAAAGGTGTGATCAGAAAAAGACGCTCCGAGCGCTCCGGGCAGTCTTTGACGCAAATACTGGAAAGGCGCAAGCACTGGCTGGATCGTCTGGAAAGCCAGCTGATTTCAGCCAGTCCCCAACCACAAGCAGCGCCACCACAAGCAGTGGCACCGGCAAAGAATTAAGTGACCTCATAGGTCCTTCCACATTGTATAGTAGCACGTTTATAAACAAAATGGACCCAAAAGAGGGAAAGCGGAGTGACAGGCTATGTCACTCCGCTTCCCTGTCTTAGCCGGTTCAAGCACGACGGGCATGCTGCCGCTAAACTATGAGAGAAGCCAGTCGCGCAATTGCTGCAGCCAACTGCGCCGCCGAACCACTGCCGATCCTGGTGCCGCTGCCGGCATCCGCACTCGCGTCACGACAGCCGTAACATTGTCTCTGGCGCTCAATGCCAGTGCATTTTGCACCAGAGCTGCACTGATCTCTTGCACGCCGCCCTCCTGCATCAGGTGTTTCTGCAGCAGTTCAGGGGGCACCGAATTATTCAAGCCGTCACTGCAGCACAGCAAAATGTCGCCATCTTCGAGCGGCACCTCCAGATAGTCCGGCTCAACAGAATCAGCACCCAGGCTGCGAGTAATCACGTTGGAGCCGTGCCCGGCAGTGGTTGCACGCAGTTCTTCTCTGGACATCAGGCCCCGCTTGAAGAGCTCGTAATTGAGCGTATGGTCGTCGCTGAGCTGGGTGAGAATCCCGCGGCGCAGCAGGTAGACGCGGCTGTCGCCCACCCAAGCAATATGCAGGCATTTGGCTGCCACATACGCCAGGGTGAGAGTGGTGCCCATGCGGCCTCGACCGGTTGCGCCATCATTCAGTTTGAAGATGTCGGCATTGGCGCGATCGATCATGGCAAGAAGCAGCTTTTTGACCATCTGGGATTGACTGCCCGGCTCTGCATCTTCAAGAAGGCCGAGGTCGAATTCGTCCAGACATTTAGCCGTCGAACTGACGGCTTGAGCGCTGGCCTGATCGCCACCTGCATGTCCTCCCATCCCGTCCGCCACGACGATCAGCTGCCCTCGGGCAAGTATGCTGAAAGAGTCCTCGTTGTTTTCCCGTCCGCCGATGTCGGTGACACCAGCGCTCTCGGGTGTTGTTGCGATCAAAATCGCTCTCCTTTCTAAATTTCACAGGCTGTAATTGCCTGCAAAAGACTTCGAAAGCAGTGGTATGTCCACAAGTCGAACGCCACACGACGTTCAACTTCCAGATCCGCCGAGCAAGAGGCTTCTAACCTTTTCTCAGGAAGGTCATTAGCTCAAGGTTTTGCCTTTCCAGTTGCGGATCTATTCATGGCCGGCTATGCTGCAAAATTCTCAGCTGCTCTCGAGCGTCAAACTCAAAATGCCGATATTTCGCAGGCTGAATCGCATCTGGCTATTGGTAAAAGGCGTACTTCCCAGCAAAGCTGGATAGAAGAATGGCCGGATGCTTGATAATGTTATGGACTTGAGCTTGTTTGCCTGAAATGATTGTTGCAATGAATATAACTATGGCTACGATAAAACTGCTCTTGATTGCAAGAGGCGGGCCTGGGCTGTCGTCAATTTGCCCGCATCTCCGGACTTTTGCGCTTCTCGCAGACAGTCGAGCTGCACGAGCATCGCACAACTGACGGACTTCGCGCGAGTCCGATCAACGCAATCCCGCCTATCATCAGGGCTTCCAACTCCAACAGCGGTACCCGAGGCACCGCATATGGTGCCTCGGAAAAAGAGCGAGCGCAATGCACGCTTAAAAGATATTGATAAACAACGATGCTAGACAGCAACTGTTGCAAATTTATTGCTGGAGATGCTTTGTGTATTTTTGCTGCTTTAAACATTCTTAGAGCGGCAGTTCTACAGTAAAAATGCTGCCGCTCTGTCCACTGTCTGATCGATTGGCACAGCGAATAGAGCCCCCGTGTGCTTGCACTACCAGTTTACAAATTGCCAGACCCAGCCCGGTGCCCTCACTTTTCTGACGCGAGGGCGCTTGTTCGAAGGGCTCAAAGATTCTCTCCTGAAATTCGACGGGCACCCCTGGACCACTGTCGGATACAGAGAAAGAAGCGGTCTTTTCGTTCTCTTCCACCCGCACTGAGACCCGGCTTGCTGTTCCACTAAATTTGATGGCATTGGAAATGAGATTGACCGCCGTTTGCATGAGCTTGTTGCGATCTCCCATCACCATAGTTTCTCCCTCCGGCAGTTCTAACTCAATGCCTTTCGCGCGCGCGGTTTCCGCGACCAGGTCAGCAGCGTCTTTGATGATCGCTTCCAGACCTATGGGCTTGAGATCAAGCTGCATTTTGCCTGCTTTGAGCTTTTGAAAGTCCAGCAAATCGTTGACCAGCGAAATCAGCTTCTCCACGTTTTTTGCTGATGCCTGCACACTCAGTCGCGCTTCCGGTGAAATCTCGCCTTTCACTCCTGCCTCGATCAGCGTAAGAGAATTGCCCATAGCCATGAGCGGACTGCGCAGGTCGTGGCTGATCATATCGGCAAAGTCTTGTTTTAGTTGCTCGATCGCTTTCTCTTCGGAGACATCATGCACCACACAAAAGAGCTTCTTATCTTCATCCGACCAAATGCAAGACCAGCGCGTCTCGACAAATTCGCCATTGCGCTTTTTCAATCTCAGCTCGAAATGTTGTTCGGCTCTCGATATCGCGTTGCGAATATACTCGTCGGCAAGCAAGCTTTGCTCAGCCACAGTCAAAAGATTCACCGGCTTGTTCAACAATTCTTCAGGCATATAGCCAAGCATGCGCTCGACAAACGGGTTGATGACGAGAAAATTGCCCTGCTCATCAATGATGCAAATCAAGTCTGCCGCGTTGTCCATGACGGCACGCTCGCGGGCCAGTGCCAGTTCCAGTTCGGCTGAATTCTGGTGCAACAATTGATCCAGCTTGGCAAACTCGTCCACAGTGGAAAGCACCGGTAAAAGTGGCTGCTGCGCGGAAAGCCGCCGGCCATTTTCGCACAATTGCTTGATTGGCCTGCGGATAGACACCGAGTAGAGATAGCCGAGAATGATCGTCACAGTGACGCTCAGAAGAATCATGAATAGAAGCGTCCTATTGATTACAACAATCGAGCCTGCGCCAAACGAATTGGTGTCCGCCATCTCACCTTCCTCGGCGTGGACCAGCCCGTCTATGGCGTCGTAAAAACGAGGACCGAACTCGTTGAGCAAGACCTTGTAGTTGATCTCCGGAACCGCCGGCGGCGCTATTTTCCGAAAGGCTCGAAAGCTGACGTCCAAATCTTTGTGCTGATTGGCAGGCGGAGTGGGAATTGCTTTAAGCCGGTCGGGAACTTCTTTTCCTTCACGCAGGAGCGCCTCACGTCGGGCCGCTTTGCGCGCCTCTCGCCTCTCAAATTCTGTGGGCAACTCGTCTATGAGTTTAAGCCGCCGCTTCAATTGTTCGGCACGCTCCATCTCTCGCTGTTGCAAATTGAAGAGCGTTTTACCATAACGCTCAACATCTTCAATATATGGCTTGAGTTTGGGCTTGGGGGCGGCCAACGCTTTGAGAAGCTCGAAGTCTTTTTTGGGCCGCTCCAATCCAAGTGTAGAAACATCCTTGCCAACGAGTTCTTGAACGTCCGGGGGCATCTGCATGTAAACAATTGCGTCAGTAGAGTGCCGGCTGAACTGACAGGCAATGCGAATCAACTCTTCCGATTTCCACTGTTCTTGCAGTTTTTTCTGCACATCGGCAAGCACTGCAGCCAGCCAGACTACAAAAATGATCTGCAAAACTATTGGTATTGCCACCAGTAATATACCGCGCGAGAATACGCCCGAAGAAACACGGATCATGGCATTTCCTCCTCCGTATCTTCAAACAGAGGGATGCGCACAAAAAAGGTGCTGCCCTGGCCGACCTCGCTTTCGATTCCGACTTCACCGCCATGAGACTCGGCCAGCGCTTTGACAATTGCCAGCCCCAAGCCTGTGCCTTTGGCGGCCACGCCTTCGGCTGTTCTTGCCTGTCTGAATTTGTCGAAGATCAAAGCACGTTCATCGGCAGCAATGCCCGGGCCCTGGTCTGAGATGCGAATCTCGGCCAGATTGCCGAAAGGAACAATCGAGATTGTCACCGTCGAATCTTTCGGTGAAAACTTAATGGCATTGGAAAGGAGATTGGCAACCATTTGCACCATGCGTTTCTCTTCGGCGCAAATGAGAGCCTCGCCGATCGGACCTTTGATAGTAACGGAATTCTTCTGCGCCAGCCCGAAGAGCAATTCTTTTGCCGCTTCGCAAACATCTGATGCACTGACGGCAGAGAGGTCCAGATTGAGTTTTCCGGCTTCCAGCTTCTCCAATTCCAGAAGCTCTCCAACTAGCTCAGTAAGCCGGTTGGCGCTTGCCTGCACACGGTTCAATTCTTTGATCGCGCCCTCAGAAAGGGTTCCTTTTTTCCCCTCGGTCAAGAGCGAAACATTGATGGAAACAGCACTCAATGGTGCCCGCAAATCGTGACTGGCCACCGAAAGAAAATGTTGCTTCAACTTTTCGACTGCGCGCAACTCGGAGACATCATGCACAACACAGAAATACTCTCGTTTTTCCTGAGACCAGTTGATCGTCCAGATGAAGTTTTTCAAAGCGCCATTGCCGCATTTGACGACGTTTTCCACGCGTCCTTCCTTGGTCTCTTCACCACTTTCGGCAATGCGCTGGAAGACCGAGCGAGTGCGCTCGGCCGTTTCCTCAGTCAAAAGAGTGAGAAAGGACCGCCCCAACAACTGGTCTGAATCATATTGCCAGACCTTTCGACAGGCTTCGCCGACATTAGTAAAACGCATATTTGTATCGATGGAACAAAGTATGTCGGCAGCTTTATCCAGCACAACGGCTTCTCTGGCCCGCACCTGATTGAGCGTGCGCCCGGCATCGGTGATAATGCCATCCAATTCGGCAATCTCGTCTGCCCCTTCGATACGCGGCGGCAATTCTCTGCCTGCGGCCAGAAGATGCGCTTTGGAGGCAATTGCACTGAGCCTTTTGACGATGTCCTGGGTGAATAGATAAACCAGCGCCAGCGATAACAAAGCACTCAAGGCAAGCCCTGTGCAAAGAGACAACAGAAGAGCCGTACGCAGGTTTCTCAGTTCTTCCGGTTGCTGTTGCGTGGACTTGAGCTCAATCTCGATGATCATTCGTGCCAGGGCGCGCTGATCGCTGTACATCTGAAAAGCAGACAACATGCCGACTCGATTGGCCCAGCTTTGAACCGCCATGTTGCCGCCTTGCAAGGCGCTCATGCCTTGTTCATAAAGACGCAAAAAATCCGCTCTCAGCTGCCGCCCTTTCTCCATGGCCGGACGCAATTCAGGGTTCTCCATGAGGTTGACGCCCTTCCACGCTTTATCGCTGTTGAACTCGGACATCACCTGGCCCAGCGCCAGAGTTGAATCTTGCGGCTGAACAAACTTGCTGTCGGTGATGATTAGAATCAGCCGTGAAAAACTGCGTTCGTTCTTTTGCAAAAGAAGAGTCGCTTCCCTGCTTCTGTGCATCTTGGTGAAACTGTCGCCAGCGCGATTGAGGATCGTGTATATGACACCAAGAAAGACCAATTCAAAAACGACCGGCACCAAAACCAGTATCATGCCTTTTTGAGTTGCACTCAGCCTGGAAAACAAGCCAAAGCCCACCAGTTATTTATACGCCACAACCAGATATGACTCCTTACACAAAGTACCCGCCATTACGTGAGAACTACTGGAAATGAGATGAGCAAGGGGACGCTGACATAAATAATTGCGGAGCGCCCGGGTTCAAATCATAAATTACTATATAGAGTAATAAAAGCAGAGAAAAAACCAAGGACGAGCGGTTGCATTGCTGCAACTGCCCGCCCATGGTTTTGGCATGTTCCGGCTCTGAACCATGGTCGCTTTTGGGCGCCAGTCCTTTAGTCGAAACTCGCCGGCATTACTGCACCTTGAACGCCTGGACCACGGTCCCTACCGGGACACGGAATTCCTGGCGCACGATCCGCTGGTAGTCCCGGTATCCGAGTCCCCAGCTGTACAGGGAGGAGTTCTTGTCCGGTTCATTGAACGTCGTGCGCCAGTACCCGACACCGTGGAGCGAGTCGTCCTCGATGATGGCAACAAGCGAGTCCGCCGTCACTGTTCGAGGCGTGATGCTATCGTCCTGCTGCTTGATCATGAAGTTGTAGGACGTTTCGCCGTGGATGCCGCCGGTGCCCCAGACGAAGGTTCCGGTCACGCCGTCGGTGGTGCGCATGGACACCATCGTGGCCGGCCCATAGACTACATCATGGCGAGGAATAGCCGCCGCGATGATCAGTGCCAGAATGACACCGACGATAGCGCCAAAGACACCGCCCATGACGATGCCGAGCAGCTTGGCGAGCCCACGCGGCGCGACGATCACGCCGACCACAATTCCGATTGCTCCCAAGAGAAGCATAGAGTTCATTTTGATCTGCCTTTCTAGGAAACAGCGACAGGCAGTGGCATGAAGCCACCGCCCGCCAAAGTTTCATTGTTGTGAATGGAAGTTTCCCGCCCAACCCGGCAGAGCGGAAGGGTGTTACCCCTTCCGTCTGCATGGTTGGATGAGTGAGCCGCTTCAGTCCGGAATGAAACCGGTCTTGGAGGGCTCCTGCACCAGAGCGATGCAGTTGCCGCAGGTGAAGGCGTATTTGTCCATCATCTGCTGGAACTTCGGCAGCCGCTTCGGTTCGCCCGGAACGTCCACCATGAAGTTGCCCAACGTAGCGCGATGCCCGAGCACCATCATGCCACCATCGGTGGAGGCAGAATCACCATCGCGAGCGAGGATTTCGAAGCAGTCCTCGTCGATGCGGTCGCGGAAGAACCGGGCCCGGTTCATGTGCAGCCAGTAGTGGAAGGACAGGGTCTTGCCCGGCTGCGGACGCACCATCCAGTCATCGCCGAAGACTTCGTAGCTGTGATTCACACCGACGGAGACGTTGTTGGCGTCATACATCAGGTGCGAACCGACCACGTTCTCCGGCTTGATGCCGAGCTGGGGAGCGATGGCCAGAGCCAGCTCCTGGTCGCCGTTGGAAACGATGACCACTTCGACGCCCAGCGAGTTCAGCAAAAGGTTTTCCTCGCGGACACCGGGGAAGACCTTGTTGGCGTAGAGAGGAGCGCATGCCGTCACCTGGGCCAGCTTCTCGGCCTTGGTGAGGCCGATCTGCGCAGTCCAGTAGACGCGCCAGAAGTCCATCATCTCGATGCCTTCGCCCGTCTGCTCATGCTGCACCCACTTGTTGATCAGCGCATGCGGCGTCAGGTCCTTCAAGCGCGGGCGCTTGAGACCGGAGCGGTCACGCATGAACTTCTCGACCACCTTCAACTGCGCCGGGCTGAACCAGCCCTTGTCGGCGCGCAGCTTGAACATGAAGGTGAAGGCGTCACCAGCACCCTGCGTCTTGTCGACGTCCTTGAGGTGGAAGAGGGTCACGCCGGCTTCCTTGCAAGCGGCCACGTAGGCGCCGAATTCCGGCGTCTGCCAGAAGCCGATGCGCTGACGCAGAGTCAGTCGCGACGCACGCGGGTCACCACTGTCGTGGCTGCCGCCCGCAATTGAGTAGAGCTTTGCTCGAGCAGCAGCAAGAGCAATCTCACGGTCTGATTTAATCATAAAACTAGATCTCCTTCAGACATTTGACGAGGCGCAGGGCGCCTCGTCGTGAATTAGAGCCGTGCCGCTTGTCTGCGGGCAGCACGGCTACAGGAATGAGTTGGCATCTCCAGCGAGGGATTTGCTTTTCTGATCAGCGTGTCGCCTCACCCAGCAGCGGCAAAAGCTTGCTGCTGGGGAAGAGACCGGCTTCAGGAGATCCGGTGGCAGCGCTCGGCGATGCGAGCCAGTGCATGATCCAGACCGCCAGTGATCAGGCGCAGCAAGCCCTTCTCGAAGGGATTGGCCTTCTCGGTGAGATAGACCAGGTTGGAGGTCATGTTGACACGCAGCAGGTATTCGCTGCTGGTGCCGATTTCATCGACCAACCCGAGGTTGCGCTCCATGGCTTCCTGCGCCGTCCAGTGGTCGCCGTTGCAGACAGTGTCCACATCGACGTTGGGACGGTGACGCTTCACCACCGCCTTGAACTGCGTGTGAATGGCCGCCAGCTGTGCCTTGTACGCCTCTTCCTTCTCCGGCGTCACCTCACCAAACGGCGTCAGCGTGCGCTTGCGCTCGCCTGCCGTCAGAGTCATCGGCTTGATGCCGAGGGCGGTGAGGAAGTCGTGGAAGTTGAGGAATTCGGACACAACGCCGATCGAGCCGACCATGGAGAATGGCGCGGCCACGATCTTGTTGGCGGGAAGGCTCATCAGATAGCCGCCCGAGGCTGCGTAGGTGTCGACGCAGACCGTCAGCGTGATGCCGGCATTGCGAATGCGCAGCATTTCGGCATAGCAGTGACCATATTCGGCCACGCCGCCGCCGGGAGAGCCGACCACAACGATGGCTCCACCGAACTTGGCCTTGTTGCAGATGACCTCGTCGATCAGACGGGACATCGCCTTGCGGCCGGTAGCCATGGTATCGCCGTCGAACTTCACCACCGCCACCGGTTTGTCGGTTGCGCACAGAAGGTCCGGCACGGTCTCGTCATCGGCCGGGTCGGCAGCCAGAAAGCCGCCTTCGATCCGACAATTGATGGCGCTGGAGACGTCGAAGCTCGTCGAGTCATGCAGGTGGAAGAAGCCGTGCTTCTTGCTGAACTTCTTGGTGGCGCCCTTGGCACGGGAAGCGATGAGCCCGAGCAGGCCCAAGCCGACCATGATGAAGACGCCAATCAGCACCAGAATCATGGCGCCATGGAGAAGCGCGTAGGCTCCACTCAAAAAGGAGCCGATTGCGGAAATGATCTCTGCCATAAGTTTTTTCTCCAGTCTATTTTTTTGAAAACGCAACGGGGCGGAGGCGAATTGCCCCCGCCCCTGCGTCTTCGGCTCAGATGCACACGGGTTTAGCCCGCTGCATTGCTGCAGCGAACCGGTTTCGATGCTTAGGCCTTGGCCTTGTCGGCTCGCGCCTTCAAGGTTTCCAGCATCTGCATCGCGTTCTCGCTCACCGCCTTAAGCGTCTCCGGCCCCGTCGCCTTGCCCGTGCGGACAAGCTCGAAGGTAGCCAGAACCGCCGCAGACGCGACATAGGTGACGTGCATGTCACCCTTGTCCTCGGGCACGTCAGCCTTGCCCGCGATGAGGATGTCCTTGAGCAGGTTGACCTTGTCCTGCCTCTTCTGCGTCCACATCACCAGGTCGGCGTTGGACTTGCCGCCCAGCGCCTGGTGCTTGGTCCGGATCAGCGACTTGACCACCACAGGGGCCAGCGCCAGGAAGTCCTTGGTCGGGACCTCGATGGTGAGCTGAACCTTGCCGTCCTCGTCTTCCGACTCGAACGTGATCAGATCCGGAATCGTGTCGCCGACGGCGAAGTCGGCCAGCTTGCGCAGACGAGCGGCGGCTTCGGGGAAGCCGATCTCTTCGAACTCAGCCGCCACGAGGTAGACGCGGATGTAATCCACCGGATGCGGCTCGTACACAAGAGCCACAGAGCCGTTCTTCTGCTTGACCAGGTCGATGTGCGACTTGGTGCGTAGCAGCTTGGTCTTGGTGGACACCGCAGCGTCGCGGATCATCATGGCCGGGAACGACGAGACCATGATTTCACCGAACGCTTCACCCGAGAACAGGATCGCCAGAGCATCGGCGTCCATCTCACCGATCCAGTCGGTGAAGATCTTCGCCATCATCTGCTCGGTCGGGACCTTCTGCTTGCCGACCAGGATCGTCGGCACCGAAGGCTTGTACGCACCCGACTTGGCGGCCGCCAGAACATCCTTGGCCAACGCCTTCACGGCCTGCTCTTCCAGCCCGACCACGTCATGGAAGACGTTGTGCCGGGATTCGTGGACGAACAGGTCGAAGTTGATGACCAAGAAGTCGAGCATCTCGTAGGGAACCTGCAGCGCGTGAGCGCCGATCGGACCCTTCGAGCCCGGGATTGTCGCCAACCCCGAAGCCGTGACGCGAGCCAGGAAGACCGCGCCCACCTGTTCGTCGCCGCCCTTGATGGGCGACGTCGCCGTGCCCTTGAGCGCACCCTCCAGGTCACCCGTCCAGTACATCTGGTGGATGCACTTGAAGAAGTATGCGCAGGCGTTGAGCTGACGAGAGAACTTGCCGTCCCGGCGCTGCTCCACGCAGTCCGTATAGACCCGAAGGACATACAGGATTTGCGCGAGCTCTTCGTCGAGCAGCTCGATCGCCTTCTGCACGATCGCCATCAGGGGAGCACCCGGATTGCGCTTCGACAGTTCGGCGATCACCTGGGGCAGAGCCTGCTTATAGCTCTCGATCAGCTTGTCCAGCTGAGCGTTCAGGCTCTCGAAAGCCGCGTGGTACTCCGGCTCCATGTTGGCCAGCGCCCATTCGACGGCGGTCACGAGGCGACCGAAACGGGCCTCGTAAAGACCATCGAACTGGCGGGACATCATCAGGTTCTGCATCAGGTCAGCGACCTTCAGCAGCACCTGGCCGTCCTCGTAGCTCTCCTTCGTCTCGCCCGGGGGCAGGACGGTGACCACGCGCGGGGTGCCGAGCTTGGTCAGGTTGGAGATGATCTCCTCGCTGTCCTTCGCGGTCGAAACCGCATGCAGAAGCGCCTGGATGCCGGCCTGGAACTCCAGCTTGAGGGCCTGAGCGCGCGGTGAATTCGCCTGCCATTCGGCCCTCTTGTCGGAGGAGACAGGCGAGAGTTCAAAAAACCGCTTGGCTTCGACCTGGGCGGTCTTGTCGTCGACCAGACCGTTGACGTCGGTGCGGACCTTGGTGACGAGCTTGCCGCCCGCCTTCTTGGCCTTCGTCTTGGGCTTGCTCTTGCCCTTGGCATTCTTGGCCTCGTCACGCTTCACAGCGTTGGTGACGAGAGTGGACACGTCCGGGAACTGGAAGTCCTTGGTGCCCTTGCCGACCACGACGACCTGCGTGTGGTGTTCGCTGTCGGGCATGGGAACGGCTCCCAGATGACGCCCGATCGGCAGATTGATGGTTGTACGAGTCATAGTTTTCACCTTTCCTTTGTGGCGCAGCACAAAAGAGGCTCAACATGAGTCTCTTCGATGCTTTGCCGGTTACAGAGATGTGCAAGCGAGCGACATGCCCCTTGCTACGACCCAGAACTGACCGCATGGAAAGAACGCCTCTCCACAAAGCCAGTCCTTCGGATTGCTCCGATTCCGCACGTTTCCACATCCAACCCTGTCCAATTCCGCCAGCCTCGAAAGCGCTGTGCAAAACCGGACCCGCACGCTGTGCGTTCCTCACTCAACCTGAAAGCTAAAACCGGGAGCGCGAACTCGCGCCTGAATGGCTCTCGCTACTAAGACGACAAGCAATCTCTTCGCGCCCCGGTGTTAACCAGGAGGTTGAAGCTAGGAGAATGGCTTGGTGTCAGCTTTTGGTTGGGTTTGGAGGTGTCTTTTGAAGAAAGTATGCAAATGGTATCTGTACCTTAGGCATCTAAGAACCAGGGAAGTCAAGAGACAAACAAGCAGGTGCTTGCTCTCAGGTCATGGAGTAAAAGGCACAACTGGCCCTGGGTTGCGGAAAAGTGATGTTAAATATGGCTATAAACAAGCAGCGCAGCTAAATGAACCGCCGCTAACCTAGCTAGCGCAGCCTCTAATGTTCGACCTCGCGCAATGTGACTTTCCCTGGCGCTAAGTCATCCGGAAAAGTCCCCCAAAAGCCTTGCCTGACAGGGCATTTTGAATTGCATAAGTAATTGAAAGCCTGGAAAGTTTGTTAAGTGCTCAAATAGATCTGAATTGCTTTTTCGATCCGCTGCCAACCTTCAATTTGGCACTGGATAGCGCAAAGTAGGTGATTGACTGCCTTTGCGAAACAGATTGCCACTGCTCGCACAACGCTCACACCAAGCCGTTTTTGCACGACATTAGCGCCGCTTCACAAAGCTGAGCTTGGCTGTGTGACGTCAACTATCCTGCGGCTCTTACTAATGAGATCAGGTTCTTATGCTAGCTAGTGACAGCTCAAGATCATGACTGGGCCTAGAAAACTACCCGCAGGCGGGTGTTTCTTTCCGGTTACTCAAACCTTGGTACTTACAGCACCACTCTGTTACCACTAAGTACTCTTTTTCACTTGCAACTTAAGTTCAACCACAACCAAAGCCTGACTATATCTCCCACACCGGCTACCTCATCTGGCAACTTCGTTGTTTAGATCAGTCCCGGTTTGCAAAGCAGGTCGAAAAAGTGAGTGGTGCCACTCTAAAAGCTTTCTTGCGTTCTTCATGCAATACAGCTTCTGGTGTGGTTGCGAGCCTATGGATTTGTTTTCACCCTCAATCTCGGAGAGCCAAATGAGCAACAGCGAAACCAACTCCAATCCGCTGGCAGGTCTCAACACCTTTGCGGGGCCAGTCACCGAGATGCCGTCCGGCTCGTTCGGATGGATGTCGCCCAACCAGTTGCGCCAGGACGGCGATCACCTGTTCATTCAGCGTGACAGCAAGCTGGTCGGCGAGATGTCCGAAGCGGCGTCCCTGGCAGTACTCAAGCTCAATGATGAAGTGCACGTCTACGACGAGCACGTCTTCATGACCAACCGCTGGTGGAACTATCGGCACCTGGACGACTACACATACCCCAACGACTACGGCATCTATGTCCGCAGTCTCATCCAGGGTCCGCAAAGGCATCGCGACGAGACGCAGGACGGCCGGGTGATCGGCAACTGCGCCTGGGGAATGCCGTACAACCGCTTCCACGGCCCGCTCAGCTCCATGCCGGTTGGCAGCTTCGGCTTCGTCGACATGAAGCAGTTCTACCAAAACGGCAACTGCGTCTACATCGCTGAAGGCACCCAGGTGTGTCCGTCTTTGGAAGGAGAAACCTGCCTGCAGGTGATTCGCTTCCATGACGGCATCTGGGTCTTCGACGGCGATGTGCCGCAGGAATGCCGCTGGTGGAATCGCAACCATCCGGCCGGTCAACTGCGCAACGGCTGGAACACGCATGTGCGTGGTCTGATGCGCGATCACGAGTGGCGTTATCGGATCGGGCGGCACGCCGCCTGACCGAACGCCGTTCGTAAGTAATACCTGTAAGGGCGATGCCATGCATCGCCCGCTTTAGTGTCGCCCCTACAGGCACAAACGAACGGCAGTCGGCTTGACGCTGATTGCCAGGCAGTCACAAGCAGCAGCCCCGTGGCTGTTGAGCAATCAGCGTTCAACCGTAGAGAGAAACCTCTACATAAATGGAGGACATATCGATATGAGCAAAGCAAGAAACATTGGCATCGCTGTCGTGAGACAGCTGAAAGAAAACGGCTTCTTCGCCGTCTTCGCAGGGGGCTGCGTGCGCGATCGTTTCCTTGGCTTGGAACCCAAGGACTTCGATGTAGCGACAAACGCAACTCCTCAGCAGATCAAGCAAATCTTCAAAGACGACACGTGCCTGTTGGTCGGTGAGGCCTTCGGCATCATCATGGTCGTCCGCGAAGGTGAGCAGATCGAGATCGCGACCTTCCGTGGTGACGGGCAGTACAGCGACGACCGTCGCCCTGACTCCGTCATTCTCCTCAATGAGCTCGACCCTCTGGAAGCGCTCAAAAGGGACGCGGAAAGGCGTGACCTGACTATCAACGCGATGTTCGAAGACCCAATCACGGGAGAAATCTTCGACTTCTTCGGCGGGCAGGATGACATCAAAAACCGCATCATCCGTGCGGTTGGAGATGCCGCCCAGCGCATCGCCGAAGACCGCCTGCGCATGCTTCGCGTAGCGCGGTTCGCAGCCAAGCTCGGCTTCACGGTGGACGACACCCTGACGGCCGCGCTCAAGACGTTCGCCAAGGATCTCCGTCCGGCGGTCGCCTTCGAACGTATCGCCGCGGAGCTGGAAGGCATCTTGCTCAGCAAGAACCCGGTTGTCGGTCTCCAAATCCTCATGGATACGGGGCTGATGGCGCAGTTCTTGCCCGAGATGCTGGACATGATCGGCGAAAGCGCCATGGGTGATCCCATCTGGCACCCGGAAGGTCTGGCCTGGGTGCACACCATGCTGGTGATTGCGGTGGCCGCGATGGAGACGGAGAAGTCGTTCGAGTTCATGCTCGGCGTCTTCCTCCACGACATCGCCAAGCCGCGCACCATGACCACCCGCGTCGAAGTGATTGACGGCGTGGAAGTGGTTCGCGTCAGCAACAAGGGGCATGCCGAAATCGGCTGTGAGATGGCGAAAGTCATCTGCCGCCGGCTCAAGCTGTCCAACGAGCAGACGCACCGGGTCTCGGAAATCGTGCGCCTGCACATGCAGATGCACGACTACAACGACCCGGATATCCGCCGCAGCAAAAAGGTCAAGCTGATGTCGCGACCCGACATCATGGACTTGATCAAGAT
Organism: uncultured Candidatus Obscuribacterales bacterium; assembly: GCA_964531315.1. GTDB lineage: Bacteria > Cyanobacteriota > Vampirovibrionia > Obscuribacterales > Obscuribacteraceae > QKMZ01. Next base: position 460 of record CAZHEZ010000170.1, on the reverse strand, counting down.
GCAGCATGCCGATGCGATGGGCACCGGCAGGCCGTTGGCGGACAGGCAGACGGACTCCCACCGGGAGTACTACCTGAACTTGCTGGAGGAGATGAAAAACGACCCGGCTCCGACGATGCGGCCCAACGCCGCACAGTTGCTGGACGGGAAGTTGATCATCGCCAGGGGCTTCAAGCCGGGCCCCATCTTCCGCGTCATCAAAGAAGCCGGATTCGAAGCGCAGGCCATGGGTGAATTCACCGATGTGGCCGGCGCCGAGGTCTGGCTCGATGAGCGCGTGGAAGCCTACCGCAAGATGACGGCGGCGGACATCGCGGCTGCGTTGGCTGCTTCGGCAGACGACGCTCCTGCGGTGTCGGTATCGTCCGTGGTGCCAGGCGGCAAGACCTGCTGCTGAGCACCGCGTGTGCGAGTAAAGGGTGGCCGGCACAGGACTGGTTCTGAGAACTGGTTCTGCTGC
>CAZHEZ010000169.1:4083-17925 GCA_964531315.1 uncultured Candidatus Obscuribacterales bacterium | reverse complement strand
GGTGTCTGCTTGCTTCAATGCCGTGACTGCCGTCTGATCGGCAGTTGCCACTGCTTCGGCAGAGGTACGTAAATTGGCGGTCTCATAGACCATGCCCATCATATCGATCATTTTTCCTTCAAACGAGCTGAAGTCGGCGCCCAGCAATATGTGCTGGTTGCCGATTATGCCGGTAGCAGGATCGAAGAATCCCAGGACTTGATGATCGGGTCCGAAAATGAGCATGCGGCCATCCGGTCCGACTCTAGTCTCATATCCATCTGCTGCCCCGACTGTTTGAGTTCCGTCGGCATTGATTATCACTGTGACCTTATCACTGTCGGTACTTTGCGCTGTCACCTTACCGTTGCCGTCGACATGCACTGCCAACCCGTCTACTGTTACACCGCCCTTCTCATCCAGACCAAGCGCCTGTCGAATGCCATCAGAGACAGCAATTGCCCTTTTCTGGAAGCTGTTTCCACTGGCGTCTATATACGTGTTGTCGGCAGCTGTTTGGGCATTCGCTTTGTCCAGCGCGTACAACTTTCCACCGGAATATAAGAATTGGTATTGCCCTTCACCGGCTGAAATTTCAATTCCGTCTTTGGAAACATGGAATTTCACCTGCAAGGCGCTGTCAATAAAATCCAGGAATGTTTTCTTATCGGCTCCTTGCCCGGATATATCGACGTTTAAGTCACCTTCTGCCGCTGAGTCTGCACTATTGCCGTCTGTAGGCTTGGTCTCTTGGTTGACTTTCCAGTGGCTGTATTCTCTTGACGCTATTCCTTTCTTTGTGTTGATGACATATTTATGGTCTTTTTGCGAGCCGTCGTTGCCTTGTGTGAAATGCATTTCGGCCAAATCGCCCTGGCGCGTGAAGGTTTCCGCCTTATCATTGGACTGCCACTGGCGATAGGCGTCAGCTCCAATTCCAGATTGATAGAAACTGGAATTCTTGTCCATTAAGTTGAAATGGTTTCTGAGCGTGTCTCGAATGATGGTTGTTCCGTCTGCAGTGACGTTTTCATGCAAGCCTTCTTCTGGGCAATTGCCACCGATTACACAGTCTGGAAGAACGTTTGTCATTTGGAATTGGTTGGTGGCATCCGTAGGAGTTTTTATCTGGCAATCGCGGCTGCCAAAACAGTCCGTGTAAAAACTTTTCAGTGCACCGTCGGCACCAATTTCTCCGCCGGCACCCATATCATTCGGTTTGCCTGAGTTTTGCGGGTAGCTCATTTTCTCGGACCTGCCTGTTTGGATTTCGTCCATGTCAAGGGGTTTCGTGCTGAATATATCGCCAGGCGGTGGAATTTCAGTGACAATCCGTTCTTTTTGCGGAATGCCACAGCAGGTAAGGATTATCGAGATCCGGTAGGGTCTAAAAGAGGATGCAAAATTGGGGCAATAATTGCCGCTGCTAGCCGCTTGAAGGGCTTGGCAGTAAAATGTCTTAGCCGAAAATACGGGAAACCGCCTGCGCGTGACGTCGAATAATCACAATATCGAGACACTCAAAAAAGACAGCCAAGCCCTGGTCGATGAAGGCAAGCTGGAAGAAGCTGCTGCGGTTTTGGAAAAGATGGTTTTGATTTTGGAAAAGCCGGAATCAGCCGATCGCGATGAATTGATTTCAGTGCTCGGTAATCTTGGTGCCTGCTATTTCGGTATGCAGGATTACGATAAGACTGTCTCTGTTTATAGCCGCCTGGTCGTCAATCTCGACGAAAAGCACGGCATGGATCATATAGAAACGATCAAGGCAGTTTATAAACTGGGCAAGTCATGCGAGAAGGCCGGCTCGCGCGAACAAGCACAGACTATGTATTACATTGCCAAAGAATCGGCAATGAAAACACTGCACGACGGGCACTATTTGCGCCAGAGTATCAATGAGAGCTATCACAGTTTGGCCAGACCTAAAAAGGTTGTGGAGGTAGCGAAATCTTACGTTGTTGGCGATTTGCATGATCCCGAGGCGATCACAAAAGCAGCTAAAGCATTGCCGCAGACACTGATGCGCTTGAGTGCCAACCTTGTTGTGATGGCGTCAGTGATCACAACGGTTGTGCTCATCATTGCCAGTGCCGCCTGGTTCAGCTCCGAATTTACTCAGAGGCGGGTTAGAGCCGAACGAGCCCAGGCTGCATCGGCGTTTACGGCGACGGACAAAAGGCCTGTTTCCAAACGCAACATATTTTCTACGACCGATCAGCTTCTCACTCTCAAGTTTTTCAATGACAATGAAGGAGAATTTGAATGCGACGGTAAGGCACTGAAAATGGATGTCGTCACTTTGACGGATTCTTTCGATTCGATTTTGAAGTTAATCGATCCCAGCATACGCGGAAGCCGTGTCTGGGCTGAATTGACAAAGGATGGCATAGAATTTGACGCCGGCATCCGTCTTTTCAGCACTGACAGTCCACCGGCAAAACTTGCTGCTGCCTGTGAAACTGTGGCCAAAGTGCTCAATGAATATTATAAATCGCATGGCACTTATCCAGAGACAAAATCGCCAATCATAGCTAAAGGGCAGTTGACATATACTAATCCGCTCAGTGGAAAACCGCAAACCGTCAACTATCAAAATTTCTCACAGTACATGCAAATTGAGCACATCTTCACCGGTGCCACCACTATTGATGAAGCTGTAAAATTTTTACAAGCAGGGGGGCGGTGGATTGACGAGCCAGCATTCAAACCCGGTGATATTCATTGCGTGTCTCGCTACAGCGGAGAAAAACTGGGGGAAAACTTTATTATCCCCAATGCCTTCCTGCATGTAGCTGGAGAAGATAAGGAACTCTTGCCGAGTTCGGGCCCGAACGAGGCATTGGTCTTGGCTCTGGAAAAAGGAGACCTGGTAGTTGACTCATACAAACGCTCGAAGTTGAGCGATTTGATCGTAAAGACTTTCAATGGCAAGACTCTTTTTTTTGTAAAGTCGCAAGGCGTATTTACAAACGCATGGTTGTTCAAGAATCTTACGACTATCATTCTGGCATTTGTGTTTTTCTTCTCGTTGTGCTGGTGGTTTGTATTTGACGCACGCGCCCGTCTCAACGACCATCATAAGCCTCCGTGCGTGTCTGAAATCATAGTTGGATTGACGGCGCTGTTATTCGGGGTATGGATTGCATTCACAATGCTAATCCCGCATTGAGAAAATGCACACGTCACGCTGCTCAACATTTATTCTGTAGCTGAGATTGGATGTCCTGCGGATTGAAGGATTTGTTGGATCAATGCTTGATCGGAGCCTGACATTTGATCGAAGTCCTTGACCGTGTCTCCGACAATGGCCGCCCAGGGGACTTTACCAGTAGTAGTCTGCACCAGCGTCACAGGAGTCTCGGCCGCATCGACGTTGAGGATCTGGCCGGAAAGGATTTTCACCGCTCCAGATGCTTCACGTTGCATGACGATTCCTTCGCCACCGATTTTGATTGCTCTATCTCCTATCTCCATGTGAATATCGTTAAGCGGCACAGTGCGGGGAGTCTGCTTAGGAGTGGAAAGAGATCCATTTAACTCCGGGATCCCTGCCGCAATTCTTTTACCGAGGTTGAAGCCCCGGAAAGCGAAGTGGACAAGAAGAGCCGTCTTCAGTGCTTGCTCGCCTGACTGCTCGCCTGCCTTGAGGATATCTCCCAGGTTTTCACCTGTCGATTTGCGGGAATCCCAATCGAAGGACTGGTCGATAGCACCTGAGGCAAAACCGCCCCCATACCCGGATTCTGCTGCATCTACGAATTGTTTGTTAAAGACCTTCCCGGTTGTTTCAGCTGCCGATCTGGCTGTTTCTTTGACAATATCCGGTGTCGCTGTTTGCAAGTCGGCTGCTAAGCTGGTTGCCGTTCTGGCCAGGGGAGTATCTTCCAAAAGAGAGCTTATCGGCTTTATCGCGGCACCTCCGGCTGATTCGACTATCGGCGCAACACGGTTAATGATCCCCGGAGTCAATTTGAGAAAAGCTCCCATGGCTGCCCCTGTGCTCAGGTCTCTCAGTACATTGACAGGGTCCGAGTTGTAATCGGAGCCTTCAATCCCTGCTTTCATAGCAACTCTGGATCCGGCGGCAAGAAGCATTATTTGTGCCAGAGTAAGAGGATTAGGAATGACGCCGACAACAGTGATTGCTGCTGCCCAGAGGTCTTCGGCCAGCTCTGTCTTGGAGTCGCTGTACAGTTGAATAGCTTTATCAAAGGCGTCATCCAATCGTTTTTTCTCGTCTGGAGAAAGACTCTCAAAACGTCTGGCATATTCAGCAAACTGGGCCGTGTAATTGTTGATCTGAGCTTCCGTCTCCACTTTTGTGGCGTCCCAACCCTCTTTCATCCAGTCATCAAAAAGTGAATAGCTCTTGTCCATATCCTTGGTGTGATCGAGCAGATCTTCCTGGGCGGTTTTAGGAATGGCTGCTATTTGGCTCTGGAAGGCATTCTTGTCTGCATCCGACAATACATCCATTACATTGGCGACCAGGTCGTCTCCGTAAGCAGTCTGATATTGATTTTGGACGATATTAAAGGCGTCGTGGTTAATCTGTCCGGATTTGATTGCATCGAGGAAAATTGACTCGTCCACGAGTTTGAGAGCAGTTGCCCTGGCCAGATCGACAGGCAACATTTTTCCCAACGGTGTCTCGATCCAGGTGGCTTCGGCACCATTGCTTGAATTGGATGTGCTGCTATCACCCTTCTTCTCGTCGCTTTGAGCGCGCAAGATGTTTTGCGCAAGAGCAAATGTTTTGTCTCCGACTGCATCTTCTATATCTTTGTGAGAATCTGGAGAGTTGTCTAAGATCTTGGAGGTCTCCCCAGGCGAGGCACTCAGCAAGACTTGAAATTGCAGTGCTTGATCCCCGGTCAGAGACAAGACAGTTTGAATTGGTGCAAAGCCACTTTGGACAATGTCGTCAACTATTGTTTTGGCTTTACTGAGAGCATCTCTGCGCTCATCCTCACTGACAGCGACAATTGACGCCAGCCCTTGATGCTCCTGGCGCGTTATGGCATCGGCAAGCTGTGTCTGCAATGCGCCCTGAATGTCAGTCCCATTTGCCAGAGCGCTGCGAGCATTTGCGTCTGTCTGGCAAGTTTTTTCCATTTCCTCGACAATTGAGACTGCATGATTATTTTTGTCGAGACTATGCAGGAGCAACAGATCCAGACTATCCAGAGCAAGTGGAGTTTCGGCGCTGACGTTGCTTAATTTCTCCAGTATGCGCGAGCCCAATATTTTTTGTGCACCGTCATCTAGTTGCCCGACATAGGCGTCTACTTTCGATTTGAAATCTGGGTCCTGGCGATATTGATTTTGTTGCGCTTCAGAGATCTTGACCAAGCCATCCATAAGCTTGTCGCTGTCACGCCCGATGCCCAGAAAGCCCGCATAGCTCGCTTGAACCTTGAGGATGTCGTCGGTTTTGTTGGATTCTGAAAAGTTTGCTGCTTTTGCCTTTGCATCAATGATTGCCCTGGCTGTATTGCGGTCCCCAATGTTCAAACCCAAAGCATCGATTTCTGAATTCAAATCTGTTTTGAAGGCATCGGAAACAGCTTTGCCATCCGGCAATGGTTTCCCATCTACAGTAAGACCGGTTAATTTACTCCAGTCTTCCGCGTCCATATTGTTGAGCGTGTTAAAGAGTTGATCGGTATTTGTGCCGCTTCCGATTGCAGAGCCAAGCAATCCGTCGTGGTGGGTTTTTGCTATGGTCTCAATTAATGTTGAATCGCTGTTATTGATGAGACGGCTTTCCCAGCCTTGCACTTCCCAATCGTAAGCTGCCGATTTGAAAGCGTCGTGCAATGATTTATAGAATGCAACGGCGGCTTGATCTTGAGCCGAAGCCGGTGAAACCTTCTCTTGCTCCCATTTTCGCCCGGTCGCATACATCTGTCTTTCTTCTGGAGTGGCATTGTCAATTGCCAATACAATCGCTGATTTGTTCTCATGCAACCAGTGCGTGTTTTCTTTGACGAGGTTGGTTAATCCTGCATGTCCTGTCTGCAAATAGTCCAGCGACAGATCCTGATCGGCCCAGTAAAACTGATTTTTGATACGCGCTGGCACAAGACTCAAGGCGGAATATGAATCGCGTGCAGCTTGGGATGTGCGCGCCATAAGTTGATTAAAAAGAGAATTGTCCTTTTTATCGAGAGCCATATCGGCCAATTTAACGAGGTCATCGTCGGTGACTTTGTCCACGCCCTTCAAGTAGACGGCTGCTACGGCGCGGGTTTTCTCGCTGATTGAGGCGTTGTTCGTGATGAATGAAGCATCGGTGCCGCCATTGGTAAAGCTGCCGATCAGGGTCTTTGTGTCCTGAGAGTTCATCACCGAAAGTATCGACAAGAGGTCCTTTTCGGCTCCGCCGTCCTGCGGAGACGCTTCGACACGATCCAGAACGTTTTGAATCCGTTGACTGAATTGCGGGTCCGGGCTGCTTCGCTGCAGGACGCTCAATGTTGCGTCGGCTCCATAGTCATGTGGAATATCGAAAAAGTCTTTCTGCGTCATGCGCTCGTTGATTATTTGTTGCAGGTCCGTGCCGTCGGCACCATATTTCGAATCATACGCATCTTCCAATGCTTGTTTGTCGGCCGTGTTCATGGTCGAAATGATGGCGATTACTTTGTCCTTATCAACGGCACCCAGTCCGAAATATTTGTCGACTCCAAGTGCGTCTCGGACGGCATCTGCAGATTGTTTTATAGTCTGATCGCTCAAGGAGCGCTGACTGTCATTGGTCTGATTGCCGGAGCTCAAAGCTTCCGCGCGCATGCTGTCGGAGGCTGCAGTAGATGCTGCAGCACTGGGTGTGGCGCTGGTTGCATCTGAATGGCTGGTTTGATAGTCCATAGTCATATGAAACTGGATAGTTTAGCAATGGTGCCGGTGAGCCCGGACGAGTGCGAACGCTCTGAATTGAGCATTCAGTTTGCACCGTTTCTATGAAAGATTAGTGTCACTGCACTACGCAATCAATATAAGAACACCGCGTGCAAGTGTCACTCAGGAAACTACGTCGATCAGTTAATCTGCAATGCTAGCGCGAGCACGCGAACAGAAAAGCAATCTTTGTCGCTGCTCTTTCTGGCAATCAGTTCGGTTGGCAGAATTGACCGCCGCCATCACAGGAGTTTGTAAAATACAATTGCCCCAGAAGGTTGTTGTATCCGGTTGACGGAATCCATTTTGCGCTGTCGGTGCAGGTGGCGGGCTCGGCCTGCCGAAATGCCCAACCGGGGTATGAACCGTCGATATTGGGGTCTCGGTCGGTTTTATATGGTGGTTTGTCGGCAGTGGAAGTGCTGCCCGGCGGATCGACCCAAACCTTTTTCATCTTTTCTGATATGACAGGCATATCACTGAAGGAATTTCTGCCGGTGTCACGTATGTCGTGCTTTGCGATCTTTGTCTCGCGCATTTTGTCGTTGTGGAAAAAGTCATATGAGTAATTCGGCAACATCTCGATTGGTTCTAGCGATGTATCTACATAAAGGCCGATTACGTTGTAGGGATTTCCACAAGTCATTTTTGGCGATGTGCCGCCCTGCCCATCAGGCAGCGAGCCCGCCACAGCAGCTGGCGGTTTTTGGTCAGTCATAACCAGGTTGCCGTCTTTTAAGTACATGTAAAGAGTGGCGCCCAGAGGCAGTGGCATTGTTCCAAGCGCATTTACAATTTCGGTTCGAGCAATTGTCGGTTTGATTTGTTGGCATCTCTTGAAGAGAAAATCGACGATGGTTGTTTGAGCACAACCGGGAGCCTGTGGTGCGGAGTCCACGTGTTTAAGCAAATTCAATGGTGTATCAACAGAGCCAAAATTGTGATAACAGTCAGGCGCAGCATAGTGGATGCCGTACTTGAAGGCCTTCATTCCACTCTCTTGGCTATCCGGATGAACTGTCTTGCAGGTTGTGCAGTCCTTTCTGGCTATCAAAACATCCACCTTGAATTTTTCCATGCAGGTAAAACCACTGGCTGCATTGTTGTTCAAATTTGCAGTGCCATATTGGTTGTAACCCTTTTTGAAATTTGGCAGCATGGCAACGCAGTTAGAACTTTGGTCGTTGCCCCTGAAATTGCGATCGTATTGCTGCCAGTGACACTCGCAGTTAGTGTATTCATCAATCTTGTGAAATTCACTGCAGTCCTTTGCTTCATCTCCGTTCCCATAGCGTATGTACTTGAGGGATAATGCGCAATTTGGGAAATTGTGATTGCGCATCCAGACTTTGGCATCCATACCCATTTTGTTTACATCGACCCAGCGATCGATCAGGTTCTTGCTGCCCCAGGTGCTGACTGCGTCGGCGATCTCTTTGGCTGCCAGAAGGTTTCTGGGACTTGGGATACCGCTATTTTCCATTAAATCATTAGCTAAATCGTTTTGATTGGGTATTGTGTTGAGGCTGCTGTCGTATGCTTTGATATCGCCAATTGCCACTTCATTGTCGGAGCCTCGGCAGAACCATTTGTTGCCTGGAGCAACGTCAATACCTAATCCGGCCAGCGCATGGGCAAAAATATCCTTGTCGTAAAAGGCTACCTCTCCAGTTGGTGCGTCGAATCTAGGGCCGTTTTTGACTTCGATATAGCCATTGGGAATGGCTGCTTCGTACTCTCTATCCAGGGAGCCGACGATCGCCGAAGCTACGGCGCCGCCGAAGGTCTGAGTGTGCGATTCCTTCGATTCTCCAGCCGAGCGAAAGCTGTTAGGCGGCAAAACTTCAGCTGGATATCCGGGCATGAAGGCAGGATCCTTTCCGCCGTCGAATATAAATCCGCCTATCAGGTGAGGGCGGTCTTGCGGATTGACGGGGACACCACTAAAGACAAGAGTGCCTGTCGAAAGAGCGACGGAAAGTGGTGTGTAGCCAGCCATAAATTGGTTGCCGGTTGGCGACTTGCGCGAACCGGAACTCATCGGTAAGGAGGACGCGGTGAAAGTCGATAACAGCAATGGGTTTACGAAAACGTTTGTGGACTCGCCTCGGGCAGTGAAGGAAATGTCATAGCCATTCAGCGATATGCCGTTTTGCCCTAACATCTTCAAATTGTTCACTCCGGCAAGATTCTGAAAATACCCTCCCATAACGGCTGAACTGCCATGATTGGTGCGCAGAAATTGAGCTACGTCGTTGAGAGCGTCCCATACTTTCTTGGCATTGCTGGCAGCCGCCGAAGTGCCTTCATCTTTGGCGTTTAAGGCAACAATCATGGACTGCGCTACCAGGCGATTGTAATTCTCCAGGCGAAACTTTCCGTCAGGCGAGAGCATCTCGAAATTTGAAGCGACATCGGGATTGGCAAAATCACGTGCCGCCTTTGAGGGATTGAGAAATGCGCGTTTTGCAACGTTGAGAGTACCGGCGTCTACTGAGTTGGCCAGTTCTCTTCCGCCTCCCAACATTTTTGTGAGTATGAAGAATCCGACGCCTAAGACGACCAAGACTAAAACTAGGACGGCAACAAGGCCCAGAGTCGCCCCTCTTCGCCGCTTTATTTGCATAGTAAGAGACCTATGGGTGGATGTATGAAATTGAGGGCTCGGTCTATAACTATATGCCCGGCATATAGTGGCGCCAGTCTGCAACTCCCCCTTAATTCGGTCTGTTTTCCTCTAATCGGCACATTTTATCTTTCGCCCCCTCTATGGATCGGTCGATTTGATTCTAAGCACGTCTTCATTTCGGCTGCTCCCGGCAATAACTAATTTGCGACAACTGGCGCAGTCGCACGAGGCTGAGGGCTTCTAAACTGCGAGGAATCGAATTAGACCGCTGGGACATTTCTAATGCAATTTTGGGGAAATTTAGTGACATTCAATTAGCGCTAAGGCGATCAAATGAGAAAAATGGGAGTTGTGCCAGTGAAAGCTGCCGATTTTCCATGAATGCTCAAATTACTGCTTGTCTATTGCTTTGTTCAACACATAGGGTCGAATCCACATTCAATATCCTATTCAGCGAGCCGAACTCCCTATACACACCACCTATCCACCAGCCGAGAGTTTTTTCCAGTTTCTAAATGAGACTGTTCGAACTGTCTGAATTAGCAATTGATTGCATAGCATTTTGAGAACAAAAAACTCTTATCTTGCATCAGGCGAAAGTGAGGAAAACGGATGAGTTTTGCTACGTTAATCCATCGCTTGATCAAGGCGCTGGTATTATGGGCAGTGCTGGGCGGCGGCATTGTATTGCTGCTGCATTTTGTGGCGGTTCTATTAGGGTGCACATGTGCAATCGAGTGGATTTTGCTTGCTGCGCTCTTTTTTCTAAACCTGATAGCAGCAGCTGTCGGTCCGGCTCTATGGAATCAGGAGCGCCTCAGTCGAAACAAATAGTAAAAGACGGATCAATCGATCCGGTAAGAAAGGAATCAAGAATGGCATCAATTTTGCGCAAGTTAGGCGGATTGGTTGTGTTGGCAGCGTCAGCACCTTCTGCTGTTTTGTATGCACGCGCCACTTATGGTCCGGTTGCACTGCTTTTCTTTTGCATTACAGTCTCAATCTGCTCCTGTGGAGTCTTTCTCCTTTTTACGCCCAGCCGTCGCTCACGCTACTAACCGTTGATGTGAAAGTGAATTGCCGCGAAGTCGGGCATAGTACCGTCTTCTACATGAAGGACCATCGGCTGGATGGTGTCCTCGCATATGTGTTTTCCGACATGGAATTCTAGCCAACTGGGGTCCTCCCCGTCTGATAGACAGCTGTTCAGGGCCAAACAACTGTCTACCAGATGGCGTAACTGAGCGAAGCATCCGCGGCGCTGACAGACTTTTAAAAATTGCCTTGTCACTATAAACAGTAGTAAAATATCAACCAAAACTGAAAGGCGGTGGAGATTGCGAGCGGCCACCTTTGGCAGCCGCTCGTATTTCATTGATTGTGGAAGAACACGGCAGAAGGACTTAGGACGGCGAATTCAGTCGTCGAGCAATCCCATCAGATGGCGACGCAGAGCTGGATCGGGGACCGACAGATCGGTCTTGGCCAAAGCTCGTTGAAACGCAATAGTGACTGGGACGTAGCTTTTGATGAAGTGTGCGAAGTCGGCACCGAATTGCTCTTTTGCAGAAGCTAAAAGTGCCGCACTGACCGCCTCTAGCTGTGCCAGAGTCAACATGTCGATAATGCGGTTCTGCAAGACTGAGTCTTCGGCCGCTTCCCGGACAATGGCCATCAGTTCTTCTTCTGTCACCGCCTTGCGCAATCTTGCGACTAGCTGTTCAAGCATGGTTCTCCCTTTCATTTGTTTGCGATCGATTAGCTTTTGTTTTGTTCGGATGGTGACGGCGTATATGGCGCTCAATTTATAGGTGACGAGCACCAAGCCGACTTACATCGCTGCCAGAAGGGCCAGCACCAGTTCGAGGATGAAGATACCCAGGAAGGCTCCGCCGAAAGTGGTGAGCAGATAGAGAATAAATCCAACACCTGCCAGGCCAAGCACGACAGCAACTATTAGCCCGATGCCGACGAACCTGCTTGCCTTGCGGCGAGGTTCGGCATACGCCAGGAGCGCACTGAAGACAATGCCCAGCAACAGAGTCGGCAAGGAAAGCGATGCGCACACGATCGCTCCCAGTGTGCCGGCCACTAATTTTGCAGCGAACTTGAAGTGACTTGGTTTCATTCGACGTCCTTTCGATTTTTGCGAGCTTTCGATTTCGTTTTACAGGAAGCTGACTCAGTGATAGATGCGGCGAAGCCCATCGCTTTCGCCGCATCACGCGGACATCTCTCTCTCTTGCCGGGTCGCCGTCGCGGGTGTTGCTGCAAGGACAAAGCGACTGCGCTACAGTCTCCTAGGACTCGCAGCGTTCACGATTGATGTTCTCTTACTCGGTCGGGAAATCCACCTGTCCAAAGAAAAACTCCTGCATCTGTTGCAGAAATGCTTCCTCGCTTACGGGATAGCCCGAAGCATCACCTAACACAGAGTCGATACCACATTCAGGGCAAATCCCAGTGCGCGCTTTCTGCTCTTCATTCACCCAGTCAACCACTTGCTTTGACGGGTATTTGTTGAGACAGAAAAAGCAGCCGCAGGTCTGGCTGTTCTTAATCTGCTTTTCATTGGCAAAGGATGCTTCGTGGGCTGCTTTCAGATTCGATGTATTTGTGGTCAAGGCTTCTCCATTTTGATCAATCCGCTATCACGGGCAATCGCTTGCCTGGTGAGTTGCGTAATTTCGGTTGAACCTGTGCTTCTGGCGGCTTACCCGGTTTGTATCGTAAAGAGAGAATATTTTCAGCATGGCCACTTCCGCCTCTGCAGTCAATGTGTTTCTTAATACTGCGTATCGCATCAGGCTGGCTCTGTCCAGCAGTAATTACAAACAGTCGTATTTTTATATGTAAACCGGCGCGGATTTAATTTGCTGTTGATTCTTCAATTAGCGCTAGCCAAATAACAGCGTTCTACATAGTTACGAAAAGAGAGCAAGCTGCGCTAATTGGAGCAAACCATATGTTTTCGTGTTTCCCTGGCTGACCGCGGCTATCTTCACGACTACAGTTTTGACAAGAACAATGTACGGGAGAATAGAAAAATGGCAGATGGAACAATCGAACCAGCCGGCGTCAATCAAAAAACGGCCGCTCATACTAATGTTTCAGATGCTTTATACAGCGATTCGTATGACACGAATGCGTCGCAGTCACCGACGACAAGCATTGCGGAAGATTCTGCTTTTCGAATCATGAAAGACGCCAAACAGTTAGCGGATGCAAAAGTAGACCAAGCAGCCGCTCTCAATTTGCCATCCCTGGCCTTTGAAGGTGCTGCAATTGCAGCCGGAGCCCTCTTGGAGCTTCCCTCTGGGTTTGCATCTACAGCTTTAGTTGTCGGCGGTGCCGGCTCAATGATTTACAGTGTGGCACGCGGCCTTAAAGATGGAGCGGATTGGAAGAACGCGGCTGACGATATTGATATGACTCTTGATCAGCTGCTCAACAACCAGAACGATGGAAACTTAGGCAAAGATGATGTGGCACGTTTTGCCACTCTTATGCATAATCTGCCCAGCCAATCGCTTACCGATATTCTTGATGAACAGCAATTGGAAAAATACAATCAACTGATTGCTGGTGTCGCAAAAGATCAAGTTTGAGTGTGATGCTTTTCTCTAATTTGCAAACAGGACAACGATCTGTTTTTCCAGGATGGCGATATTACTCGCCATCCTGCTTGTTTATACCTGAGATTGTCTACTGAAGAAGCGCGAACAAGCCGCTTTCCGGTAGAAGATTCGGTAACTTTTCGGTCATTACCAGAATGTGCCGGCTCAAGGCGATGCGGTAGAGAAGCTTCGCCTCGTCACTGGAAGTGGCGGCTGTGAAGATAGGAATGATCTGCGCGTGGAGGCGCTGGTAATCACCGGATTGTTGTGCTTCGACAGCGGCTGCGTGAAACATCAAGGACAGCGCCCTGGTGCGCCCGCTTTCCAGCCAGGCGTCCAAGAAGAAACCTTCAATATCCAGCCCGGTTGGCGCCCGCTTTTGGGCGGTCAGCGAGATGGCTGTGACAAAGAGCGTTTGCAGCCAGTCTTTGGCCTCCTCGTAGCCCAATACTGCAACAGCCGCATCGCCGAGCCAGCCGTTTGATAATTCCGCCCAGACAAGGTCATTGAGCATTGAGGCGGCTTGGTCTTCATTGACGATAGTTTGCTCGAATACGATTTTGATCTTGTTTTGGAATGAGGCTTTGGCAAGTTTGCTGAGGAGCTGGAGATGAGACATTTCAGATGCCTTTCTTATAGATTTACTGGATGTGTCATTTAGCAGATATTGCAGGCATGGATGATTCGTCAATTCGCAGAATTGAATCTGGC
>CAZHEZ010000169.1:0-4073 GCA_964531315.1 uncultured Candidatus Obscuribacterales bacterium | reverse complement strand
GGCATGGGGAGCGAGTTTGATCGCTCGCTCCCACTTCATTTGACGCGCTGAATTTACTTGAGGAACCGGGCTAGCCCCGGCAAGACGAAAATGATCAGCACAATGATCAGTGCGTATGCCTCACCGGCTTTAATTTGACCGCTGGCGATCAGGTAAAGGACGCCCAGTACCGTGAAGATGCCGATGCCTACGATGATTTTCTTGGCCATTGCGATTTGCTTTCGATTTCTGTTTGATGAGAATCAGGGTCTTGTACCCAGGGCGAAAGAAGTGGTTCTCAAAGAAAAATATTTTTGCGAAAAGGGAGCCCATTCAAGAATGTTCTTTTAAGAAACGCAGACAATAAAGACGAAACTAATAATTCGCTTCAAAACTTATTTTCCAAATTCTCCACCTGTCGCGATCGTGCAAACAGTGCATTTTCACAACAGGTGGAGGATTTCTTCAGCAGATAACGGCATATATGCCTCAGCGACAAATGAGCGAATGGGGCGCGGCAAGCAGGTGCCACGATATGCACACCAGATTGCGAAGTGGAGATGCCGGACTCATTGATTGGCCACGTATGCAGATAAGTAGGCGGACATCAAATCACGATTCGCCCTCCACCATTTCAGTCCTATACCGACGTATGTGCGAGTCAGAGCAGAGGCCTGCCAGTATGTGGTTCCGCTGTTGTAGAGTGCCAGCGCATCGGTCAGCACCACTTCATGCCGCGCATTGTCAGTGCGAAGAGCCGTTGTTATTCCGTCTCTTTTGATGTGTTTTGCGGTCGCGGCCAGATTGTCGGGCAGGCTGTCGATGTCGGCAATTCCATTACCGTCGAAGTCCGTGCCTATGCCGCCGCATTTCGCGATACTGGCTGGATCGGTCATGAAGACTGTCTGGTAGCTTCCACAGCTCCAGCCGTTCCAGGTCTGCGGAATGATTTGCCCTGGTCCTCCGGCGTGAGCTTTGCTGCGCCGTGTTTCCAGAGGATTAAAGCCGCCGCCCATCAGTTCTGCATAGTGAACAGTGAGGATATCTTCTTCTGGAACGCCATAATAGAGCGATACACGATGGATCCAGGTCAGATACCAGGTGAGCATATCTGCCGGCATTGACTGCAACGTGGGGTAGATGTGCTCGCCGTATTTGGCCAGAAAGTATGCAGCGTTTTCACTGTCGACCGTTGGCTTTTGGGAATTAGTTGCGACAGGCGTGGCGTTTGTCGCTGGAGTGGGCGAAGTCGCATTTGTGGGAGCAGGCATTACTGTCTGCTTTGGCTGCGTCACCACAGATGGTGACCCGATTGCGGTTGCCTGGGTTGATTGTCCAGATCCTGCCAGCAGTAACACCATCGATGCGATTGGTGCCAATACCAGCAAAAGAAGATAGTCGCTCCAGGTTCCGCTCGTCTGCTTGCGAACGGAACTCATCACATGTCCTTTCTACTAGTGATTCTTGACGTTTTTTCTGCCTATCAATGGCGGGCAAAATACTGCCCAAACTCATTTGTCTGCGGTCCAAGATTTATTCTTGATGGATGAGCGATTCTTGAGTCTTTCCCTTGATGTTTCCTTGTTGATTTGAATGTATTGATAGCAGTGATCTGACCGTACTGGAGTCTCGGTCCAATAGACAAGTCGCGGACAAAGAAAATTCCGGTGAACCTTGGCGGGTTTCAACGCTTCATTTTTAGACACTGGCAGCGCTTGCGAAGCTGATTCATTTTGAACGATTCACGACAATTGACTCAACGTGACAAGCTGCGCAAATGGGTATATTCGACGGATTAATGTCAATGTTGCCTCAAGCTATTGGGAAACTGTTTGTAATCCATTGCTCGACTGCTAGGTTGAAAGCATCTCTCTTCTCTTTAAATCTTCGAGGCAAAAACCCAGTCATTCCATAAAGCCAACACAATTACCTATTTGGCTTATGCCCGATGTCAATGCACGGCATTCAAATTTTTTTTGTCGAGAGTCTGTCACTGCCCGGAACCCTAAACTCACAAATCAAAACTGAGTCTAGAAGGGACAAATGCAATGACTGATCAACCCAATTCCAACAACAAACCTGAAGGCGGCAACGGCAGCCGAAGTGACGGTGGCAATAGCGGACGTGGTGACGGAAACCGTCGCGACTCCCAACAGCGCTCCGATGCTTCGCGCACCGATGCAAAAAACGCAGCGCCCGCCGTCTCACAAGATGGCGGATCGGTCTTTGCGAAGATTGCCAAAGTCTGGGAAGAACGTCGTCCGAAAAACCTGTTCAAAGGTGGCGGACAGTTCAACTTCGCGGCTCCGGGTCAACCGGACCACTGGCTGGAAAACGCGATTGAGTTCGTGGGGCGGACAATACTAATGTTCGGCCTGATGGTGTATCCTCTCGTGCTGATCTATGCAGCAACGCTGGGGTTCACGCCACGACAAGCGAACCCGATGTGGATCGGTCCACTGTCCTGGAACGATCTGATGGCCTTGATCGTGACACTCGCCGTCAACTGCGCGTATTACGAAATCCGCAAGCGCCACAGCCGAACCCAAGGTGGTTACCCCGCCGACTTTCTGGCAATTCTCGTGCTGAAGACCACGCTGCTTCTGTTCGGATTGATCTATTCGTTCTACCAGAATCCCTGGTCGGCGAATCCCGCACCGTTCGTAATGCCCAGCATTATGACGATGCTCGAAAATCCGATCTTCATCGGGCTGGTTGTGTTGATACTGCTGGACACCTGGAAGCCATCCTTCCTGCGTGAAAAGATCATGTATGACGACGAAAACCAGCCCGCGCCAACAAGCAAGAAATAGCTGATGGGTTTCCGTTCGGCAGCTGGACAGGCTCTCGACAAAGCAAGTTTGAATGCAGACACGATTGAGCAAGAAGAGAGATCTTGCCATAGGTCTAACCTTGAAGAATCTAGCCGGGTTTTTTTCGAATAGAGCGCACCGAAGTGGTGCGCTCTGCTAACAAGGAGATGTTTTAGAAATGACCGACTCAAATACCAAGCCGAAATTCTTTCTCGTTAAGCGCGATATCGGAGATGACCGTCGCAGCTCCGGAAGCAGCCGCGTTGCATATGTGAAAGTGCAAAACCCGAATCCCGGCGAAACTATTTATCACGGTGATTTCGTTCGCAGGCAGTACGAGATTGATAATGGTCCAAACGGTGTCAGCGCTATCGAATACTATCTGCCTGTTGATGAGACAAAGGTGACCTCAGAGACTTATGCAGGCGATGGCAGCGACGTGGAGACATTCTAAGGATCAAGACAACGTTGTTCTCCTGAAGCGGCTGGGCGTGAGGCGAGATGCAAATAACTCTCGGCACGCCTTGCTGTTTTTTTTGCATGTTTTTTCTATTTTTATCGAATTATACTAGAGACAGTAGTAAAAAAGTCTAAAGAACTAAGATTCCGATATCCGGTGGTTTTTATTGATATTCATTCAGCGAAAAATAGAGGGTGCTTGGTTAGCGCCCTCTACTTTTGCTGAGTGAGGACTGCCAGTCCTTTTGTAACCGGTGTGGTTATCGGATTGTGTGCAAGGCGTACTGTTGCAGCATTGGCAGTGCATAGAGAACTGCCAGTGCCAGCGTCGCCAGCAGAGTGATTAGAAACACCATCCAGGGATAAAACCGTCGGTAGTGGCGCAGACCAGCTATGTCTCTAACAACCAGCATGTAGAACTGCACGAAGACCAACATCGCCAGCAATACGATGTATCCGGTTGGGCCCATGGATATGCTCGCGCAAGCTAGTGAAGTAGCCGGAATTAATCCGAGCAAGAATATGGCGATTGTCACCACTCCTTGCCAGTACCATCCCTCCAGAGGTCGCTTTGGTTTGTTTGCCATAGGTATTCGCTTTCTCGGATATCGACGGATTCGAGCAGTACTTTTGCACTGCTCGAAGCGCCCAATCTTTCCGTTTTAGAAGCCAGCAAATCAGCCAACCAAGGCCGTCGTCGTTTCGAAGATTTGCAGGTAGGCACCCAACTTATCACCCATGCCAGCACCTGCACCATTGCGCGCGCAGCTCAACTTCTCCAATGCCATTTTGGCCACAAAGTAGCTGCGAATCGCTGAGTGA
>CAZHEZ010000168.1:0-18376 GCA_964531315.1 uncultured Candidatus Obscuribacterales bacterium | reverse complement strand
GAAATCGGACCATTGAGAGCGGACTTCCTCTGCCTTAACGCTGGCGCCCGGTCGAATTGGTCGATTTGATCGAATTGATCAGTTGCCTGTAATACAATGTTGACGGCGAGAGCTTGAAAAAGACCAGTGGGGAACGATGCCTGACGACGACCGCGACAAGAATGCCGAGTCAATGGAGCAACAGACCATTGCCTTTGACAGCGCCGCGCCGAAGACGTTGCCGGTTGTTTCCACTGGCGGCAGGAAATATGTCGCTTACACAGTCAAGCTGCCCTCCGAGCAATTGGCTGCTCTGCAGTCCATCTGGCTTGAATTGAAACGCCTTTACGGGCCCCACTCTCCGGATAAAAGCGGCATGATTCAGCAAGCCATAACCGACTGGCTGAAAGAGTGGGACGGGCCGGACCGCCAAAAACTCCTGCAAGATCTGCTGGAGATTCGCGAAGACACTCGAAAACGGCAGTATCGCAAAGACTGATACCATCTGTAGTGCTAAAGTCCGACCGCCAAAAATGCTTGTCTCAAGCGCCTTTGCGCTTTTATGTGCGGGCTTTCAGATTGGCCATGCATTTGTTAGAAAACGCTGATTTTGGCGTTTTTTGAGCACGGTTTTAATTACAAAGCCGAATGCGGCGGAAATATAAACGTATGATCAGCCCATGAACTCACCCGTCTTCATTCCGCTGGCGATGGCCGCGGCCATGTGCATGGTCTGTGCTTGTGCAGGCGGCAATTCACCCCAGACATACTTTCAAGAGTGGCAACCGGCCAGCGTCTACAACGCGCTGCAATTGTTTTTCTGCTCGTTTGTGGCGGCAGCGATTGTAGTTACTCGCGCTCAAGGAAAAGCCTCAGCCTTGTCGGCTGCCATCTTCTGGTCAATTGTGTGCGGGGCTTGCGCTTATTTCGGATTTGATGAACTGTTTCAATTTCACGAGAATTCCGGACCACTGGCCCAATCATTGAGCGAATTCATGGGACAACCCGGAAGACGCCCTGTTGTAGCTGGTTTTGAACTGGCATCCTATCGCACTCTGGTGGAAGCAGGTTATGCTGTTTTTGCTTTGACTGTTGCCCTTCTCTTTCGCCGCGAACTGCTTTCACAAAGAGCAAGCCTGTGGATGTTCGCTCTGGCTGCACTTTTCCTTGGCGGATCGCAATTGATGGACTATGCGTTTTTGCAGGGGCACTACACTTTTTTTGTCAACGGAGTAAGCGTGTCCGAAGGACTTTTCAGGGCGCTGGCTCAGTCGCTCAAGCTGGCTGGATTTGCCACAGTGCTCGGTGCTTTGATGGAGACACTTCTGGCAAAGCGCCAGAGACTTTCCGTAGAGAAAATGCTTTCTACTCTCTCAAAAAGCAGTGCCAAAACCGCTTCGCCTGTAAACTAACTTTTTTTGCCGAGCAAGCAGCAGCAAATAGGGGAGGTCTTAGACCTCCCCTAACCACGATTTGCAGGGCAACCAGCTATTCGTGTTTTAAGTGATGCTTCAGGTAAATGGCGCCTAAGACCAGTCCGACCAGCACAATGGCGATATCGAATTTGTGCCAGAGGTCAACAAACACTTCCATATTCTTGCCGAATTCAATGCCCACCCAGGTGAGGAAATAGCACCAGATCAAAGAGCCGATGAAGGTGGAGCCGACGAACATCCAGAAGTGCGCTTTCAGCACGCCTGCCGGAAAAGAGATGAAAGTTCTGACGACAGGCAGCATGCGGCAAATGAAGAAGGTAATGTCGCCATACTTTGTCACCCATTTGTCTGCCAGGTCGAGATCCTTCTCTTTGAGAAGCAGCCATTTTCCGTACTTTTGCAGGAATGGGCGGCCGCCGTAGAGACCGAGAAAATAGGACGGTATCGAACCGACAACACAACCGATTGCACCGGCAAGAGCGGAAAGGTGAATGTTCATCTTTCCTTCGTTAACAAGTATTCCTGCAGTCGGCATGATTGCTTCACTGGGCAGAGGTATATTGGCCGATTCGATGGCCATCATCACGACGACGCCAACGTAGCTCCAGTTAGCTACTTGATCTCTGATTACCTGCAAGATTGGGTCGATTAATTGGTGAAGCACTGGCTATCCTCGTACACAGAATACCTGGCGATTTTACAAGGACGTCGGCTGGCAAACATTCCAGCCGCCTAATGCTCAGCGACAGGGACATCCAAAACCGATCTCGAAGTCGTTGCCTTGGCTATGCACTAATTGTGCTTGGCAACAGCGTGCAGTGTGCATAGCGCCACTTTGTCATTAATAGGTTTAGAATTCTCTTACCGTTGGTTGCTTGCCTGAGCCCTCATGTCAACGTCTGATTCGATAAAGCGCATAGATACTCTCTATTTCACCGTCTCTACTGCCGGCCATGTCGATCATGGAAAAACCAGCCTGTTGCGAGGGCTGACCGGAACCGATCCGGATCGTCTCAAAGAAGAGAAGGCCAGACAGATGACCACTGACCTCGGTTTTGCTCATTTGCGATTGCCGGCCGAAACGGTGAGAAAGAGCCGCCCCAAAGTGGCAACAGACATAGTCGTCAGTTTTGTCGATGTGCCGGGGCACGGCAAGTTTCTCAAGAACATGCTGGCCGGAGTGGGCGGGCTCGATATGGCACTATTGGTAGTGGCGGCCGATGAAGGTCCGATGCCGCAAACCGAACAACATGCAAAAATCCTCAGTGCCCTGGGCATCAAGCGAGTTCTTCTGGTAGTGACAAAATGCGACATGGCCAGCCCGGCTCAGCTTGCCGATGCCATTGCCCTGGCTAAGGATCTGCTTGTCAGGGTTGATTTGACTCTAGTTGATGTTGCCGAAGTTTCAAATGTGACCAAAGCCGGCTTTCCGGAATTGATCGAGAAGTTGGTAAATGCGCTGGTGGACGCGGGAGAAAGAGAAAGCGCACGCCTGAATGCGCCGCCGTTTCTTCCCATCGACCGCGTTTTTTCAATCGTCGGTTATGGCGTTGTCGTGACCGGCACTCTTGTAAAAGGGGCCATTTCTCAAGGCGATAATCTTTTGATCGAACCTGGAAATATCAAAGCAAGAGTGCGCGGTTTGGAGACCTTCAACAGCTCGGTTTCCAGCGCCACTGCCGGACAAAGACTGGCTATCAACTTTTCCTTGAAGGATGGCAAGGCGTTGGCACGAGGACAGGTAGTGGTGGGCGAGCAATGTTCACCCACCCGCACTTTGATTGTCGATTTGGGGCAACCGGGCTTGACGCTTGAGGAGAACTTTCAACAGCATGTGCTCGGCCAACCGGCCCGACTTTATCACGGTACTGCCGAGTGTCAGGGTGCAGTCAGATGGATGGAGAGTCTGCCTGTGGAGCCGAGCGGCAGGACCTCGTTCGTTGCTCAGATTACCCTTTTCAATCCGCTGATTGCCGAGCCCGGCGACCGATTTGTTTTGCGCTATGGCGATGATGGATTGGCCGGCGGCAGTATTTTAATTACAGCGCGACCACGCTGGCTCTCACGTGAAAAACTGGTCGGACTGGCGAAACTTTTGGCGGCAGGCGAAAAAAATGAAGCCGCTCTGGAGTTTCTAAAAGCCAATCCTCAGGGGCTTTTGGCTGATGCTGCCTTTGCTTGCCTGTTGCCGCCCTTGTCGCTTCCTTTGACCATCGCTGGACTGATTGAGAAAGGAAATTTGACTCGTCTTTCTACTTTTGTTCTGTCGCCCGTTACTCGCAAGAATCTTTTCGATCGTTTAGTTTCTGAAGTCGAAAAAACAGCGCAGCCGAGCCAGTCTGAAACATCCGACCTGAGAAACTCTCAAGAATCCCTGCGCAACAAAGTTTTGCCCGGGCTGGACAGAAATGCTTTTCAGGAATTGGTCAAGGAAGCTGTTGAGAAAAAACTTGTTATTCGCCAGGCTGAAAAATTGTTGCCGGCCAAGGAAGAACTTTTGCAGGCGCCTGATGAAGTGAAAGTTCTGGCAGACAAGTTATTGTCAATTTTAGATGAGCATATCTGCCTGGAAGTAGAAGAGCTGGCGAAGCAGACAAGCACTGATAAACGCAGAGTGCTGGCGGCTTTGCAACACTTGTTTAAAGAAGGAAAAGCGACTGTCGTGGCGCATGATTATGCCAGCACGATTTCCAAGATTGATGCAGCGCACAAACAATTATCGAAAATATTTCGCCAGAAAAAAGACATCGCACCAGGGGATTTTCGCGAGGCAGTGGGAACATCTCGCAAGTATGCCATGGCTCTTTTGGCTTATTTCGACGACCGCGCCATTACTCGTCGGGTAGCAAATGGAAGGGTGCTGCTCAAATATCCAAAAGACGAAGAGTCGTAGAAGCATCGCCATGCGCTGCTCTATTTAATCACCGAATCTAAAACTGCGCGATCGACCCAGCCCCGGACCACGAGTATTTCGCCCAGCCGTTCGCCGGAATGTCTTTGCTCCAATAGAGCCAGCCACAACTGCTCGATGGTTATGTATCCAACCGCCAGAAGCTTTTCGCCCAGTTTGGAGCGCAAGGAAGGCAGGCATTCTTTCAGCTGGTCGTAGGTCAGCCAGCCTTTAAGCAAGCAGACCTCGCCGAAAAGCAGACCGGTTTCTTTTTGCAATTTGAGCGCCTCATCGAGCTGCTCGCCATTGAGACAACCATTTTCGATCAGTCTTTGACCGATTAAGCTGGCATGCAGTTTGATTTTCTCTTTGGCGCCGGTCATATTATTCTCAATCATCGACTGAAATGACGATGTGGTCTCCGGCTACACCCAGGCGATTGCCGTCTTTATCAACGGCCCAGGCTCTCAGCTCGTAAATTCCCAGGGACGGGAAATCCTTCCTGTCCAGTGTAACACTGCCGGTGGTGCCGGAGACTTTTATCTCTTTGGCCAGGACATTGCACTTTTCTTTGTCATTCTGGCTGGCAAAGAGGAGATTGGGCCGAGTCAGCTCGAATACGGCTCCACTGCCGTCTTTCACCTGCCTGAGATCATAAATGACGCTGCCATTTTGTTTGTTTTTGCCTAGATGGAGAAAGCCTTTCGTGCCTAAGAATCCGGAGTTTTTGAAGTCGATCGAGGGCATCAGGCGCTGAGCCGGAATTACCTCAATCCCGAGAATCTTGAATTCGGCCTTGAGCGGAAGATAGAACTGCAATTGGCTGCTCGTCCCACCCAGTGCCCACTCCGGCAGACTGCGCAGGGGAAAGATCAATTTCTGCGGCTTGTCTTGCGCGATAAAACTTGCGTGGGCCCGATGAATAAGATTGAACTGGCCATTGATGTCGTTCTTATATAGCAAGTCGAAACCTTTGTCATCAGCAGGCGGCGACGGCATCTGTATGTCTATGGCGATGAAGTCTGTGGTAAAGCATGGAAGTTTGTCGTTGAAATCCAGCATTACTGCCGGACGCCTGCCCTTTTGAGCATTTGTCTTGATCTGCACGCCATCATCTTGGGCTGTGAAATTAGCAATGCCGTAATGGTCGGCAAGCTTTACCACTTCTTTGACGGAGTGATTTGAAAACGCAATGGACTGTCCTATCTCGCCTGCTGCCGGCAAAAGGACGGGCTGAAAACGCTTCTGAGCAAAATCCCAGCGGTAGATTTTCACTTTATCGCGGGCTTCTTTCAGCGACTCTTTGAGATAACCGAAAGGCAAGATCGGCTCGAATCTGTCGACCATAATATTGTGCTCGATGTCGCGGTCCATCTGCGGGCTCTTGGTCATTCCATATAAAGCATTGCGGCAGACGTAGGCGCCGTGCACTTGATCAGGCAAGCTCAAGAAGAGAACCTGAGGATCGCCCTCAATCTCGTTTTTATAAAGCCAGTTCAATTGTTGGCGAATCGCATTTGACTGTTGACCGGCCTCCACCCAGGCTTGATTGTTTGTCCAGAGCATGGCTGCCGCTGCGGTCACAAAAAGCGCTCCCCATACTATTCTCAGGCGATTGGCGGCGCGCATCCAGGCTTTTGGATTGCCAATCATGCGCACGGTCGTGAATCCGAAAGCCATGATCAAACTGAGTGGAACCGTCGCCAGGTAAGCCAATCTGCTGCCCTGCAAGTCATCGGCGATGGCAAAGATTTTGTACACGGGTAGCAGTGCTAAAGCGAGCCAGAGAGCCGAAAATAAGAAGACAGGAATGATCTTTCTTAAGGTGGCAAGATTGGCCAATGCGGATACGGCAATGAAGCCGAGGGAGACTTGCCAGAAAATCAAAAGCAGATTGTGCGAGTCGAAGAAGTCTTTGTTGGCGGGAATGAGCAGCATCTTGAGGGCGTGAAGCCAGCCGTAGATGAAGTCTTTCATGTTGGAGATAAAAAACAGCGAGTCGTCATATCCGCCCACGAATGTTCCAAGTGCCAACAAGCGCACGACAAAATAAAGGGCAATGACAATGGCAAATGGGACTATCGCCTTAATCGCATTGATTGCACCCGGTATGAGGGTTTTCCTCTCTCCACCCTTTTCCCAAAAGAGAAGAAGCTCATAGACAGCCATTGTTGCCGGCAGCGTGATGGCCATCTCTTTGGAGAGCAATCCCAGTATCAAGGAGAAAATCGCTCCGGCGCACCAGAGTATGGATTTGCCGTCACGCCACTGCATATAACAAAAGAATGAAACGACTATGAAAGTCGTGACGATAGTGTCCACGCGGCCGGTGATCCAGGAAACAGCCTCAGGATGAAGCGGATAAAGACCGAATATCAGTGATGCGAAGAAGGCGAAAGAGACTGCGCTGCCTCTGATCTTTGTGGATTGCTCAGCTGATTTTGCTGTTTCTCCATCACTGGAAAATGTTTTTCCCAACCTGAGCGTGACAAAAAAGAGAACCACCGTTGAAGTCAGGTGAAAGAGCAAGTTCGTGATGTGATAGCCCAGCCCATTCAGCCCCCAGCTTTTGTAGTCCGTGACCATGAATATGGAAATCAGGGGGCGGTAAAACTTGGTGGTTGTTCCATCCAACCAGGACGAATAAAAGTTCTTCCATATCAAGGTTGGATAAGCATCGGCTTGTTTCAGCCAGGTGAGGTGGACAAAATCATCCCCGGCGAAAAAATTGAACAGAACCGGCAGATAGCAAAGAAATGTCGAGAGGGCAATGATGAAGACTAGCAGTGGAAGCGCGTTTTTCTGAATCAGTGACGAGCCGGTTGGCGGTGTCGTCTCTTGTGCATCGCTATCATTTCGAGTTTGATCTAGCACATTCACAATTTCAGTCTGGCAGGCTCACATTTTGTTTCGATAAGACCGAGCGCGAATGCGGTTTTCCCGGTACTAGTTGCTGTTTTCCATGGCCACGTCATAGGCTGGACGGTCTTCGATATGGCAGCGCACTTCTTCTCTTTTCTTGAGCACTTTGGCTGGCATTCCTGCTACGACCATGCCCGGCGGCACATCATGGGTGACGACAGAAGCACCTGCTATTACGCTCTTGGCTCCAACGCGCACGCGAGGCAGAATCAGCACCTTGGCGCCGACAATGACGCCTTTCTCGAGATAAGGTCCTTCGCGCCCTTTCTGACAGGGCGGGTGCATGCTGTCTACGGTGCATGACAATGGATAGAAGTGCACGTCGTCTTCGCAGGTCGTGAATGTCGCGATGAATACATTATTGTGAAAACGGCAGTTGTTGCCGACCACCATGTGTCCGTCCGATTGAGCCATGGTGCCGAATGAACACATGTCTCCAAAACTGGATTTCTCTCTGATCACGGCCCGGTGCCCGGTCTGGAAACCCTTTCCTATCGTGCAGTCTGCGTAGATGATTGTGCCGGAGCGTATGGTGGAGTTGTCGCCCACCACCAGTGAGGGGTTTTTGTAAGTGGGATCGCTCAAGTATCCGGACAGACGTTCGCCTAAAATGCACTGAGCGCCGACATATGTGTTGGCTCCCAGCTTCACATTCTCGTAGATGATCGCACCGGGCTCGATGATGCAATTGTCGCCGATTTGCGCGCCTGCATAGATGAGCACGTCATCGCAGATGCGCGTGTTGGCACCAATTTTCGCATCCTTGCTGATGCGTCCGCTTCCTGTCGTACTGGTTTTTGTGGTCATTTTGGGCCGTGTCCATTCTACGGCGTAGGCGTATTGTGCCTGCCGCTTAGATAGCGACCGGAGGCGTCGGCACCGCAATCGGCGGTACCGCAACTTGGTCGGTCATTATTTCGGTAATCGCTTGTCCGATTGCCTGAATTTCCAGATCTTTCAATTCTGGGAACATCGGCAATGAAAGAACTTCACTGGACAGACGTTCGGTAATCGGAAAGTTGCCTTGCTTGTAACCGTAGTGCTGATAGGCTTCTTGCAGGTGCAGCGGTACGGGGTAATAGCACATCGAACCGATGCCGCGTTTTGCCAATTCGTCGATTACTTGCTGACGTTTGGTCACGCCGGTGGTGCCGAAATTGGTTTCCGGAACGCGAATTGTGTATTGGTGCCAAACGTGTCTGTATTCAGCTTTAACTGCCGGGTTGGGCAGAAGAATGCCAGGAATGTTTTTCAGTACCTCGAAATACTTTCCGGCGATGGCACGACGTTTTTCAGTCCAGTCATCGAGGTGGCGAACCTTGGTGAGAAGCACCGCTGCTTGAATTTCGTCGAGGCGGCTGTTGACGCCGACTTCTTCGTGGAAGTAGCGTTGTTTGGAGCCGTGCGCTCTCAGGCAGCGCAAGCGTTCTGCCAATTGATCGTTGCTGGTGACGATCATACCGGCATCGCCGCAAGCACCCAGATTTTTGGTCGGATAGAAGCTGATGCAGGCCAGGTCACCAAAGCTTCCTGTCGGTTTTCCTTTATATGTTGCTCCGATGGCTTGCGCATTGTCTTCGATAATCTTGAGCGCGTAGCGATCGGCCAGATCCATAATCGGATCCATGTCGCAAGCCTGTCCGTACAAGTGCACCGGAATGATCGCTTTGGCTTTCGGCGTGATCGCGCGCTGGATCGCTTTAGGATCAATGTTGAAAGTCTTTTCGTCCACATCGACAAAGACCGGGCGCGCACCACGAATAGCAATGGCCTCGATGGTGGCGGCAAATGTAAAAGGAGTGGTGATTACTTCATCGCCGGGGCCGATATCGAGCGCCCAGAGCGACAAAATCAGGGCATCGGTGCCGTTTGCTACGCCGATTCCATGCTTGGCGCCGCATATTTTGGCGATTTGCTGCTCGAGGGTCTTATTCTTCTGACCCATAATGTAATTGCCGCTGCGCAATACTTCTAAAACTGCGGCTTCCAGGTCTTGGGCGATTTGGGGATACTGCTCCTTAGCGGAGAAAATCGGGATATTGTTGCTCATGACAAGTGCTTCCAGTCCTTAATTAACTCGGTCTGCCCGTGTTCGGAACTGGCACATACTATCCGGTCTCACCAGGGCATCCAAGATGAAGTTGATAAGAATGGACTATTGATCAAACTGATATCGGTTTAATGTCTCAAAAGAGTAGTGGGCCGGTTTGTTGAATGCAATGCAGCCAATTATTAGAGTCTATTAAATTTGGTCCACAATTTTGTACAAAAAGTTCCAGATAAAGAAAGAAGGAGGACATTGTCCTCCTTCAATAATTTCTCGGTCCTGTCAGACAGAACGTTTGATTAATTAGCGCTTGCCTTTGCCTGCAACTGCAACAGTGCGGGAAAGAGCGTTGGTGACGAACAGGTTGAGGCTGACGCCTTCTCTTTCGGCACGATCAACGAGCGCTTGGTGGAGCGACTTAGGCAGACGCACCGTGAACTTGCCGCTGAATTTCGTGTAGTCGGAATCCGAGCGTGCTGCTGCGGGACGAGTAGCCTTAGCTGTGTGCTTCGCTACGGTTTTGCGTACAACTTTGCGAACTACTTTCTTGTGAGCCGGTTTAGCCGCTTTAGCCTTAGGCGATGGTTTGGCTTTGGACTTGGCTGACTTACTCGATTTGGAACTGGCCATGTTTCACTCCTTTTGCTTTGGGGATGGATTTGGAGGCACTGATCGGGCAAAATCCGATTCGTGCACGAGGCTTTTCGGCAAACCGAAAAGCCCAGCCGGGCCGCCGAATACATGTCGGGCGACTCGCTAAGTTGGTATGCCACCTACCACCACTCAAGGTGGCATATAGATTGTACCAAAGGGTGCTATCTCTTTAACCGTCGATTGGATATATTCTTCGCCGGTGATACCAGCGGTGATAGCGCAAAGCCTGCTCCACAGCTGGTGCGCACCACTTTTGATGGCTGATACCACAAAGTTAAAAAGTTACAGAGTATTACCGATGGTGCCTTTTTGGCCGCGGATAAACAGGTGGACTGTCACATAATGACCGGCTTTCTCGAGTTTTACCTCCAGTGGTGGCATCGGTGACCGGGGCCTTTTCGGCCGCTTTGGCAGAAATAAACCGGCCTCTACAGGTGGTTCCTACCCGCATGCTTAATCCGGTGCAGAAACGCCCCCGCATCCGGTGCCGATTCCAGTACCGCATCCGGCGCTGAATTCGGTGCGGCAATGGTGAGCAAGTTGGGGTCATGAATGCCGGACTGAAGGGCATTTTCTGCGCCCCTGTTTCCTTTTCGGGCTTCCAACCCGGTCTTTCTTGTGGTATCGGGAGGGGTGCCTCCGGCGTCGGATTTTATAGCCAGGCAGCAAAGAATGTTCTCGACCAGCTAAGTGGCCTTGACCGGACTATCAAAAATGGACCTGCCGATGCGACAAAATTGCCGTACGCATGTCTGGTATCCGGCACCAGTGATGGAGCAAGTCTGGAGCCAGACCCGGGACGCCGTATCTATTTTCAAGCGTGAAACGTATGCCGGGTACGGAGTTTCCAGCTTTTCCCCGTTAGTTTCGCTGGCACCGGGGGTGGAGTAGGGTTCTTTTGGCAATGGTATCGGCGGTGGGGTGGCACCAGGGGTGGAGTGGTATCGAGGATGGGGAGGCACCGTGGGCGAGGTGGTATCGGCGGCGGGGAGGCACCATTGGCGGGGAGCACCAAACCTGGGGCCAAGCGCGGGCGCGACAAGCAGATCGGATTTTTGCAGACTGATTGGTCGGAAAAAGCAAGACAGGAGCCTGGCTTGGTTATCGGTGGATTGTCAAGAAATTCACAGGATGCCCGTGTGGCGGGCAGTGTATGATTCACCCGGCAAGAATTGTCTGGTGTTGTATGGAAGTCCTCGTCGTAAAACTGAGCGCGATCGGAGATGTGGTTCACAGTTTGCCGGCCGTCGATTTGCTCAAGCGCCGTTTACCCCAGGCCAAAATCACCTGGGTTGTTGAACCGCTATCTAAGGATCTTCTGCTCGGAAATCCCTGTGTCGATCGGGTGGTCGTCTTTGAGAAAAAAAAGTTCAAATCGCTGTCGACGAAAGCGATTAAGGCATTTTCTGATGAGCTGAAAAACAGCAAGTACGATTGCGCCATTGACCTGCAGGGTCTTTTCAAGAGTGCAGCAATTTGCCGGGGCTCCGGCGCCAGAAAAATCTTTGGCTTCGCCGGCGCCCGTGAAATGGCACCGCTCATGTACACCGACAGGATCGATACCGGCGATTACTTTTCCTTTGATAAACATGTCGTCTTGCACAACATGCGCCTTGCCAATGCAGCGGCCAATGCGCTGAGCGGCAAAAAGGAAGATGTCTCTGACGACAAGGTGCTTGCCTCTCAAAGCAATTTTCTCCTTCCTTCTATAAAGGATGAGTCGATACAAAAAATCGAGCAGTTATTTGCAGCTCAACAGCCATCTCAAACCAATCAAACAGTCGAGCACGCACCTCTGGTGGTGCTGATTCCAGGCACGACCTGGGTGACGAAGCTCTGGCCTTTGCCATCATGGGCGGCACTGGCAGAAAAGTTCGCCGCCCACGGCTATCGGATCGCCTTAATCGGGGGAAAAGCGGAGGTCGATGCCAATAAAGGGCTGGTGAGCGCAATAAAACAACATGCTCAAACAGTCAACCTCATCGATCTGACAGGCAAGACCAGCCTGGAAGACTTGATGGCATTGTTTTCGCGCTCTCGACTGGTAGTCGGTGGCGACACCGGTCCGCTGCACATCGCGGCGGCAATGAGCGGCCCGGCCATTCTGGGCATCTACGGAAGCACACCGATAGGCCGCAATGGTCCCTTTGGTGCGCATTGCCGGACAGTCTCTACGGCCCTGGAATGCCAACCTTGTTTTTCAAAAACTTGCCGAATTACCACCTTAGCTTGTCTCACGGAATTGAGTGCCGATGCGGTGTTCGACAGGGCGCTCGAGACAATTGCTGGCCAACAATAAAAAGAGGCCGCACTGAGCGGCCTCTTAAATGTTATGGCACTACGCCTGGATTTATTCCCAGATCCACTTGTTCAAGCTGCCGGTCCATTCGACAAGCTCGTCCGGCTTGAAGAAGATGCCGATTTCGCGCTCACCGTTTTCCGGACTGTCGGATCCGTGCACGATATTGCGTCCGATTTCTACAGCCAGATCGCCGCGAATAGTCCCGGGAGCTGCATCTTTAGGGTTGGTGGCGCCGATGACTTGACGAGCCAGAGCAACCGCGTTTTTGCCTTCCAATGCCATCGCCACGATTGGACCGGAGGTAATGTAGCTAACCAGACCCTCGTAAAACGGTTTGCCCTTGTGCTCACCGTAATGCTTTTCGGCCATCTCTTTTGTGACCTTCATGAATTTCATGCCGACCAGCTTTAGCCCGCGCTTTTCAAAGCGACCGACCACTTCTCCGACCAAAATTCGCTCCACACCATCAGGCTTTACCGCCACAAATGTACGTTCTACTGCCACCTGAAAACTCCTTGAAAAGACATGCCGCCGATTGGCAAACCATCCTATTAGATCTGTGCGCGCTTCAGCCCTAACTCGTCCAGTGAAGTTAACAAAGCAGCGAAAAACATCGAAAGTTTCGGTTGCTATGGGGCGGATTTTAAAAACCGAACCGTTAACGGTTCGGTATTCAAAGGCTAGTCCTGCATCCGGAAAGGCTTGCCTGGGAAGGGATTTTGGATTTCGATTCTTAGGTGGTCTTGATCAATTTTGCAAATCTCGGGTCGAGAAGTCGGCGACCGGCTTCATCGAATTCGACGTTGTAAAGCTCTTTGTCCTTTTCGCCTATCACCTGGACGACCGTTCCGATTCCAAATTTGGCGTGCTGGACTTTGTCGCCCACGCTCAAGCGCTCGAAAGCAACCGGAGCGTTAATTTCAGCCGAATGCGCTGTGCGTCCCTGCGGCAGCGCGTTGGGATCTTTTCGCATGACACGTGGTTGTGCCGGTGGCTGCATGCGTGACTGGGAGGAAGAAGTGCCTGCTTGCTGAGGGCGGTTGCCGCCGCCACCATAGGAGCTGGCAGCGCGATCGTAGTTGTTGCCGCTGCCGTAATTATTGGGGCGCGAATTTCCACCTGACTGATAACCGCTGCCTTTTGATGGTGCACTTCCCCATCCGCCGGCGACGAAAGGATCGTCTTGAGCTATTTCGGAGCGCCGTTCACCGGCAGGCGGAGGATAGTAGCCAGCCAGAAGTCCCGGCGTGATTTCGCGCAGGAATCGGCTCGGCACTGTGTAATTGGATGTGAATCCCGAGCCGCCGGCCGGCCCGCGTCCAAGAATCATGCGTTTGCGCGCCAGGGTCAGATAGAGCGAGTCTTCGGCGCGGGTGACGCCGACGTACATCAAGCGCCTTTCTTCTTCCATGGCGGTTTCCGAATCAAGCGAGCGCATGTGCGGAAAAAGTCCTTCTTCCAATCCGGCCAGAAATACGACTGGAAATTCCAGACCTTTGGCTGCGTGAAGCGTCATCAAAGTGACGGAGTCTTCTCCTTCTCTGACTGCATCGAGATCGCTGACTAAAGAAATGCGCGTCAAAAATGAGTCCAGATCAGGTTCATCGGCGGATTTTTCGAATTCTTGTGCAACCGCAATCAACTCGCGCACGTTTTCAATTCGACCGAGCGCCAGTTCATCTTTTTGCGAAGATGCATCTTCTTGCAATTTGTCGATGTATTTAGTTTCTCTGAGCAATGTATCGAGCAATTGCGAAACAGGAATGGTCTTCGAAAGCATGTGCCAGCGATTGACCATTTCGCCGAAGTCTCTGAGTGCTTTGCCTGTTTTGCCGGCAATGTCGCGAATCGTCTCTGCTTCAAGACAGGCTTGTATGGGACCGATTCCGCTTTCTATTGCGTATTGGTTGAGGCGGTCGACGGTTGTCTTGCCCAATCCTCTGCGTGGAACATTGATGACCCGATTGAAAGACTGCCCATCGGACGGGTTGTAGATCAGTTTTAAATAGGCCAGCACATCTTTGATTTCTTGCCTTTCATAGAATCTGGTGCCACCGACTACGGTGTAAGGCAAGTGATTGCGAACGAGAACTTCTTCAATGGCACGGCTCTGCGCGTTGGTGCGATAAAGAATCACGCAGTCTTTCAAGGTGCGTCCGCGTGCGGTCAGCCTCTTCAATTCTTCGACAATATAATAGGCTTCATCTATTTCGTCCTGCGCTTCGAAGCACTGCACTTTGCCGCCTTTGTCTCGGTTGCAGCGCAGCACTTTGTCGATGCGTTCACTGTTGTTGGCAATGATGCTGTTTGCCACATCAAGAATTGTCGAAGTAGATCGATAGTTTTCTTCCAGCTTGATCAAGCGCGACGGTTTGAAATCGCTCTGGAAGCTGAGCATGATTTTGTAGTCGGCTTTGCGCCACGAATAGATTGACTGATCGACATCGCCGACCACCATCAAAGTGCGCTCCAGCCACGGATCTTGTCCCAGTACTTCTTCCGCCGGTTCGGCCAGCAGTCTGATCAGGTCGAATTGGGCTCTGTTGGTATCTTGAAACTCATCGACCAATATATGTCTAAAACGGTGGTGATAACGGTTGCGCACGCCCGGGCAAGTTTTCAAAACTTGCGTGAAGGTGAGAATTAGATCATCAAAATCCATGGCGTTATTGCGGGCAAGATCAGCTTGATAGGCGAGAAAAATTTCCGACAAGCGGCTTTCGCGGTAACTCTTCGCTTCTTGTGAGTAGAGTTGCGCCGTATAGCCGTCGTTTTTCAGAGCCGATATCGCGTAGCGCATTTCTCTGGGCACGAAGACTTTATCGTCCAGATTCAAGCGCGAGATCACACCCTTCATCAAGCTCAGGGAGTCGGTTTCATCATAAATAACGAAATTGCTCTTCAGCTTATGACCCTCAGGAGTGGTGTACTCTTCGATGTCAAAGCGAAGCAGCCGCGCGCAAATGCTGTGAAAGGTGCCGATCATCGTTCTTCTGCTGGTCTGCCAGCCGACGATTTTTTCGATACGGTTCTTCATCTCCTGAGCGGCTTTGTTTGTAAACGTAACGGACAAGACCGTTTCGGCTTCCTGACCCATTTCAGTCAGCAAGTAGGCGATGCGGCGGGTCAGGACCGTGGTTTTGCCCGAGCCGGCTCCGGCTATCACCAGGCATGGACCCCATTCGGCTGTTACCGCCTGGACCTGCTCAGGGTTCAAGTTTGCCAGCAGTTCGCTGTCCCTGCCGGAGCCCGATTGTTCAGATGTAGAGCCAGTTTGCATTTCCAATTCAGATCCCAGTACCATGCCTGCCTGTGCCTCATGACATTGTCTCAAGTGCAATTATGCTATGATTCCAACCGGCTTTTCCGAGCTTCCGCTTGGTCGGCTTCAACCCGCAAAACGTCTCGTTTATCGAGCGAAATGGGTTGTTGAACGAATCAGAGATAAAAGCCTAACGGGACAGCGCTTAAGTGTTGATTATAATTTGTAAACTGCACTTGCGCCCAAGCACTCTTCCCATTCAATTTGAGACGCGGGCCCAGTAATCTAGGTTCTCGCTCAACAAGATAAATTCTTGGTACTAACAACTCGGATAACCCCAACGGATATACGCGATGCCTTCACCTGAATCGACCTCCGCAACTCTGCCTTCCGTAGATGAGCTGGCGCAGGAGCTTTTACTAATTCAGCAGGGCGGTCCGAAGAAAGTCGCCATCATCGGCACCAGAAACCTGACCCTTACCCACCAGCAGCTTGTGGAAATGTTGACCTACGCCCTGGTGCTTTCCGGCAACCAGGTCGTCACCAGCGGCGGTGCCAACGGCACAAATATGGCGGTAATCCGCGGCGCCAAACGCGCCAATCCCGATCGTCTGGACATAGTCCTGCCGCAAACAATCGGCCAGCAGCCCAGTGAGGTGCAGGATCTTTTGACCGGCATTACGCATATTACTGAATATCCGGAGCGCAGAACCATGACGCTCGCTGACGCTTCCAAAATCTGCAACCACGAGATTATTGACCGCAGCCAGCAGGTTATATGCTTCCTCTATCACACCAGCCACACTCTCCTTGAGTCGGTCAATTACGCCAAGGAAAACCGCAAGATTATTACATCGTTTTATCTGGATTAGACTTCTAGATTTAACGCTGCAAGTGCTTAAATTAAGATGGGCGCCCGGTCATAAAAGCCTGTGCGCATAAACCAAGACCATCTGTCCGACCAGGCTTACCTGCAGTAGTCTTTCGAACGTGTCTAATCCATTCCTGACTGACCACCTGAAAGAGCTGAGCGTTCTCGTTCCGTTTTTGGCAGCCCTGGCGGTCGGGCTCTGCGTATTTCCTTCCTATATAAAGTGGCTGAAGTCCAAGCAAGTTGAGCAGTACTTGCGGGAAGAAGGACCGAAAAGCCATGCCGCCAAAGCAAAAACGCCCACTATGGGTGGGCTGGGTTTCATCGCTGCCATTTTTGTCGGCATGATACCGGCTCTGATTATGTCCGGGCAGGCTCCCTGGGGATCGCTGGCAATCCTTGCGGTGGCTGCCGCTTGTGCCGCTCTCGGATTTGCCGACGACTACGGCAAAGTGACCAGTAAAAGTAATAAGGGAATATCAGGCAAATTCAGGCTGGCTGTGGAGTTTTCTCTGGGAGTCGCCCTGGCCCTTGCCCTGTGGTTTTTGACCTCGGAGCCAGGCCGCGTAATCCTTTTGCCGTCGCCGGACGGCTCTGTGTATTCGTTTGCTCTACCCTTGTGGGGATTCATCGGCGCCTCGATGTTCATAATGGCGGCCACTACCAATGCAATTAACTTGCATGACGGCATGGATGGGCTTGCCGGTGGAACTTGTTTTCTGGCTTTCTCGACCATGGCTGTGATTCTTCTTGTCACCGGTCAGTACGCAAACGCTGCCGTCGCGGCTGCCGCTGCCGGCGGACTGGCATCCTTTCTTGTCTTCAATAAAAACCCGGCCAAAGTTTTTATGGGCGACACGGGCAGCTTGTTTCTGGGTGGATTGATGGGCGCGCTGGTAATGAGCGGCGGCCTGATTGTCTGGTTCGTTCCCCTTTCGCTTATCTACATCGCCGAGACAGTTTCGGTGATGATGCAAGTCGGTTATTTCAAATTGACCAAGGAATTCACGCCTGACAAACCGATGCTACCAATTATGGTGGCATGGCATAAGCTGACGCACAAATTGCCGGGCGAAGGAAAACGCATTTTCAGAATGGCTCCGCTTCATCATCACTTCGAGGCTGTGATGGCGGAACGCAATACTGGTGAGGCTTCTGTTGTTTCGATGTTCTGGTTGGCTCAGGCACTTTTATGTGCCGGCATCCTCTCGGCATTCTTTCTCGCCGGCGCAAAACTGCATTAGAACATATGTTTTGTAGCCGCCGCGTTGCACGCGGCGGCTACAGTTTGGCATGGGCCGAGCGTACTTTCAGCAAACGTTCGATCAGGTGCCCGGTATTGTCCGGATTGTCGCACAGGTAGTCGGGTTTTCCCATCCAGTGTTTGCCGACTCTGACAGCAATGCCACCACGTTTCAAAACATATTCAAAACCCGGTTCGTCTGATTCCGAATCACCAGCAAACATAAAGAATGTATCGTGTACAGTGTCGCCTGTCAGTCCGAAATGCTCGGCTACGTTGCTCATCCCTAAGCCTTTATGCCAGTCGAAATCAGGCATGAATTCTAAGCTTGTCTGCAATCGGCGTATTCTCAGATGCGCTACTTGCTCGAAGGCCTTGTGAACAGCCTCCTCCAGTTTGGGCATCATATCTGGTGGCGTAAGGTGATAGTGAACGCAAATAGTCAGCTCATGATCTTCTAAAATTGCTCGCGCTGAAGGGGGCAGGAAATGTTCCAGCCTGTCTCTCAGTTCGGCAATTGAAGTGCGGTGGTGGTCTTCGACCTGGAGCGTTCTCTGGCTGCTGTCTGCATAGAGAATCTCCATGCCGTAATTGCCGGCCAGGGTGAGCGGCGCGTCGCCAAAATCGGCCTGCAAAAAAGGGATGGCACGGGCGCTGACTATGGCAATGTGCACATTCGGCAATCGGGCCAGCGAGCCCAGAGCGCGCACTGTTTCCGGTGGCACTTTGGATGCGGCCGGGTCGACAGTAAAGGGCGCCAGAGTGCCGTC
>CAZHEZ010000167.1:0-18422 GCA_964531315.1 uncultured Candidatus Obscuribacterales bacterium | reverse complement strand
CTCATATCGGCATTCGTCTTTAGTGAAACAAACGGGCGATCGATCAGCTCTTTCGGGGTCAGGAGAGAGGAAACATTGAGAATCAGAGCATCCAGATTACTATGCTTTTCACTAAGAGCGCGCAAATCGTCCTTCAAAAGATCCATGGACTTCACCCATGAACCATGAATGTCAATTCGGTATTTGTCCGACAGCGAGCCAATCTGGATGAAAACGACGCGAGACTTGGCTTCGCAAAGTTTTTTGCAAAATGCAATCGGAACGTCGTAAGAAAGGCACTTCACATTGTCATTGATGCCATCGCCATCGTTATCGTTTTCAATGATGATCTTGCCGTCCCGACTCATTTCGGTGGCATACTCGCCCATGGAATGAATGAAAATGACCGGCAAATCAGGCAATGCGTCGACAAGGTTTTCAATGTCGATTTGATAATGCTCTGACTTATAGTCCGCCAGCGAGAAAACCAGGTTGGTCTGCGGAAGCTTTCCATCGATCGGATCTATATATTCGTCGAAATAAAAACCCTTTCGACTGGTGCCGTAGATGACATGCTCGCCCAGCTCGGCAAAGTACGAGAAGATGGAGGAACCGATGATTCCCATCACTCCATTAATAAAGACAATGGCTCTGTCCGACGAACCCATTGCATGATGATATCAGACTCAAAGCGAAGCTAAGATACCCTTCAGCCCATGGCAAATATGAGCGAGCTTCACACTCCAACCGTGAATCGTGCGGCCCATTTTCGGACCGTGGCTGCGCTGAGCGCTTGCTACGTAATAAGTCGCTTGGGCATGCTTAGATCTTCTCTGATTGTGCGCGGCAATTGTGATTTGCTGATTGCCTTTACTGCCAATATGTTTGTAGTTGGTGCCGGCCTTGCCAATGTTTCTGCTTGCCAGCCTGTAATCATGAGGGGCGGCGAGCCTGCGAGTCTTGTGCACGATTGCAACTTGAGTCGCTGGAGATTTGTGTGCAGGCTTGCTGGCTTTAGCTAGATGTTCAGCTTTCGGCGCAAATTGAGCAGGCGGAGCAGAGGCGCTCTGATCGGATTCCTGTGCCGGCGCCTCACTCTGAATTGCCTGATTGTCGCTGCTATCGTCAGATTGCTCAATCAAGGCAGAACCTTCCTGAATCGCAGGCGCGCTCACGCTGGTAGTGGCAGACATTCTGTCAGTGCTGTCAAAAGTGCCTTGATTTGTCGATTTTGGAACCGACGCAACCAGGTCACTGTCGTCACTGGGTTGAGGTTTGTATTGCGGAACCGGAGAGTAACAAACCCGAGCGATCCCGCCAATGCCCAGGCGTCGGGCGGCTTCATGCGAGAGATCAATCCCTCTTCCTCTCACATAAGGCCCGCGGTCGTTGATGACGACTGTACAGCTCCTTCCGTTGCTCAGGTTTCTTACATTGAGCCTGGTTCCGAAGGGCAGTGTGCGGCTGGCCGCAGTCATTTTATTCTGGTCAAAGCGCTCACCAGATGCTGTTTTTCGCCCCTGAAAGCCTGGTCCATACCAGGACGCGATTGTTCTTATCTCTCCCTCGTCATTCATCTGGGGCAAAATGGCTAGGGGAAGAAAAAGACACGTCGTACCGGATACAAATCCTTTCCATTTGCGACGTTTCATTTATGACAGTCCTATGCGAGGGTGGAAGGCGCTGATGCTTCAGTTTTATACGACGTAAAACGTCACAAGAAAGGTTCCCGCCTTTTGCGATTAATGCGAAACACTTGTTAATGATGTTAGTTTCAACCCGCTCCCTCAACATGGGCGTCCGGGGTATTAGAATCTGCAGTTTTAAAGGGCGTAAGAATGCATACAGTTGACAGCTTGCCGCTTTGGGGGATTTTCACTACGGTTTTCCTCGGCTCGCTGCTCTTTGCCGAATGCGGCTTTCGCCTGGGTCAGTGGCGCAACCAAAAGGGTCAGCAAGAGCCGCAAGCGCCACTTGGAACGATAGTCGCTTCGATTCTCGGTCTGCTTGCCTTTATGTTGGCGTTTACCTTCAATGTCGCCTTGCAGCGATTTGATGACAGAAGGGCAGCGGTTCTCACAGAAGCTAATGCCATAGGCACAACATATCTGCGTGCGGAATTTTTCGATGAACCTCGCCGGGGAGAGATCAAGAAGCTCCTGCGTGAATACGTTCAACTGCGCAGTCAGGGCATTTCCGGAAGAACTACCCTCCAACAGGTGGTTTCAAGATCTGAGGCAATCCAAAACCAGCTCTGGTCCACAGCCGCTGCTCTTGGCCGAGAGCATCCAAATTCGCCGGTGACTGCGCTGTTCATCAGTTCTCTCAACGATGTAATCGACATGCACAGCAAGCGAATTACCTTAGGACTGCATGCTCGCGTTCCGTTTACTGTTTGGCTGGTTCTTCTTGTTGTATCCACGCTTTCCATGCTGAGTGTCGGATACTACACGGGAATGGCGGGTAATCGAAGTTGGGCCGAAACAATCATTTTAGTTGCCACTTTTGCAGTTGTAATGCTTTTGGTGGCAGATCTTGATCGTCCATATGAAGGAGCGATCAGGACAAATCAGCAGCCCATGATTGATCTGGCTAGACAACTTGGTCCGCCATAGAGCCAATTACACAGTTAAAACTCGTCGATCAGAATCAAAACGGGTAGTCAATCATGAAAAACAAGGTCAGTCAGCGCTCTATCATGTTATCCGGGGCCGCGACTCTGCTTGCGGTTAGTTCAGAATCGGGGGTGTCAGCTGCTGACAAGAAATTGTTCGACCAACTCGATCACGAGAAGTTTATGCGTTTGGCCATCCAGCAAGCTAAGAAAGTACCTCAATGCCCTTTTGGTGCCGTAGTCATAGACATCAAAACTAAAAAAGTGATGGGGGAGGGCTGGGTTAGAGTTGAGAAAAACCCCATCTGGCATGGTGAAATGACAGCTTTGAACAATTGCCCAGATACGGACACCGGATTTAACTGGAGCGAGATGGCTTTATATACGACCGGCGAATCGTGTCCCATGTGCCAGTCCGCCATCATCTGGACGAAAATGCCGCTGGTTGTCTATGGCAGCTCAATTCCATTTTTACAGACTTGTGATTTCGGGCAGATCGACATCAGAGCGCAAGCAGTGGTTGACGCATCACGTTACGGCAAGTGCACCATTTTAGGCGGCATACTGGAATCCGAGTGCAACGAACTTTTCAAACGCGCGAAGGCTCTGAATTCGAAAAAATCATAGCCAACAGGTGCTGCTCCGGGAAGAAGTTGCAGTAAGGTTCCGCTAAAATGCTCTGGTGCAATTCGCGGACACTTACAAAGTTATGTGGAAGACTTAAAAAAGGGCTTTGAACCGTTTCAGATGGAGCAAGAGCAAGCAGACGAAATTTGCCAACTCAGGGACGCGATTCTCGCCAACTTGCGCCACCACTCGTTTATCGATGGCGGTCAGCATGTTTTCCAATATCTGGTGATTCCATCATTTTCACCAACTGTATCTTTTGACGTTTTTAAAAGGTGTATGAATGCGTCAAACAATGACTTTGTGCTTACTAAAACGGTCTGGAGGTCAGACCTTGATCTTGCAAAGCTGAGTTCGCCGGTAGAGAGACTCCGACACCCGCGCCCTCTGCAGCCGACTATCGAGATACATGTTCTGTCTGTACCTTCAGAGACGTTGGAAAACTTATTCAAAGAATTGTCAAATCTCAAACAATCAGTAGCCACATGTCAAAGCCAGCTTGTGCTTGATGGCGTAGGTTACGAAATAGCGTTAGAGCAAACAGTCAAATCTGGTATGTCGTCAAATGACCGATTATCGTGGAATGAACCTCCCCCATCGGAATGGCAAGACATACCGTCGTGGGCTAAGAAAGCGGAGGCTATCTTTGATATGGCTCAGCACACAAAGGCGGCCATACCATTCAGAATCATGCCACTCGACAATGAAAAATAGAGGCGCAGAATCAGGTTCACTTCGACGCGCGTCCATCATTTGCCATCGCCAAGAGGCACATTGTAGATTAAAATCAAGGGCCCCCTGGAGGATTATTATGCGTTTTGATCGCTTGATTGCCACAGCTATAATGGCCATCGTAATTTGTCCTGCCACCATGGCTGATACCGTTAAGACCACTGACACCAAAGGCACTGAGACCATCTGTCGGAGCTTCGTTCAGTCGTTTTACAAGTGGTACTTGACCAAACCTCAATCCGATCGTGCCTATAAAGACAAAGCGAGTGCTTTTAGCCCCGACCTGCTCAAGCAGCTCAATGACGATCTAGCGGCATCAAAGAAGAGCAAGGATGAGGTAGTTGGGTTGGATTTCGACCCCTTCCTTGATACGAATGCCGAGCCCTTTGCCAAATATGTGGCGACTAAAGTTACGAAGAAAGGCAACAACTATCTGGTCCAAGTCGATGGCAGCGGAGGCAACAGGGCGGACCACACGCGCATTGTTCCGGAAGTCGAATGCAAGGAAGGCAAATGCCAGTTTGTCAATTTCCACTATTCCGACTCCAAGCCACCGAATGACAATCTTTTGAGTGTGCTCAAGATTCTTCGAGATGACCGGCACGGGAAGAAATAGTGTGAAAGCTGCACATTTGGCAATGAACCTATCCCGTTTTCCATCGATCAATAAACCAATCCACCACTTCGAGAAGTCCCTTTTCTGTCGGTGCTCGATAAGGCTCCAGTCCGGCAACAGGCAAGAAGTACAAGACAGCCTGGGCAAAAACACGAGCATCTCTTTGAAAATCTCTTGATTTGAAAAGGCCGGACTGGGCTCCTTCATTCAACATAGCCAAAACATTTTCGCAGAGCCACCGATCGTCTTCTTCAAATCGCTCCGGAGAGAGCTTAATCACCCGCCTGGCAATCTCGACTGCAAACCTGGAGCCTGTGCGTGTCTCCTCGACGGCGCGATAGCGATCGATGATATAACGACGCAGCTTCTGGTCAGCGGTCGCTTTCGAGCCGAGAATCGTAGCGGCTGATTTCTTGTGCATTTCAGCAAATCTCTCCGCACAACCGAGAATCACATCATCTTTGTTTTTAAAATAGAGATAGAGAGTTCCGACTGCCATTCCGGCATCTTCGGCAATTTCTTGCATGGTTGTTTTGGAGAAACCAAATTCACGGAATCGGTTGCGAGCTGCCTCGATGATCGCCTTGCGTTTCTCTGATTTATCCACGTCTGCCTTCATTTTCCTCACACGGATAAAGTATCACAAATTGTCATCAGGTCTGCACAATCGGGCCGTATTCCTCGGCCGATATTCCGAATGTCCAGGCGACGGCAGCTTTTGCAGTAGCGATATAGGGAGGCACCATCAGGAAGTAATCTTTGAACGATCCATCAGGCTCGGCGGTCGAATTTTTCACTTTGACCATGACAATTGGCTCCAGGCGCGGATCGATCTCCAGAGAGTAGAGCACTCCGCATTCGTCTCTGTGAATTTGCCGGGCATCACTGTCCAATAGAAATCGTTTGATGCCATAAAACTCAATAAGCACACGTCTCACTTCGAGATTTTGCTCAGCTCTGATATCGGCAATCCTTATGGTCTCGGGCGCCTCGATAAATCTGCCCTGAACCTTCGTCCCGTGCCAATGATAAAGAGTCCAACCATCACGCCACCTGGCAGAGGGGCCAACACCGGAATGAGGTCGACCTTCGTCATCGAAATTGACCATCTCCGGAAAGTCAGATACTATGCAAAATTCCTCATGCATAAGCATGGCACTACAATTGGTGGCAACACATTGCCAGGCAACAAGCTTATCGTCTACCGTGAATCTCAGACCAAGCACTTCTTGCAAGGCAGAAGTGAGACATTCGTCATAGCGCTGCGCGTTCCAGATCTCCAGAAACCGCCCGCCGTTATGCAGGCAAGCAAGCATCAGCTTGCGGGTCATCTCGTCTGTACTGCTAAGTAGTGCAGCGATTCGATCATATCCATTGCCATCTGCGCGAGCAACGATATCAGCGATTTCCTGAAGGGCAGATTCGGCCACATAGCCGGAGGCACCGTACCAATTTTGGCGCGTAAAAGCTCCTCTATTCTGATCGATCAGATGATCAAATTCTCTTGCTGTTTCGCAATCAAGCATGTCGTCTATAGAACGAAAAGCAGTGTGGACAGTAGCTTCAAAGATCTCGGATGCAACCAGACCGTCTAATATGGGCAAGGATTGGTTAGTTGCAGATGTGCCGAACTGTCTGACGTGACTCAAAGCCACCTCGCGAAGACCGGCGACGATCATCTCCAATGGGCTTGCGGCGATCACTATCTTTGGTTTCTTAAGGTTGAAGGAGTGATAGAGATGTTCAATCGCCGATGTCAGATCTGTCTTGTTAATCGGTGCAGTCCGCTGCGCTTTTTGGCTCCATTTATCCAGAAAGACTTTCAACTTCTCAGACTCCGCCAGCGTGATCCCACCACCGGCAAAATCCGTACGGCGCAACAAATGCCGATCGCCATTAGCGCAGCCGGAGTCACTTGCCCGAAGCGAAACTGTCTCGGCAGTTTGCCTTTCTAAATCTGCTTGTATCAAACGTGCAGTCATCTCAAGATCAATTTCGTAGACACCGGGAACAAACCACTGGTGCAAATCTGAAATGGCTCTCAGTATCTGTTTACGTTTTTCCCAGCCACTCTCGTCTTTTTCTTTAACGTCCTTGCGTCTGCAAATGTTTATGAATCGGCATATATCATGAATGCCGGCCTTCAAGCATGGACCACCCAGGCCTTTAATACGCGCACCTTCGCTGAGCTTGAAATACACACCCGGAAAAAGGCTATCGTCGGGCTCAGCGGCCGGCTCACATTCATCCACTTTCAGAAATTGCCTTCCGTCGGCAGTGCAAAACATATTGGCTATCATTTGCCTGCGGATTACCTTGCCGCAGGCAATGATCATCTGTCCTCTCTCTATCCAATCTGCCGGGCGCACACCGATTGGCAGTTGCGATCCTATTCTTTTGAGACGCACTTCACCATTTCTCATTAGAGTTCACCTCATTAAAAGTGGTACTAAGACACGTCGCAAAAATCTGCAAGGTCAATCGTCCACGTAGCGAAGCATTCCGCTTTGTTGGTACTCCCTTTGTCTGACGACTTTGTATACTCCGCCTGAAAGTGCGATGGCTTCATGTTCTTCGTGCACTAATTTGGCGTTGGTTTCGACAGCCAGAAAATGCTGACCTGAGGAGAAATAGAGTCGCGCATCCTTGTTTGAAACCGAATGCGAATGACCAGTGGCCTCGCCGTAAGCCAAGACAATTCGCTCCGAATGGATTTCTTCTCTGGCGTCTTCAGGCAGACTCTCTACTTGAATTAGAAACACGTCGCCTTGTCTGAATTGTGCTGGCATGATGGCACCTCCTTGGGCAGGTGGTCGGAGGAAAAAACTGCTTGACTGCTCGATGAATAATGAATGATTTTAACCAATATTCATTATATCCTGACAACCGAGATTTGTCAAAACAGTGCCCCATTCTGCAGGCAAGGAGTTTTGCAGTCAGGGCTTCTTAAATTCTCAAAAAAGTGACCAAGGGATTTAGAATCTACATCAATACTTTGAATTGAGGTCTGTATGCAAAAGATCCAACTGACATGGGGCGCAGGCAAGTC
This sequence comes from uncultured Candidatus Obscuribacterales bacterium, assembly GCA_964531315.1. Lineage (GTDB taxonomy): Bacteria > Cyanobacteriota > Vampirovibrionia > Obscuribacterales > Obscuribacteraceae > QKMZ01. Next base: position 10,805 of record CAZHEZ010000167.1, on the reverse strand, counting down.
AAATGAAGTGTGACAATTCGGTGGGACGCTGTGATTGAGAACGAAATGCAAATAAGCCGACGCAAATTCGGACAATTTCTCATCGAGACTTCAGCATCCATTATTGCCGGCAAGCAGAGGTTTCAAAACAGCTTGAATTCGAAATGCGCGGTCCGATCTGGCAACGTCCTCAAAGTTAGAACCATCGTCAAAGGCAGCAGGAAGCAATAAATGAAAGAGAGACCACGAGTCTTAGCTCTGGATGTTGGAGACAAAAGAATCGGTGTCGCCGTTTGCGATCGCACCCGAATGCTGGTGTCACCGATTGAAACCATTCACCGAAAAAACATGAAGGTGGATGCCGCTCGTGTTGCGACTCTAGCAAAAGAACATGAGGTTGAGCTGGTGGTTGTTGGCTTACCAAAGAATATGGATGGCACCGAAGGCGGGCAAGCGAAAAAAGCCAGATTGTTTGCCAAAGCACTTGCTAACGACTTCGGATTATCTGTTCATTTTGAAGATGAGCGATTAAGTACATTCACTGCGACGGAAAGACTCGTTGAGCGCGGTGTCAACACCGGCAAAAATCGCGATCTTGTCGATATGGAAGCTGCGGTAGTAATCTTGCAGTCGTATTTAGATAGTCAGTCGGATTGAAGTACACGACCAACATTTTTCGCGAGCTTGACCAAACCAGAAATCAATCAAGAGAAGGTTCGAGTCAGACTTCACTTAGAGAAACATCACCGCACGGTTACTTGACAAGGCGCAGGCGGTGTAATACTGTTTCAAAATGCCAGGACCGCACTAAGCAGGTCCCCTCGAATCAGTTCGAGCGGCAATGCTTTTTAAGCAGGAGACGACTAATGACCAGAGTAGCAATTCACTAAAAGGCTAGCGTTGAAGCCATAAAAGTACATCGAGCTGCATGTTTGCGCTCGGTCGAATTGGTCATGGTTGCAGGTTCTCTCTGCACAAGCTAACACAGCAACTCGCGAACGCAGTCTTTCATCTGTTTGTGCTCGTAACTGGCTCGGCAAGTCTTGAGCTCGGTTCGGCGCTGGCAATGCAGCTGAATCATTTCACTGCGTGTATTTTTGTCGAAATCGAGCAGCAGGGTTTGTCTTTACGGAGACACCGTGATGAACTCGTTTATGCAAAGAAATCCCTTCGGATTTCTGCTATCTCGCGGCTGGCAATATGCCGGTCCACAGCGATGGATTATCATCGCATTCTGCTTCATGCATGCCTGTGCGCAAGCAGCTCGGCTGGCGGAACCGTATCTAATTGGGCAGTTGCTGAATACTGTTCAAATGCACTCTAAAGCACCAGCGGAGCTGACTCAGAACATCTTCAATACACTGGCAATCTATTTCTTTTTGCAATTCACTTTTTGGATGTTCCACGGACCAGCACGATATTTGGAAATGTTTGTCGGCTTCCACATCAAGCTGAATTATCGAACCGCACTTTTTCGAATGGTGACTTCGTTGCCGCTTGCGTGGCATCGTCAGCACCACTCCGGCGAAAGTATAGACAAGATCAATCGGGCGGTAAACTCACTCGGAACATATTTCGATGATAGCTTTCAGGTTTCGTGTATGGTATTTCGACTGATCGGTGCACAAGTCATGCTGTGCTTTTTTCTGCCGGCCGCAGGCTTTGCTGCGCTGACGACCACGGCAGTTGCATTGGTTCTCGAGATCTGGGTTTATAACTATCTCTCGGAAATGTATGAGACTTAGAATCGCTGTGAAAACAGTGTTGCTTCAGCTGTACACGACTATGTAACCAATGTAGAAAGCATCATTATGCTCCGTCTTGAAAGCCGCACAACCAGCGAAGTGGCTCGAAGGATCTTTTCACAGCTCGGACTCATTAAGAAAACCGTAACGCTTAATGAGACAAAATGGTTTATCAGCACAATGTTGATTGCAACAATGATGGTGGTGGTGCTCGGATATTACACATTCTCTACACTGTCAAATGGACAGCAGTTGATGGTTGGCACGTTCCTGGCGCTATTTGAGTACTTGCGGCGGATCGGCGATTCTTTCGGCGACTTCGCGCTCCTCTACGGGCATGTAGTGCGATATGCAACAAACGTCAGAAGTGCCGATACGATCGTGTGCGCAGCATCAGCTCTGGCGAATGATGTTGAGCAGTATACTTTGCCGCCCACTTGGAACACGCTTGCCATCAATAATCTGAACTTTGCATATGAGGATGCGGAGTACGGCAAAATGCACCTCTCTGACATCAATATCGAGTTGAGGAAAGGACTGAGCATTGCATTGGTTGGAGAGAGCGGCAGTGGCAAGAGCACCCTGCTGTCCTTGCTGCGGGGTTTGCAAGAGCCGGATTTCGTGCAGGTTCTGTGCGATGGACAACCTTTGCCATACGGACTCAAGCATATGGCGGGAGAAACTACGTTGCTTCCACAAGATCCGCAATTATTCAATGACACTGTCGAACGAAATGTCACGTTCGGACTCGAGGCACATGAAACTGCGATGCCGGAAGCCCTTGAATTGGCCCGCTTTGCTCCCGTGGTGGCACGACTTCCGCAGGGAGTTGATACCAACATTGCCGAGAAAGGCGTCAATCTCAGTGGCGGCGAAAAACAGCGACTGGCTCTTGCTCGCGGACTGTTTTTCGCGCGCGACTCGCAGGTGGTTTTGCTAGACGAACCAACCAGCAGCGTGGACACATACAATGAGCGGCTGATTTATACAGGTGTTTTGAGCAAATTCAAGGACAAATGCCTGATCTCTTCGATTCACAAGCTGCACTTGTTAGATTTGTTCGATCGTATTTACGTGCTCGAAGGTGGCAGAGTAGTCGAATCTGGTGACTTCTACAGCTTGTTGAAACGCAATTGTACTCTGACAAAAATGTGGAAACACTACCAGGTTGGTTCAGCAGACAAACCCGTTGTGGCAATTTATCACTGAGCTTTCCCTCGCGCCTTTGTAGCCAGGATAGAGGGATAACGCACGATGGATACATAGCCAAGTGCAAGGGCGCAGATGATTTGCTAAGCTTGTGCATTCAGGTGCGATAATTGCTCCAGCATCGAGGAATGACAGAAAGGAGTCGAGAGTGCGTTTGCAAAGCAGAGTTTGCCCTAGGCCGTCGAAGTTTGTTAGTGGGCAAACTGAACTGACAATTAAGCAACTAGTTGTGCCGGCAGCACTGGCGTTGACGATCCTGATTATGCAACCCGTTGCTGGATCCTACAACGACGAAGTGTTTTTACGATTACAGGCAACAAGAGATGCGCTGGTATCGCAGGAAAAGGAAATAGGCAAGTCCTATGACAACGTCACCCGCCAGATCGACGAGCTACGCAAGAGGCAGGTGTTGCTTGATTCGTATCGGCGGCAGACCCTTGATGCCATTCGAGATGTAGAAAGAGCGATGGAGAATGCTCGATGAACAAGTCTCAAATTTCCAGAAAATCGACCCGGTGGGCTCTTCGTATTTTTGCAGCAGCAATATCAAGTGCTTTTGTCCTGGGGCAGTGTATGGAGGTCTGCTTCGTCCAGCCAGCTGTAGCTGACCCTGTGGCGAAAGAGCCGATTGTCAAGATAGACAAGCCCTATGCCTCTTCAGAAGAGGAGTCATCCAGAGCCGAATCCCAGGACGTGATTGATGTCTTGCAGATAATGGGAAAGGCTTATGCTCGCGGCGACATAGCGGAATACATCAAACATCTCGACAATCACTGCAGCGTGTTCGACGAACACAAAAATCAAATGGTTGAAGGAAAGGAAGCAGTAATTGCTGCCTTGAAAGAGAAGTTTGATAAGCGCTCGCAAACCGGATCGGAGCATATTCTCTCGTACACAATCTTTCAGCCTTATGTGAGAGTCAACGGCAAGACGGCAGTCGTAACCTATCGAGTCATTGAAGAAGTCGGCGAGCCGCACCCACGGAAGTTGGAAGGGTCAATGAGTGATGTGTTTACGAAAGAAGAGGGTCACTGGATGAAAACACATCAACACGCGGTTTGGAAACGCGTCAAATGAACTCTGGGATCAGACTAGTTTGATCTTGGAAGACAGTCTTAGTGAGGAATAGTTGAGATGAGAACAGTCATTGCAGCAGTACTGCTTTCAGTAATGGTGGCGACTAGTGGAGCGGCAGCAAACAGAAATTATCCAAAGGCCAAGGTCAGCTTCGAGGATTTTAAGGGGCTAGTCGCGGAGGTTGAACCGCATCGAGCCAATCGTCTGGTCGACCTGGATCAGTTTTTGAAAATGAGCCAAGAACCAGGGTCCATCATCTTTGACAGCCGCTCAACATTTCGTTTTGATCGCATACACATAAAAGGCGCAAAACACCTGAGTTTTACGGACTTCACTCAAAGCAATTTGGCCAAGGTCATTCCGTCCTTTGATACGAAGATACTGATCTATTGCAACAATAATTTCGATGGCAACCAAACGGACTTCGCTTCAAAGATAGCGAGCCCACGATCTAACGCTAGCAATCCAATTGCAACGCAGATGGCTTCGCAGGACAAGCCCAGAATGATGGCTCTTAATGTTCCTACTTACATAAATCTCTACGGTTACGGCTACCGCAACGTTTACGAACTAAATGAACTCGTCAAAGTCAAAGATCCGCGGATCAAGTTCGAAGGCACAATCGTAGAAGCGAAATAGTGGGCAGAGTGAAATCGGCGCAAGGCATGAGCAGGGCAAGAGCTGCATAGCCTACGGGGAGACAGTTTTTCGCCCTAGGCGTTTTGCACGCCTTTGCACTTGGGATATCGGTGGCAGCCCCAGAAATTCTTCCCGGCATTCGGGCCGCTTTTTAACACGCGTCTGATCATGCGCCCGTTGCATACCGGACAGTTCGGTCTCGCTGTTCTCCATGACGCGTTTGAAACCGGCGGCCGCTCCTTCAAGTATTTCAAATCCACTCTGAGCTGGATTAATTCCCGATGCAACCTGTTCATCTTCGGATCAGGTGTGGTTGAACGATTTTTCAAATTTTGCACCGCGTCAGACAAAATTTGCGCACCATTACCTAGTTGTTTACGCAATATTCTAGCCTTCGCTTCGATATCACCCTCAATCGTTTGCCTGAACTGACTGTCCACACGGTTCATGTGCGGGCTGAATTCAAACTGTGATTCTATTTCTTCGCGCCACTTCACCAATTGCTCCGAATTCGCCGGCCCGAAACCGTTGACCTGCAACACCTTTTCTAGCGTGACGTCAGCAGCAGTTTCTATACCGAACGAGATCAAGGCCGCTTTCTTGGCGGCGCCTATGCCGTGGATTTTTGCCTCCTGAATTTGGAACTGCTCCAAATAGTCGCGCAGGTGCAATGACCGCCGATTTTGCATGTACTCGTTAACACGCGCTTTCAATTCTTCCGGTAATTGTTCCAGACCAATTTTTGCTTGTTCGAGCGCGGCGCGAATTTTCAAAAGTTCTTCCACGCCCGTATGCTTTCGCCATTCAGCTTTGAGTTGCTCCAGCTCACTTTCTACTTTCTCGTACTGTTTGCGCAGCTGTGTCGTATATGGAAAACGACGAGTAAACTTATGCACTCCTGCAGCCGCTATCGCAAGCCAAATAAACCACGCAGAAGGAGCAATGATTGCCATCACGCCAGACAGCACCAGCATCAAAGTGGCAGCAAGATTGCGATGCCCTCTCCAATTCAGAATCTTGTCGCTAACTGGCGGCAATTCGATGTCGACGAACTGCGGTTCGAGCTCTTTCGGCGTCGGGATCGGAACAGCTGCAATTGCCGCCCAAGCCGCTTTGATATCGAAGAATACTGGCTGGGAACCTGCGGCTTTATAGAGAGGACGAAGGAACAGCACCATGCCGTGGTGCTTCTCCATTTTGCACCAGGGACATGCAGTCGCACCGTTCGGGAAGAAGTGCAACTCGTGGACAGAGCATCGCAGCAACGATCTTTCGAGCGACGTCAGTACTTGAACCCAGTGTTGAGCGGACGGACGTTTCGTACCTGGGCCAAAGGCAGCATCAAACGACTCGCGTACTTCAGGCGGAAACACCCCGAAATCAACGGATCCAGGCGGCGGCGACATTCCCACCGACCGCTTTCTACTGTAGACGAAACGGTATTCTCGAATCGCTTGCTCGATCGGCATCTCTCCTGATGAGTAAGCACCGGAGAACGGATGACGTCCCATGCAGAGCAACTGGAAAATGATCACCGCTAGTCCGAACGCATCGTGATCAACAGTTCTGAGAACTTCGCCTAATTTCTTGCCTTGCAATTCCGGCGGCGTGTATTCAGGAACTCCGACTCGGCACAAATAGTGTCGAGCACCATCAACGAACTGAAAACTATCCGCGTCGATCAGTGTTGCCTCTGCGTTATCCGAGATCAAAATTCCGGAATGATTGATGTCGCCGATCACGCAATTCGATGCATGAACCGAGGCAACCGCGCGCGCTACATTTATCGCAGCTTTAACGAGAAAGCGATAATCCGCATGCGGAAATGTTTTCTTGCGCGCGGCAGGCGAATACAGCTCGTGGAGCGCTTTGCGGCCGCTCACCAGGTTCATTAAGAAACCGGCGAACCGTCCATCTTTCTGATGTGCAATTGCCAACGGAAACGCAGCATACTGTGAATTGTATTGCGACAGAGAGCGAATCATTGCTTCAATCTTCGGCTCTCGATTGGCTCTGTCCTTGAGCGTATAGACTTTCGCCGCGCAATCAAGCCCTTCTACTTTGTAGACTTCGCCCTCGCCGCCCTTTCCAATACGAGCCCCGAGCCTGACTGCTTGTCCTCCGACTAGAAGTTCCATCATTTGCGCACCGCCAGTATGAGCGCCTTATCGTCATCGGTGCGAGCATTTATAGGACTGCTGTCGAGATATTTAGCGAGCTGCTGAGATAAAGTCGAATCGCGCCCGATTATCTTGCTTGCGCTCAGGGGACGCAGCAGACCATCGAAAAATGGCCGGTGCGGACGCTGCGCTGAGATCTCCAAGGCCAGCCGCTCAAGCCCATCGGTGAGCAAACATAGCGCGTCGACTTGAACTCTTACTCTGGTTATACGAACAACCGGTTCTGGATAATCTGTAATAAAACTCGTTGTCGAAGCATATTCGCCGTTATGCGGCCAGCTCGCACAAACCCAATCATCTGAATTCTTGGCTTTGTAGACGGCGCAGCCATCGCCAATGTGAATGAAGGTCGATCCACCTGGATAGGAGAGCGCGCAAACAATCGTCGCCGCGAAGTCTCGTGGTTTGAGCCCGCGGTTCTGTGCTGCTTCCTCGATTCGCGCTCTGACGATGCCTATCCACGAACTGATCGTTTCATCAGATGGAGCAAACCGGTTGTGTGCATAATGAGTGCGGACAAGAGAACTTAAAGTTCGGCACGTTAGTGACGCACCTTCACCGCCCCTGACGGCACTGCCTGCACCATCCGAGACAATCGCAAAAAGACTTTCGCTGTTTTCTATGAAACAGCACTTGTACGCATCCTGGAGACGGGCATCCATCCGCGCGTGCGTCGTGCCGCGCGCGGCAGCTGCAACCCATGTCCAGCTTGTCGCATTCAACTTATGACAGCCCACCCCTCTGGAGCGACCGGGTTGGTCAATGGCACACTGTCTCCAGGGTTTGACCGAGACACTGAGCTGAGAGAGGCCGATAGCCACGCGAAAAGTTCTTTAAAGGCAAGACCTTTGAGTTTGAGCGGGGATCTGACCGATAATTTGCTCAGCACTTTCATGTCAGCAGTCTCAACGCCGACGGCGTAGAACACGAACTCCTTCTTTTCCTCGCCTTCTTTGATCAACCGTTTTGCATTCTCCCAATAATCGGTTGGGGCACCGTCGGTGATCAAAAAGATCCAGGGTCGGTAGTATGCGATGCCGTTTGCTTTGTACTTGTCCTTGCGTTCGCGAAGCATCCGAATCGCTTGCTCAACAGCCATACCGATCGGTGTCACGCCGTCTGGTTTCAGCTCTCTCGGGTGATACTTCGCAGCCGATTGGAAATCGGTTTCGACTTTTACAGGTCCGAAAGTTATTACAGCGAGTTCCACCCGCTTCATCGCCAGACTGTCTTCCAACAGCTGCTTTTTGAATACAGTTAGACCTTCATTGAGCTCCCGGATGCGAGCGCCTTTCATCGAATTCGATGTGTCCAATAACAATATGCAAGGGCAACGCGGCTCTGGATTCTCTGCGAATTCTACGCTGCCGAAAGGCATATGCTCGTATGTTTCGACCATGAGTTCTCCTGCAAATTGCTGTCCGCAAGAACCAATTATATCGTCAACAGGCTTTCTCGTGGTTCAGATTTTATCAATAAATATCTGACGCATTGCCGCACTGAGACCGGATGTTAGGTAATTCGACATCAGACCGCTCAAGCGGTCGGCACCATATCCAGTGCATATCAGAAACGACTCCATCGCATGCGCGCACAAGATACTTCTTCTGGATATATACACGTCTTCAAAACCACTGACGAACTCCGCCGGTTGACACCCTGTTATCAAAATGACAACTTCATTTAACAACTCCATGTGGCGATGCTTGACAAGCGGTTATCAAACCGACAACTTGAAGGTGATAGAGTGGAAATCATCAACGAAAGCGAATTGCACTCGTTTGCGAAAAAACATTCGAACGCGCGAAGGCCGCTAGCGAACTGGATTGACGTAACGAAGGCAGCCGAATGGAAGTCTTTCGACTCGGCATTTCTCAGCGGCAATCGGAGACTAAGCAAGCGTGCAGCTTGTCGACTTGCAGAATATTTCAAAGTTTCGCCAGCATTGTTTCTGCCGAAGGAATGAGGTTATACCAGGAGTAAGTTGGCTGGCGAGCCGAAATTGGTCGCAGGAGCCCGTGAAGAGCTAAGGGCCGATTTCGCCGTTTTGCAGGAGCCATTGGCCTTCTTCAAGGAGAGCGGCTTGTTGAGCGGCGTCGCCTGCGAATCCATATTCTCCGCGCCAGAACGCCTCAACTGTTCCACCTGGTGGTATGGCGCCTGCGTAGACGCCATGGCACATCACACCAGCCCAGCCCGGCGGAAGGGGCGGGGGACCTTGCGGTCCGGAGCCGCCGCCACTGCCGCCAGCCCCACTGCCGTCGTCGAATCCGCCACCGCCGCCGCCCAAGCCAGATTCATCGCAGATATTTATATCAACAGAACTTGTGCAAACCTGTGGTAATGAGCTGTTCGTGCGGGCACTTTTTTGAGTGTTGTATATGCCGTTATAGGCTCTCGGCCCGTTCTTCGGAAATCCATAGTCGAATTTTCCAGATGGTATCGGCGAACCGTCAACGCTTCCGTCGGCGAGAATGGCTGATTGTGCCATCGGGAGAGCGACGCCACGATTTGTCGGCAATGCTACGCTTTGCCTTAAGGTCGGTCGGGAGACGTTTCCGAACGTTCCGTTATTGCTTCCCATTGTCAGGGATGAGAGATCGTATTGATTGAGACGAGCTCTGGGAGCAGATTGGGTTCTGTCTGGTCCCATATCCGAAAGGTCGTATTGACTTGATTGAGCTTTGGCTTCTATCTGTAGAAGCAGTGAGCATGCGGCGACCAATGGAATCGATAGTAAGGCTCTCAACCAGGTATTCATCTTGCGCCAACCTCGCTTTGTGATTCAGGACCTAGAGTAATTAATTTGGTTGGCGCGATCGGGGCAGAATCTTGGCAAAATCTTGGCACGGAAAGAAACGAGCACTGGTTGGCTGTTTCAAACCTGCATCGAGTTCAAGAATTGCGCCCACACTTGCGCACATTCGAGGCGTAAATCACATGCGGATCTTGGTTCCCGTCCGCTTACTCGCTGGATTCAATCACGTCACGAACGAGTCTTTCCAATTTTTCTTCGTCCCGGCGCGCAATTAGTCTCATCAAAGAACCACGTTCGAATCTGCGATCCGCCGGTTGGGGTGGAATCAATAGGAATATGCATTGTAGGCTGCAGAGAATTATGCACCATAGAGACATACGTCACCTCTACGCTGCGACCGTCAATCTTCCCAACGAACTCGCCCGAGACCGAATAAGCATTCTTCAACCGGGACAAAAAATTGTCATCGCCGACTCGAATCCGAAATTTCTGCAGGAGAATCTGAGGATCCGCCTTGGATTCGAAGACGAACTTCTTAGAAGTGGTGAAAATGGCAACCAACTGAACCGCTGGAATCTGCCAAAGAAAAAAATGGTGGAGGCGGCGAGAATCGCACTCGCGTCCAAAGAAGCCGAGAGGCAAGCATCTACAAGTTTAGTCCAGCAAATCTACAGTCGCTGATTGCTCAGCCCGCTGCTGTCAGCCTGAACAGCTGCCCGGGATCGCGATTATGTCTTAGGCAGCACTAGCAATCGCTAATTTCGTACTGCGGCAACCACCGTGGTTGACCCTTTAGTTTCGGGTAGTCAAGAAACTATTGAGTTCCGCTAATCTAAAACTAAGTTTTAGGCAGCGCGCAGAGCGCGCGTGCTACGGAAAGCAACGACGTTATCGTTGGCATTTGTTTTTTTTGCTCAGCTGTTTTACGAGGATCCAAGCAACCTCGACCTGCAGCCTACGACCCAACAACCCTGTCGAATCTAAACGCCCCCATGTGGGTGTTTTGGCAGTTAACTCAAATATTCAATTTTCAGGGTGCAAAACCTAGCCCCGAGGGGCAAAGGTGGCGATCTAACCTAAGTATAGCAGCGTTTCCGGAGCCGTCCCCCAAAATAAAGGTTTCTCTTAGCTTAAGAGCCGCTGTTTTCTTTAGTTACGAGCCCGTGCAGGCTCCGGTTTTCCGCATTAGTGTCAAACCGGCCCAGCCGTTCGACGTGT
>CAZHEZ010000166.1:0-18713 GCA_964531315.1 uncultured Candidatus Obscuribacterales bacterium | reverse complement strand
CTATTGCGCCTGGCTGATTGGACCCGGTACAAACCCAATTCCCATGTATTTCCTGGCCTCTGCACCACTCTGCCTTTTTCTGGCCTTTTCATTCATTCCCGGTGCAGACCGGGTGGAAAGAGAAGTGGTAAAGACAATTGCGGTCTTGGGCACGACCATACTCGTCTTTACTTTGATCGTCTTTTCGGTTTCATCCCTGGGCAATTTAGAGAAGTACTTGCAGATAACTGAAGGCGGCGGAGCCATTACTTCTGCATGGAAACCGGCTAAGTCTTATGAAACACTCTTTACGCTTCCTACCAATGCGTCCAGGGAAGTCTCAATAGACCCTTTAGAAATCAGAGTCGAGAATGGGGATGAATGGCATGTCTTCAATGAACAGTATGCGCAGATAATCAAGTCACAACAATCGCTAAAACTATATCCAGGCAAAACAGGTCGACAAAGAGTCACCGTCTTAATCGGGCTTTTAGAGCCTCCAAAAGCAAGAATTGATCTGCTCAAATTTCACCTTTCCATTATCTCTGACCAACCGACCGAAAAGATTGTCAACTCGATTCAGGTCTGCTGGAAATCCAATCAGTCAGGCAGACTGCAAATGGAAAAATTGCAACTCAAAAACGGTCAATTCGTCTGCAACGTTCTCAGCTCCAAAGATTGGTATGACGGCGGCTCGGTGACGGCGGTTGGGCTTAGGCTGCCTCCAGGTCCATATTACGTCGACTTGAAATCTATTGAAGGCGCAAAAGGCATATACTAACGCTGGCAAAGTGACGGCAAAACAGTAAGGTTGATTTAGTTGAAAAATCAGGAATGCCCCGACCAAATCACAACAGGCTTCAGGCGAAAAAGTCCCGGATATGTAGCCGCGCTGTTTGTCTTATACCTCTTTCTGGCAACTTTCGCCTGCTGGCTGTTTTACGAGCTCAGGGTGATTGTCGTCAGCTTGCTCATGGCCATTACGCTGGCCTCGGCAATCGCACCGGCTGCTGAATGGGGAGAGGCCAGAAAGATACCGCGCGTTGCCACCGTGATTGGGATTTTTATTGCCACCGCTCTGGTTTATTCCGTTGTGGCGTACTTGCTCTTTCCTGTCATGAAGGAGCAGTCGATCAGTCTCTACGAACAGCTTCCCGGCTATATTCAAAGTTTGACTGAAAAATTTCCGGCTCTTTCAGAGTATGTCGGATCGAACGGCGGCGAAATGAAATTCGATCCTGTGCATCTGAAGGAGCTGGCTCCCAATGTTGCCAAACACACGCTCAGTCTGACCGCCGGATTTATGGGTGCGGTGGCAAATGGTCTTCTGGTGCTGTTTCTCACCACCTATTTTGTTGTTGAAGCAAAGGATATGTGGCAGAAACTCTTGCTCTGGATTCCGAAAAACAAAAGAGACAGAGTGGGCAGTTTGATCAAACCACTGGGTGCGCGCATGGGTGGTTATGTACGAGGGCAATTGCTGGTCAGCCTGGCAGTGGCGATCATTTTGGGCACAGGACTGTCGCTTCTAAAGGTCGAGTATTCGCTGGTTTTAGGCGCTCTAGCCGGGCTGTTCAATCTAGTGCCCTTTGTCGGCTCGGCCATTTCGATGGTATTGTCCCTGGTGGTAGCTTTCAATCAATCGGCCACCCTTGCTATTTTCGTGTTCTTACTTTTTGGTTTTGAGCAGTGGTTGGAAAGCAATTTCATTGTACCGCATCTTTTGGGCAGACAAGTCGATTTGCATCCCTTGATTGTATTATTCGCAATTCTCATAGGGGCAACGCTGATGGGGCTTCCAGGCGCGCTGGTCGCTGTGCCGCTGGCCTCGGCCATGCAATTTCTCGCCCAGGAGTTTTACTTAAAACCACTAAACGCCGATCACACCGCCCCCGGTGCGTCAGAGCTGGGCAGCGCAGAAGATGCCAGTTAGAATGTTTTGCTGAAAATCTGAAGATCAGCTGGCGGTGCCGACAGCAGTTTCGACAGTGAGATCGTTGCCTTTCAATAATCTGCACAGGTCTTTATTGATTCTGGCAGGCAAATCGGGTCCGCCGTAGATCAATCCGGTGTAAAGTTCTACGGCCCTTGCACCATGGGTGATGAATTCATATGCATCAGAGCCGCTAGCAATGCCACCGCATCCGATGATGTCCTGATTTTTTTCTTTGATTTGATAAACACGTTTGACAAGTTCTAAGGCCCTGGCTTTCAGCGGTCTGCCGCTCAAGCCGCCATTGCCCATCGATTGAACTGCATCGGACGGTGTCGATAAACCGTCGCGTGTGGTTGTGGTATTGCCCAGAACATAACCTTTTATACCGTATTTGCAGGCGCTGGCTACGAAGGTCTCCAGAAGTTCGGGCGTGCTGTCGGGCGACAATTTCAAAAGCACCGGCATCTGTTTTGTATTCAGTTTTTCAACGCCGGCCAAAATCTGGTCGAGTTCTTCGCTTTCCTGCATGATGCCCTCATGTGTATTAGGGCAGCTGGCGTTGAGCGTAATATAGGCAAGCGGAAGGTCCTTTACGCATTGAAAAGAATGCAGCATGTCAGCCACGCCCTTTTCACCCTTGATTGAGGGGTGGTTGGTCTTGGCTATATTCACCCCTATGGGCAGAGAAAAGTCTGCTGAAGCAAGCCTTTGCGCCACTGTATCGGCACCTTCGCCATTCAATCCGAGCCGGTTGATTACCGCTTCATCTTCGACCAGGCGGAAGAGGCGGGGTTTTGCATTGCCGGCGGAGGACTGCCCGGTAATTGAGCCCACTTCGGCAAAACCAAAGCCAAATTTGGCTAAACAACCTGTCAGGCGCCCGTTCTTGTCGAATCCGGCCGCCAAACCGACCGGATTGGCGAATTTAACGCCGGCGCAGGTGGTTTTCAACCTTTCATCCTGAAAAATTCCCGCCCCAAAAGAGGCCGCTAGCGGAGCCAGCTTAATAGCCAGCGTGTGCGCTTGCTCGGGATCCATCCGGAACAAGAGCGTACGCAAAGTGCGATACCAGAATGGAGCGGAAATTGACCGCACTGGCGTGCCTGCTTTCTCTTTTGCTGCCACACTCATGACCCAGCTTCCCTTTAGGCTCTTATCCAGAAGTTACTCTAAATAATAATGGCATGGCTTACCTTGAGTAAGAGCTGATGATTAATTCGTCAGCCATTGCGGGCAAAATATTTGTATCTATTACGCTCCCTGCGGCCGATAATTCGGTGCCCACTGCCAAAGAGAACCCGGTTTTACGCTTTGATTGAAGACTCAGGCAGAATTACCATCGACAACACCTGCAGTGAATGCGGGCAGCATTTTTCGCCGGCCACTAAAATTTGCCCGAACGACGGCACTCGTCTTGTCGCCCCAAAAGCGGAAAAGAAAAAATCGAAAAAAGACAACCCGCCACTGCCCGACGCCAAAGCTAACGCCAAGATAAGCCAAACATTTGCACCGGCTGACTCAAACCCGCACGGACTTTCAGCAGGATCGCTCTTTGCTCAGGTCTTGAGGGAAGAACCGGTGGTCAGAGTGGTTTCGACAGGGTCAAAGCAATCGGATCAAGCGGACCAATCGGATCATACTCTGCCAATTCAGCATGATGAACTGAACCCGGCAGATGAATGGATAACGCAAGATGGCGATCTCGAATCTTCCGATGGCAATATGCCGGCCGCCTATGCTCGCGAAGCAGCGCGCAAACTGATCGGTAAAATCGTCAACGAACAATATCAAATTCTTGGTGCCATCGGATATGGTGGCATGAGCGTGGTCTTCAAAGCCAAGGATTTGAAACTTGGAAAATATGTTGCTGTAAAAATGCTTTTGCCGCACTTGATGTTGCAAACCCACAGCATGCAGCGCTTTCAACAGGAGGCCCAATCAGCAAGCGCCCTCAATCATCCCAATGTAGTGGCCATTCACAATTATGGCGAGACCGAATCGGGACAGCCATTTCTTGTCATGGACCTGATTGAAGGAACTTCTCTGGCGTCATTGATCAAAAAAGAAGGTCAATTGCCAGTCGACAGAGCGCTCAATATATTCATCCAATTGGCCTCAGCCCTCTGCCACGCTCACGAAAACGGCATTGTGCACCGCGATTTGAAGCCGAGCAATGTGCTTTTGACCGAGCAAAACGAACAGGGTGACTTTTGCAAAATTGTAGACTTCGGCATCGCCAAACTGCTTCCTCACGAAGGACGCGACGCAGTCAGCCTGACGCAGACGGGCGACGTCTTCGGAAGCCCGCTCTACATGAGCCCTGAGCAGTGCAAAGGCGAAAAGCTGGACGCCAAAGCCGACGTCTATTCAATGGGTTGTTTGATGTACGAAACCCTGACCGGCACACCTCCTCATACCGGCAACAATATGCTGGAAGTGCTCTACCGCCATATGAACGAAGTGCCGAAGGACTTCAAAAGCCTGAAGCGCGGCATCATTGTTCCACAGCGCCTGGAGGCGGCCATCTTCAAAGCACTGGGCAAAGAACCCGCCAACCGGCAGAGTATGCAGGCGCTGCACGACGAGTTGAAGCAGCTTTTGCTCTTTCGCAAGAGTTCGCTCTGGGGTCGCCTGATGACCAGTTGGGAGTTATTCGTCCTCAAGCGCAGACCGCGCAAGAGAAGCGAATTCGTCGTGCTTGGAGCACTGGCAGCGTCGCTGCTGGGACTCTCTGCCGCTTGTGTCTACTTGATCTCGCAATATGCCTTTGCCGACGAATCGCAAGTCTTCAAACAAAAAATGGACTGGCGCGTGCCGCCGCCGCCGAGACCTTTGGACATCGGTCCGACGGCAGTGACCATATATGAAAGTGTCATGGGTGAAAGCGAATCACTACTGAAGAGCGGCTCCAATGAGAATGGCACTAGCGCCCTCGAACAAACGACCATTTGGGCCGGCAAAATGGCCGCGGCCAATCACTGGGAGGAGGCAGCCAGAGCATATTCGGTGGCCCTGGAATTAGGCAAACGCTGGAATGGAGAAGCGTGCCTGCCCACTCTGTCCCTGCAGCGGCTGTTTGCAGAAGCTTCCTACAATGCTCACGATTATGCCTTTGCAGCGCGGGAATTTACCCTCTACCAGCAGCACATGAGGGACTTCATGTACGGCGAGACAGTCGCCTCCACATTGACGGGCATCGTTCACACAGCTGAATCTTACTACTACATGCATCAATATTCCGATGCCATTACCGCTTACAGAAATTTCTTCGCATCTACGCACGGCGAGGGCTTGGAGTGGACACACTGGGGTCCGCGCGAAATGGGACGATATGTAGAAGCGGCAAGAGAATTTCAAGACAAAGAAGGATTTGCGATTTTACTAAGCCACTATGGAGACTGTTTGCAAGCTGAAGAGGTTTATCCCAAGGCGAAAGATTGCTATAGGACGGCAGCAGCCCGATGGATAACCTTGAAAGCGCCGGACAATGCGGCATTGGCATATTTGAAGAAAGCGACAATAGAGGAAAAACTGGGTGAGAACCCGAAAGAAAGCTATGAGTCGGCTCTCAGAGCAGTAAAAGCGGACGGTTCCACATTCGCCAAATGCATCGCTGAGAAACAGTACGCCGACTACTTGTGGAAAAACGGCGATGCTATTCAAGCGATACTTTTAAAACTTGACTACTCGAGAGAAGTCCCGAAAGTGAAGCTGTAGAATGCATTAACCTGACTTGCTCAAACTGAATCTGGGTTCAATTATTTGAGTCGCTTCTTGAGTTCTGCATTAATATCCATTGCGCCTGTACCATCTGCGCCGGGCATATCACCGCCCATCATGTCTCCGCCTTCATCCATGAGCACGGACATCTCGTCTTTGACCTTTTTGTAGTCGGCGCCCATCTCAAAAAACTTCTGGGGAAAGCTGGCTTTTTTGTAGCTGAGCGTGTCATAGCTAAGATCAACTTTCTTGGCCTTCTTGCCGCTCCATTCGCGAATCTCCGTCACTCTCATCGGGAAGCCGAGCTTCTCGTCGTAAGTCATAGACAGGGTTTTCTTGTAAAGGTCTATGAGAGACGGCGGCACTTTCAATTCGCGGCAGAAAGACCATTCCTCGGTGTAGGTCTTATCATTGGGCGCAGGCAGATTGTTGGTGCGCATGCGCGTATACTTACCGACCTTCAGCCCGACAATTTTATCGTCGCCCACATGTTTCCAAGGGGAGAAATCAGTGAATCCGGCGTCTTTCGTGCGCCCTGGGTCCTTGTGATAGAAGTTGAATTTTTTTTGCCAGTCTTTGACGGCATAAAGCACATAACGCTTGGTTTGCTGATTGAGAAAATACATTGCCTCGCCCGGCATAGGCTTGAGAAGCGTGTAGTGAGTCGTTTCAAATTTGCCGCCGTACTTATTCGAAACCAACCGCATGCGCCCTGCCATTCGATGCCACTGTTGAAGCTCCCAGCCGGGAGCAGCCGGTCCTGAGGCTTTGGACGGGCTTGGCGTCAGCTTCTTGTCGGCCGGCTCTGCAGTCTTGCCGGGCGCCGACGCTTTATCAACCACTACAGGTTTACTGGTTTTCACCGTGACGGCCGTTTTTTGCGGCGCCTGAGCAATTGCCGGGGAAGCAGACAAAATCTGCGCCGATGCCAGCGCCAAGGCGCTCATGAGGCAGGGGATCGCACGCTCAAAGCAGGGCATTAGTAAATCGACTCCGAAGGAAAAGTCCGCCAGGCATGATACTACGTTCTAAGAGATAGAAGATCATAAAGAGGGAATACTGAAACTGAGATCATTAGGGGATTTAAGAACTGTCGGAAGAGTCACCAGCTGTGGGCGACAAGGAAAAAAGCGACCAGGCCAGGCAGTGCCCCACCTGCAAGGCGGGTTTTTCCGCCGACATGCGTTTTTGCCCCCAGGACGGCACGCCGCTTGCGGACGTACAGGTACCCGATAATGGACAGGCAAAAAGAAAAAAGAAAGCCAATTCTAAGTCGAAGATCGATGAAAGCAGCTCGGCAGAACCAGAAGTCAAAATAAGTGAAAAAAACTCGGACCGCGAAAGCTTGCCTCCATCCAATGGCACAGGTCTAGAAGAAGACCTTAACCTGGAGGAAACTGCCGATCCGAGCCAGGGCAGTGTCACGAAGACTCTCACAACGACAGGCAATCGCCCTGCCCCCAATCTCACTGATCCGCGCCTGGAGCTGCTCGGTCAAATCGTCGAAGACCGTTATGAGGTCACTGAAACGCTCGGCAAAGGCGGCATGAGCGTTGTCTTCAAGGCGCGCGATCGGCGGCTGAAAAAAATCGTCGCCTTAAAAGTTTTGATGCCTCACTTGTCCGTAGATCCGCTCAGCGTGCAGCGATTTCATCAAGAAGCGACAGCCGCCAGCCACCTCGACCATCCCAATATTGTCAAAGTCTATAACGTGGGCACCACCGAAAGTGGGCTCCCTTTCATGGCTATGGACTACCTTGAAGGCACGCCTCTTTCCAGCATCATCAAGGAGAAAGGCAAACTTTATTTTTCAGAAGCGCTCAATATCTTCATTCAGCTCACCGGTGCGCTGGCTCATGCCCACGAAAAAGGTGTCATCCATAGAGATTTGAAACCGAGCAATGTCATTCTCTCCAGCCAAGGAGAGGAAACGGACGTTGCCAAATTAGTAGATTTCGGAATCGCCAAAGTTCTTTCGCAGGATGGCCAAACTCAGGCGAAACTGACTCAGACAGGAGACGTTTTCGGCTCGCCGCATTACATGAGCCCGGAGCAATGCCTGGGAGGCGAACTGGACGAGCGATCGGATGTTTATTCCATGGGTTGCTTGATGTACGAAACGCTGACCGGGCGCCCTCCGCACACCGGCGAATCGACCTTGCAAATTTTGCACAAACACATCTCGGAAACACCGGCCAGTTTCAAATCATTGATTCCGGAGTCAAACATTTCGGCCGAGCTGGAATCGATTGTATTTAAATGCCTGGCACCAAAACGCGACGATCGTGTCCAATCAATGCGGCAGCTCAAGGCAGAGCTGGGCAAACTGTATATGATCCGCGAGAAAAATACGCTGGACCAAGCCTTGGCACAACTTTCGCTGGCCTGGGCCAAGCGTCCAAAATTAAGCAAACGAGAGAAAGCTGTCGCCGTCTCCGGACTGGTGGTATCAATTGTGGTGCTCGGTTTAGCCTGGTTTTCAATTTCATTTTTCGATGTCACAAACAACTCAGCCTGGCTGAACCCCAGTATTGTCAGCTGGGTGCCGCCAAAACAGCAGACTACAGCAGACGAAGACAAGGTTTCGCTTGCCTTTACCCAGGTCGACATGTACATAAAGAAAAGGGATGATCTGATTGCCGACGGTGTCGTCAAACCGGGTGAGATAGTCAGAAGTTTGACTCATGCCGGGCTCGAATTGCAAAAAGCCGGGCGCCTCGATGATGCTGCTGCAGCACTAGATGCAGCCTCTGAGGTAGCCGCCAAATACATAAGCAAATATTCAACCAGCTACGCCAACCTTCTCTTCTACAAGGGCCGGGTTTACTATCAGCTGGAAAAATATGCCAAGGCAATAAGCAATTTGAAGGAATGCATCGAAAGCAGCGAGTGGCCGGCCAGCCATTTGTGGAAAGGAGACTGCGAATCTATCTTGGGCGATTGTTACAACTTCACAGGTGACCGAAATAATGCCGAAATTTACTACGAAAGGGCTCTCGGTCGCTGGAAGCATAATCACTGCGATGCCCCGCGCTTTCCAATCACGGCAGCCCGTTATGGAGATTTGATTATTCCTTACAACACGCAGCAGTCCTTCCGGGTTGCCTATGATCTCTTCAAAACAGCCAGGGACAAATGGCGTGTGCTCGCCGATAATGATCGTCAAAATATTGCTCTATGCGACTTAAGAATCTCACAAATACTGACCAGTGTCGGAAAGAAAGAGACGGCTTTTTTGCACTTGCAAGAAGCAGACCAAGAG
Source organism: uncultured Candidatus Obscuribacterales bacterium (assembly GCA_964531315.1). Taxonomy (GTDB): domain Bacteria; phylum Cyanobacteriota; class Vampirovibrionia; order Obscuribacterales; family Obscuribacteraceae; genus QKMZ01. The sequence goes on along the minus strand of CAZHEZ010000166.1, from coordinate 9,816 downwards.
CTGCTGCTCGCCTTTGGACGGGACAATCCCAAGCGAGCAAATGTAATGATGAAGCTTGCCGATGCGCTATGGGATAACGGCAAACGCATGGAGGCGCTGAAAGAACGCTATGATTGCTGGCTGATTCTGCGCAACGCGCCACCACCGGCAAAAGCGCGCTCACTTGACGGGTAACCGGCTCTTTGTCTGATCAGACTGAGACTTTGCACTGCCTGACGCAGAGCCGAGATCAGGTATGTCGCCCCCGAAAGATTCGTCTGCATTGAAGAAAACTTCCATCTCGCTTTCCGCCCTGGTCAAGCCTGAGGGCATTTTATATTTGCTAAGCGGTATCTTCGCTTTGACAATCGAAAAGGTTTGGTAGTCGACATCATCCGTATCTTCCTTCCTGGTTACACGGCGACGACCAAGAAAATCCGGTTTGGCCACTTCTTGCTTGTACTTGCTAACAAGCCTGTGCCTGAGTGGAACTCCATCAGGAACATCGGGAGTCACTTTCAACAATGAAAACAAAAGGGCACGAGAATCTTTCGTCATCTCCACCTCTTTAGTCAGCCAGACAGTATCTTCATTTACATGTCTGTCGACCTTGGTTTTCTGACAATAAGCCTTTGTATTCAAACCGCAAATTTTTTCGTCTTTTACGAATTTCCAGGGACCAAGCGGCGTGATATGAACATCCTTCCGGAATAAAATGAATGACTTTTTCTTCCAGGTCTCGGGAGCACACTGGTAGTATTTTTTTGTTTCATCACTGTAAATACACAGCTTTTGACTTTTCGCGCTAAATAATACGGAAAGTGTACTGGAATCAAGTCTGATTCCCAGTGGCGAAAAGTAAGTGGTGCTCTTACCGATAAAACGATACTCTTGCTTCAGTATCAGTCCTTCGACCTCTTTGCCGCCCTTGAGCGTAAAATCCAGCCCCTCTTTGTCTGCGGGCTTGCCGGATTCATTCTTGCCTTTGATGGAACTGAGCTGCCTGAGTGTTTCCCTGAACTGGGCCGTGGAATGATCGTTTTTTTGCGCCAGCTTGATCGGTTTGGAAGCTTCAGGAGAAGCTTGAGCGCTTTGAGCAAGCGTGAGCACGGTCAGAAAGAACAGGATTCTAAATTTGTCAGCCAACAGTATGTTTCTCCACATCCTTTTGACTGGATTTGAATTGTCCATCCTTTGGAGCATTGCCGCGCAAACCGCCCGGCATCACTCTTACCAGCCAATTTTGGAAATCATCAATGTAGGTAAAAACTACGGGTATGACCAATAGGGTCAAAAGCGTAGAGGTGATCAAACCGCCGATTACTGAAATCGCCATCGGAGCTCTCGCCTCCGAACCGGCTCCGATTCCCAGTGCCACCGGCAGCATACCGGCGATCATGGCGATTGTGGTCATAAAAATCGGGCGCATTCTGGTTTCGCCGGCGGTGATAAGAGCTTCCCGCCGAGGTTGCCCGTGCTTCATTGAGACTATCGCATATTCGACCAGCAAAATTGCATTTTTAGTAACCAAACCCATAAGCATGGTGATGCCGATCAGTGCATAAAGACCAATCGACTGGTTGAACAATACCAGAGCGATAAGAGCGCCACACAAGGATAAAGGCAAAGACATCATGATAGTGAGCGGGTGGAGAAAACTGCCAAATAGGACGACCAGAACAGCATAGATGAGGAGCACTGCCGCACCAATGGCAGTGCCGAAACCGCTGAAAACATCACGCTGAATCTCAACGTCGCCTAAGGGCTGTTCATGAATGGACTTGGGCATGGATTTAAAGGCGGGCAACAAGTGCACTTTTTTCAACGCCTCTCCCAGCGTCATCCGGGAGTCGAGGCTGGCTTCTACAGTCACTTGACGCTCGCGATCGAATCTGTCTATTTGGGCCGGTCCACTGCCGAATTCTACTGTGGCAACACTCTTGAGGGGCAGCAGATGATTGTTGATACCCTGCACTTTCAGGTTGCCTATTGTCGCCATATCGTTTCGATATTGCGGATCGAGTTGAACGCGGATATTTATTTGCCTGTCCTTCAGGTCAAACTTGGCCAGGTTGGCGTCTGAATCGCCAAGGGTAGCAATTAGAGCGGTTCTTGCGATTGATAAAACAGAGACGCCCTGACGCGCCGCTCGTTCGAAATCGGGTTTGACCAAGATCTCAGGTCTCAAAAGAGAAGCACTGGAAGTGACGTCGCTCAGCCCCTTAACCGGCCTCATCTGGTCGATAAGCACGGCAGCTGTTCTCTCAAGCTCTTCTGAGTCATTGCTGGTAAGGGCTATCCGCACAGGTTTTCCGGTCATGCCGGAAGAGCGCGAAAAGGATAGGCGAACGCCGGGGACTATTTTAATTTCCTTGCGCAGTGATTCTTCAAATTGTTGTTGCGAGATCTTTCTTTGATCCTTAGGCTTCATAGTTATATAGATGCTGGCCTTGTTTACTTCACCCTGATTTCCTGCAGAGCTGCGCCTGGAAGCTGATGGTGTACCGATGAAAGCGACAGCGGTTTTAACTTCCTGATGCTGTTTGACGATCTCGCTCAATTGATTGCAAGCTTTTTCAGTGTCAGCCAAAACTGCGCCCGGTGGCAACTCGACATTGAGGAGAAGTTCGCCTCTGTCGATATTGCTTATTAAGGAAGTGGGCATCGATTTGAACAGAGCGATGCTGACGGCAAACAACACAATCGAGGCGATCACTGTAACCAAACGGCGGTTCAATGCCCATATCAAAACACGCTGGTAAAGCTTCATCCAACGGCCGCGACCCTTGTGCTCGTTCATGTCCTTCATTCCGTACGCGGCCATCATTGGCGTCACCATACGGGCAACGAGAAGGGAAAAGAGAACGGCAACAGTGACCGTCAGGCCAAATTGCTTGAAAAACTGACCGGGAATGCCGCCCATGAAGGCAACCGGGACAAAGACAACAATCACGGTCAATGTGGTGGCGATAACCGCCATGCCTATTTCTTCAGCCGCTTCGATGGCCGCTTTTAAGGGTGGCTTGCCCATCTTCAAGTGGCGCACGATATTTTCGATTTCAACGATGGCATCATCGACCAAAATCCCAATTACAAGCGCCAGACCAAGCAATGACATGCCGTTTAAGGTAAATCCCGCCCATTGCATGACGGCAAATGTCGGCACTACGGACAGTGGAATTGCCAGTCCGGAAATAAAGGTGGCACGCCAGTCTTTCAAGAAAATGTAGATGACGGCAATGGCCAGCAGCGCGCCAAACACCAGAGAGTCGAGCGAAGCATCATAAGCCTCTTTGACATACTTGCCGTTGGTGCGAATCTTGTTGAGATAAACGCCTTTGGGAAGCGAATTTTTCAGCTCGGCCAGTTTTTTATCGACAGCTTTCTCTACATCGACAAGATTGCTGCCTGTGCTTCTAATGATGGAAAAGACAACCACTTGCTTGCCGTCCATAATGGCCATCTGGCGCACTTCGGAGGCACCATCGGTGACTTTGCCGAGCGTGTCCAGGCGGGCATGCCTGCCTTGAGGCAGGAGAATTTCAGTCGCACCCAGACGTTCTAGAGTATGAGCGCTGCCGAGAGTTCTTATCGACTGCTCGGCGCTGCCGATCTCACCGCGCCCGCCCGGAAGGTCGATGTTGAGTGCCCGGATTTGCACATTGACCATGTCGGCCGTGACGCCCATTGCTTCCAGGCGAGTCGGATCTAGATCAACGCGAATCTCGCGATCGACGCCACCGGCACGCTGGACTTGCCCGACACCAGGCACCGAAAGCAGTGCCCTGCCGATATCGTTGTCGACCAGCCAGCTGATCTCGGTTGGCGTCAATGTATTGCTGGAGACCGTGTAACTGACGAAAGGGCCGCCCACAAAGTCGACCCTTTGAATGATCGGTTCGTCGATTGCATCCGGCAAATCCTGTTTGATTTTGGCAATGGCATCACGCACATCGTTGACCGCTCTGTCGGTATTTGTACCGAGCACGAATTCAATACTGGTTGTAGACGCGCCTGTGTTGACGGTCGACATGATGTGTTTGACGTTGCCGATGCCGGAGACGGCGTCTTCGATTTTTCTTGTTACTTGAGTTTCCAACTCGGAGGGAGCTGCTCCCATTTGAGTGACGGTCACAGAAGCGATCGGCACGTCAATGTTGGGATTCTCGTCAATGCCCAAGCCCACAAAGGCAAGCAAGCCCATGACCATGAGCACAAGGAAAAGAACCAGCACAGGAACTGGATTTTTGATTGACCAGGTTGAGAGATTCCAGTTCATTGTCTAACTTCTAAAACCCAACTTTTACTGTGCGAGTCTGACCAGATCTCCGTTTTTCAAGAATCCGGCGCCGCGCACAACCACTTTCTCGCCTGCGTTCAAGCCACTTTCAATTTCTGCAAATCCATCCACCCGCTCGCCGGTTTTGACATCGCGAGCGGCTACGGTATTGTCACTGTTGACGACAAAAACAAAGCTCTTATTCTCATGGCTAAGCACTGCTGAAGCAGGCACAGCCAGTGGACTCTTGCTGCCCACATCAATGGAGGCGTGAGCAAAATTGCCTGGTTTAAAACCAGTTTTGTCGCCGCCTACGGGGACAGGCAGGTCAATTCGTACGGTGCCAAGCCGCATATCCTGGTCGATCATCGGACTGACCTCTCTGACCACTCCTTCCACCTGGATTGAAGAGCTTGTCGAGGCAGTCACTATCGCCTTCTGTCCGGGATGAATCAAGGGCAGATCTATTTCGGCTACCTGAGCACGTAATTCCAATCGATTGTCTCTAACCATAAGAAACAGCGCTTTTCCGCCAGCCGTGATATCGCCCAGGTGAGCCTCTCGGCGCATGATCAAACCGTCAGAGGGAGCCTTGATCACGGTTTGGGCAACCAGCGCTTCCAGGCGGCTGACATTGGCTTGAGACTGAGCGAGCGTAGCGCGCGAGATGTCCACATCCTCACGGCGCCCACCTTGCTGTCCCATGATCAGGCGTTGTTTCGCTTGTTCTCGCTGAAACTTGGCCGTGCGCACTTTCTGCTCGGCATTGTGCATTTCCGCTTCAGCGGTTTTGGCATCCGTGTCTTTCTGATCGGCTTCCTGCTGGCTGACTGCACCTTCAGAAACCAACTCTCGATAGCGCACTGTGATGTGTTGTGCATTAGTCAAATTGGCCCTGGCCTTTTGCAGCATTGCTTCGGCTTCTGCAACTGCCGATTCGCTTTGAGAGTAGGCCGCTTGCAGCGAAAGCAAATCCTCCGGGCGATTGGGCTGGATAGTTCTTTTTAGCGTGGCGTTTTGGGCAGCCAGTTTGGCCCGCTCTTCGGCCAATTGAGCGTTGAGCACGGAAGCATTGAGCCTGGCCAATACCTGCCCGCGCTTTACCTTGTCACCATCATCGACCAGGATAGACTCTACCTTAAGTCCGTTTACCTCCGAGCCGATTGTAAGCGGATCCCAGGCCCAAACCGTGCCATTTACCTGAATTGCGCCGCGCATCAAGTGCGGAAGAGCTTTCTCTGCCGTGACAGTAATAACCGGCTCGGCTGCGCTTGTTTTCGCGTCTTGATTGCTACGCAACTGATAGAACCCGATAACCGACAGGCAAGCGACGACCGCCACCACAGAAAGAACAATCGTCCTTTTCTTTCTGTAAAACGGCTGCGCCCCATTGATCTCAGAGCCCGAGCTGCTCTCCTTCGCGACCTGGGATTGCCCTGGCTTCAGGGAATCAGTCTCATCGATTGTCGATTTCACGTCCATTGTTTCCTTTGCTGTCCATTGAACAATCTATGGTTGTGCACATTGCGTACCGGCTGCTGTATTTATAGTAATGCCTGTGGTGCTGCCGCTTGCCTGATACCTTTTATTGTCCTTCATTAGTCCATTGAAAACGATGTCGAGCACGTCAGCAGTTTTCGACTCCAGAGTTTCGTCCATGCCACTTACATATTTATTGAATATCACCCCATAAACCAGGCTGTTCATCGTCTCGACCAGACGCTGCACCGGCACTTCGCGCAGTACACCGTCCACCAGCAATTCGCTGAAATGCTCTTGCCAAAGGCAAACGTTGTCGTCATCACCAGACTTTGCAGGCAGCGCCCTTTCTTTAAACTCGGCTCTTTCCTGCACAATCAACTCGACTACATGCGGTTGCTCATCGAAAAAACGAAAATAGGCGCGAAGAGCCTGCTCAATACGCTCAAGCGGAGATTCCACCGGCTGGGCAGCCCGGTTGACCTGTTGACGGAGTTGCGACATACAGTGATCGACAGTAGCGAAGAAAAGATCTTTCTTGCTCGGAAAGTATCTGTACAGCGTGCCTTTGGCCACACCGATTTCTTCAGCCAAAAGCCTCAAGTCGGCATTGGGATAGCCCAGACGCGCAAAGAAAACAGCGGCAGCATCCAATATCTCCTGCCGCCTGCGGGCTGGAAGTTCTTCGTCTTTCGGTCTGCCGACCGGTTTGCGCACAGATGCCGTCATCGGAACCCACCACCCCAAGAGCGCTGCCTTGAACTTGCTTACAGCTATCTTTAAATAGATTAGCCAGAATTCATTGACGCTTGGGTCAGCTAATTATAACAGACAGCTCTTGACGGCAACCTGAGCAGGAGATTGCCGTCTTTTCGATGCCCGAAAACATAGCCCAGTGGGCGATACGCATTTATTTGGGTAGCAAGCTGTCTGCCGATTAATATTGTTTGACGGTCAAACCAGCTGTACTTGCCGAGGCTACTTTATTGCTTTGAGCTTTCTTCAGGCTCTGAATCTGAGACATAGCCGAAACACAGAAGGCACGCATTCTCATATCAGGACCGAGATGCAGGCAGGCGTTGTATTCGGCAATCGAGCGGTCGTATTCGCCCAGGCTGAACAAGGTATTGGCGAGCTGGTAGTGAGCAGCCAGACAGGTCGGATCGTCTTGAATAGCCTTGGCGAAGAATGCCTTAGCCAGAGGGAATTTACCTTGCTTGTAGTGATTGCAGCCAACCGTGAAAGCATCGGCGGCATGACTCGGCAAGCATGCCGTCGTCAACATGCCCAGGGCTACCAACAAGGGCATTGCGGCTCTGTTGGGGACTATCGAGAAGATACTAAGAATGAAGTTCAACATTTTTGCGCGTCCTAATGTTCGCCGGCAGCCCATCTAGACCGGCTTATGTGGGATAGATTGCGACGTGGGAAATTGCTTATGCCCTAGAAGATATATCTCTGTGCGCGTGTGTGCAATGGTAATTCCACCATGGGGTGGAAATTGAATGTTATCCGTAAAAAGTGACTAGGACATGACTTAGAGTTCAGGCTTGTTGGGGTCAACCAGCCCCATTACCGACCTTCATGGTAGTAGAGATCATCGAATGTAAGAACCGCCTTGGTTCGCTCGGGCTGGTCAGTGGTGTGATTTAACGTATAAAGCCGAATCACAACTTTTTTGGCAGCAGGGTTTTTGATTTCAACATAGTGCACCAGTTCGCCCAATCCCCTTTTGAACTTGGTCAGATTGCGCAACGGATATGAGACTGATGTGCCGATCAACGCAGTTTCCTTACCGCCGTCCTCGCGAAATTCCATCGAACGAAACTCGCGTCTTTGAGTGGCTAGCTCCAGGGTTGGGCTTTCATCAATGAGCAGTTTGAAACACAAGAGATTGAAACGACCACCGGGGTTTCTCTCGTACCAACTTTCTTTGATTCTCACTTCGTGATCGTTCCAATCAAAGACTTCAGGCATCGGGAAAACTTTCTTGATCAAAAGGCCGCGTTTAACGGCTTCCTCTGAAGATCTCGATGGCAATTCGCCTTCCGCCAAAGAGGGGAGGACGGTCATTGCAAAGAAAAATGCCAGAAGCAACAGCTTTTGTACTCGCACCAATAAAATAGACCTTAGCTCAGGCGTTAATGAATATGGATGTGGTTCTTCTCTCTGTACTCGACCATCTTGTCCCATTGGAGGACTTCCGGTTTTTCCTTGATGAGCTGGTTCCACGTGATGTGCGGTCTTCCGGTATCGATCTCGACCATCTCGATGCAATCATCGACAGGGCAAACAGACGAGCAAAGCGCGCAGCCGACGCAGTCTTCTTCGCGCACGACAGGCCAGAGTCTTTCTGTCACCTCGCTGGTCAATTTCATGTCTTTCAAATCGATGCACTGGTGAGCAGTGTCGTTGCAGGCGATAAAACACAAATTGCACTGGATGCACTTGGCGTGATCGATGCGAGCGACTGACTGGAATCCTAGATCGAAGTCGCCGAAAGAGCTTATGCGCGGCAGCGATTTGCCGATGAAGTCTGTGCAGTTTTTGAAATTGCGCTGGTCCATCCAGTTGGACAAACCATCGATGAGATCTTCAACGATGCGGAAGCCGAAATGCATTACAGCGGTGCAAACTTGCACGCTGGTGGAGCCCAGCAGCATGAATTCAACACAGTCCTGCCAGGTCTCGATACCGCCCATGCCGGAAATCGGAATACCGGCTTTGCGATATTCTTCATCGGACGCGACTGCCGAGATCAAGTTCAAAGCGATCGGCTTTACAGCCGGTCCGGCGTATCCACCATGTCCACCTTTGCCGCCGACGTTCGGCTTGATTTCGAAGGTATCGATATCGACGCCCATAATGCTGTTGATTGTGTTGATAAGCGAAATGGCTGAGGCATTGGCTTTGATGGCGGCTCTTGCCGGTTGAACAATGTCAGTGACATTGGGTGTCAATTTGACAATCACCGGTTTGGTGGCAACTTCCATCACCCACTCGGTGACCATGCAAGTGTATTCAGGAACTTGCCCCATCGCAGCACCCATGCCGCGCTCCGACATGCCATGCGGGCATCCGAAATTGAGCTCGAACCCGTCGACACCCGTTTGTTCTGTACGTTTGATGATTTCTTGCCATGCTTCTTTCTTCGACTCAACCATGATTGAGGCGATTACTGCATGATTCGGAAAGTTTCTCTTCGCCTCGGCCATCTCTTTCAAGTTGGTTTCTAGAGGACGGTCGGAAATCAGTTCAACGTTGTTCAAGCCGATGATTTTGCGACCTTTGTAGTCGATGGTGCCATAACGGTTGCAGACGTTCATTACCGGCGCACCGACTGTCTTCCAGACCGCTCCGCCCCAACCAGCTTCGAATGCTTTTTGAACCTGATATCCGGAATTGGAGGGCGGTGCCGATGCCAACCAAAATGGATTTGGTGACTTGATGCCGTTGAAATTGATCGAAAGATCAGCCATTTGCAAACTCCTATGGGGTCGACGTTGCCGTCTCCTGAGATTATTGTCGGGCGACGCCATGCGTCGCCCGTTTCTAACTACTTAGTGGTGGCGGTGGCGTGTACGCGCGGCTTATGGTCATGCAGTGCACAACCTTTTGCCATCGACGGGTCGATGGTCATGTCCGTCGTCCGTTTGAGGGTACCTTCCGGTATTGGTTTGCCGGTCAATTGTTCGTAAATGGCACGCGCGGCGATCTTGCCGTCTTGTGTAGCCATGACTGTGGACGCTTCGCCTCTGCTTCTGATGCAATCGCCGCCGGCAAAAATTTTGTCGTGAGCAGTGCGGTTGGTTTTTGCATCAACAGCAATGTAGCCTTTGATCGTCTTGATTCCATATTCGCCTAGCTTAGCGATAAACGGAGTGTGCTTAAGTTGACCAATGGCTTTAATGACCATATCGCAAGGCACGACGAATTCCGAGTTGGGGATAGGAACCGCCACGCGTCTGCCTGATTCATCAGGTTCAGCCAGGTCCATGCGCACGCATTTGAGTCCATCCACTTTTCCATTGGTGGAGAGAACTTCAACAGGCTGAGTGAGAAAACTGAAACTGACTCCT
>CAZHEZ010000165.1:5559-18942 GCA_964531315.1 uncultured Candidatus Obscuribacterales bacterium | reverse complement strand
GCGGCCATCCAGGTCATCTCGCGAACTCACCAGGTGACTAAGTATTGTTTTATATGTTTGGGCCAGACAGTTTCGAAGACTGGGTAACACCGGCCGTGGTGCGTCTATGGTTTTCTAGTTTGCGCCTTAGCAGGGTTAGCCCAAGAAGCCAGCCATTCGAACGTGTCACGGCCCTGTTTTCAGGGTTCGTCCCCGGAGGGATTCGTTACTGTTCTTGGGTCTTCGGTTACTTACGCAGTCTTGTGATTTCTGGCGATGAATGCATCCAGATCAGAGCGCTTGTATTTTACGAGCCTTCCGATCTTAATATAGGGGAGGTTATATCTTCCCGTACATTTCCATATTGCGAGAGTCTGTTCTGAGACGCCGAGATAAGTTGCAGCTTCTCTGCGACTGAGTAGCTCGGAGCGCACGATGGCAGCTCCGTAGGGAGTTTCTTGTGTCATCTTATTTTTATTCCTTATTGGTTATCGTCTCTCACCAGCATTTTTTGTGACGCGCTGGGAGGACGGAGATTGAAAACTTGAAGCTGATGGCTGCGGTGCAGCGGCCAAACGAAATCGAGAGATCAGTTCTGCTGATCAGGAGTGTTGATTAATCGCTCTTGGATAGTTTTCCTTATTAGGTTTTGGTCTGGTTTGTCGCGGCTGCCTTCCGGACGCCGGTTAACGAACTCAGAGCTAAAAGAAGATTGTGAGCAGCTGTATTTTCGAAGTAACAGCTGAAAAATAAGCGGGAAGAAAGATCAGTTACTGATCATTTTGGGTGGTGCGTCGCGCATCTGCAGCAACCGCTACCATCTCTAGTCGACGATAACAGTATATCGTTGTTCCCGGTTCTCGCGAAATGGGAAATTGAATAGCTTTACAATGGGGTAAAGGATAGGTGCGCGGAGGTAACCGGATGAACTCACTTGTCTACAAACTTGAGCGACGCCACCCGCTAGCAATTAGTGGATATTCTCCAGCTCTTAGTGACGTGTTAATTGTCAAACTGAATGGCTAGACTTGCTCTTGATCCAGTTGTCTATATTCGAAACGGAATCTCTGTAGAATGTCTTGTACAGTGACTCCGAGCAGTATCCGATGTGCGGAGTGGCCAGCACGTTGTCGAGCTTTCTAAAGGTGTGTTCTGCTGGAAGTGGCTCCTGTTCAAAGACGTCGAGGGCCGCTCCACCAATTTTCTTCTCTTGAAGAACTCTGATAAGGGCAGATTGGTCAATAATAGGTCCGCGCGACGTATTTACCAACAGGGCGGTAGGTTTCATCAGTTCGAGTTCTTGAGCGCCAACGAGGCCTTTTGTCCGGTCACTGAGGATCATGTGTATGGAGATCAAATCTGACTGTTCGAACAGAGCTTGTTTGCTTACAAGAGTGGCACCATGTTCGGCGGCCTTGTCGGCAGTAAGGTTTTGACTCCACGCCACCACGTTCATTCCAAAAGCCTTTGCGATTTCTGCGACTCTTGAGCCTATGTTACCCAGACCCAAAAGTCCAAGTGTTTTCCCTTTGAGGTCAAAGCCGACGCTCGTCTGCCAACCGCCAGCGCGCACAGATGCACTTTCGAGCCAAATGTTTCGCGCTAATGCGAGGATTAGTGCCCATGTAAGTTCAATAGTTGGCGCTGAATCGTATCCTGTGTGTACTACGTCTATTGAGCGTTCACACGCGGCTTCGAGATCTATAGCGGCATTGCGTGGACCAGTGGAAGCAATGAGTTTCAAGTTGGGCAGACGCTCAATCAGCGCCCTTGTTATTGGCGTTCTTTCTCTCATGATGCAAATAACGTCAAATGGCCTAAGTCGCTCTACCAGAACCTCTTGATCTGATAGGTGATCATGGAAAACAGAAACTTCTGGCTTGCCAGAAATCATCTCCCAGTCAGCGACTTTGCGTGCAATATCGACGTAGTCGTCTAGAACAGCAATTTTGATGGGGGCTTGGTCATTCATTTTCATTACTCACTCTAATTACTTTTTTGCCGAAATTTCTGCCTTTTAGAAGACCAATGAGTTCGGTCGGTGCGGTTTCGAGACCGTTTGTTACGTCTTCACGGTATTTGATCAATCCATCACGCAGCCAACCGCTCATGTCTCTCTTAAAATCATCGAGCTGCGAATTGTAGTCGAAAACGATAAATCCCTGTACCCTCAGCCGTTTCGAGAGAATATGTCTGAACAAGAGCGGCACTCGATCTAGTCCTTGTGCAAGTCCCGTATCATTATAATGTGCAACCAATCCACACACCGGAATGCGCGCGAACTCATTTAGGAGCGGAAGTACGGCGTCAAAAACTGCACCCCCAACATTTTCGAAATAGACGTCTATTCCATTTGGGCAGGCATTTTTCAGTTTGACTGCGAAATCTGCATCCTTGTGATCGATACATTCGTCAAAGCCCAGCTCTTCTTTTACATACTCGCGTTTGGAGGCACCGCCAGCGATACCAATAACTCGGCATCCTTTTATTTTGCCGATCTGCCCGACTATCGAGCCGACTGCTCCTGAGGCTGCGGCGACAACCAGGGTCTCGTTCTTTTGGGGTTTGCCAATATTCGCCAATCCTGCGTATGCTGTAAATCCAGGCATTCCCAATAAACCCAGAGCGTATGATTTTGGCTTGAGGGCTTCATCTATCTTTTGAATCCCTTTCCCATTCGACACGAAATAGTCTTGCCACCCGGTGTTGGCTAGAACGAAGTCTCCGGGCTTGAACTCGGCGATGTTTGAATTGATGACACGGCACACCGACTCGCCGATCATCACATCCCCAAGCTCAAGGGAGGCTGCATATGAGCGCTGTTCATTCATTCGTCCGCGCATGTATGGATCGAGCGACAAGTAAACAGATCGAAGAAGCAGTTCACCCTCGCTTGGCTCTGGAATTGGATTTTCTACCAATTTGAAATTTTCAGCAACAGGCTCACCAGTTGGCCTTGAAACCAAAAGTATTTGACGATTCGTTTGTTTACTCATAATTCCTCCTAGTTCTCTGGCTTCCCTTGCGACTGTACTGCACTTTCCCTGTGCATTACAGGAGCTCTACTCGAAGGAGCGGTTTGTGTAATAGAGTGGCAACCAGCGATAGCCCGCTCCATCGGTTTTCAGATGCCCTACGCCGGGAAAGTTTAAGTGAGGCGAGGCAAGCAAAGTCTTTTCGCTGGCCCACTTCTTGAAATACTCAGCGCGATTCTTCAAGGCGCCGTCGGGATCGACGTCGAATATGACTGTTGTCTCTGGCCGAGGTAGCTGTGCATCGAAGTGAATGATATCGCCGATAAAGACGATTTGCTCGCCTTTGCTCTCTAGCGTAAAGAGCGTGCTGCCAGGCGTATGCCCACCGATGATCTTGGCTTTAATACCGGGAATGACTTCTGTGTCACCGGAGAACGTCTGGATCTGACCAGCATCTTGATAGGGCTTGACCGTTGCTATCGCTTCTTCGAAAAAGTTCGCTGGATAACCAGTTTTAGCAGCATTGGATTCGTTCAGAAAGAAGTCCACATCAGGCTTTGCGATGTGTATCTTTGCGTTGGCAAAGAGTCTCTGCCCCCCGCGCGCAAGACCTCCCGAATGGTCAGAATGCACGTGTGTAATGAGAATGTCAGTGATTTTGTCGGGCTGGATGGCATTTGCTGCAAGCGCCGAAAGGAGGTTGCCGCAAACCTTTGTGCCGAAAAGCTCTCCAGCGCCAGTATCGACCAGGATGATCCGGTTGCCTGTTTTGACAAGAAATGCAGTAATGGAAGCTTCGCAGGTACTTGGCCGCACCAAATCATTCAGAACGCTGTCAATTTTTTCCGGAGTAACATTTGTCAAAACGTGGTGGTAGTCTACGGAAACTGTTCCGTCGGAAAGCGCTGTGATTTCAACTTCGCCCACCATGAAGCGAAATCCACCAGGGTTCTGCAGTAGCGAACGGTAAGAAGTTTTCTTCGGTGCTACTACTGCTTTTGCTGAATTTGGATCGGTTTTGCTTGTCATAATGCCCTCCGCGCAGAGCGTTTCAAAAATGTGCAGTGTTATATAGTGACTGGGAAATTGGAGCCAAACATCGGCGATTTACTCTTTGATTGTGCCTCTGTAGCTTCGTCCTGAATGACATCCCAATGCTCAAGAAAAATTCCGTCATTGATTCGCACGATGTCGGCTGCGATCCAGCTGGCGGGGGCGCCGAAACCGCTAAATCTTCCGTGAACGATGACCCACTCTCCGTCGGCAACAATGAGGCCGGGCTCGTACTTGAGAGTGGGCGGCATCGCCTTGACCAGATTGAAAAGACCGTCTCTTCCCGGTTCAATGTGGGCACTATGTTGAATGTAATTTGGAGACCAGAACTTCTTGGCAGCAGCGTAGTCTCGTTTGTTGAACAGAGTATCGAAAGCTTGAAGAACTAGCGCTTTGTTTTTTTCTTGCAGACTCATTTTAAAATCTCCTTACCGGGCGCAAGCCATTAACTGTGCTATTTGACCAGAGGTAGTACCTAAACTGGTGCAGCAAAGAATGCATCATTGAACTCGGCGACACTTTGCTCATCTTGTGGTCCGACATTGTTGCGTAGCGGACGCGCGAACTCGACCAAAATTTCGTTCGCATCAGTAGCCAGAGCTTCCATCGTCTCTGCGATGAATGTCTTAAGCGGCATAGCGCGCGGTTCTTCACTGCTGTTGAGTAAATCAGTTTGAACCCACGGTGGTATAATTTCCAATACCTTTACCGATGAATTATTGAGCTTGTATCGAAGAGACAAGCTGTATGAGTGCATCGCCGCCTTTGTGGCTGAATAAATTCCTGAAATCGTCAAAGGCATAAACGCAAGGACAGACGATACGTTCAAAACGTAGGCTGAGTCTTGTTTTTTCAGATGTTCGATTAGCTCAGACGTAATGCGAATCGGTCCCAGCAGGTTAGTGGTTATTGTTGAAGTCAGAACGTTTTCATGAACTTCCTTCGACAGATCGTCGAGCTGCATAACTCCAGCGTTATTGATAAGAACGTTGAGCTGAGGGAAGTCGGCAATCAGCTGCTTCACCACTTTTCTGATGTTCTCAGGGCTCTCGACGTCGAGAACCACGTAGTGCATGCCTGGAAATTCATTAACTGTTTGTTCCAGCCGCTCTTTGCGACGTCCAGCGATGATTACTGTGTTGCCCCGTTTGTGAAATTCTGCCGCGAGGCTACGTCCAATGCCGCTTCCGCCGCCGGTGATAAATATGGTATTGCCAGTAAGTCTCATGTTTCTTTCTCCTCTGAAGAGTAGTGCTGATTTTATTTGTTGGTGTCTGTCTCTCACAGATTGACGCTCTAGAAATGTCGCACCTTTAGCTTCCACTTAAATATTTTTGCCACGGTGGACTCCTTGAATTGATTTTGAACTACTTAGTTCAGAATACACCCGGGGCACATTCTTTGGCAAGATAGAAAACCAAATGGTTCAAAATCTTAACTATTGCACCTCGGCAAAGCCACTCCGTTTGTGAATATATGGCGCTTTCGTGGCATTGCCATCCTTTGTATGGGGCTTGCCAATGCGCTGATTTTGATGTCATAATGAACTAGTCGGTTCAGTACCGCGATAAAACCGAACCGAGCAGGTGCAATATGGGAAGACGTAGAAACTTCAGCCGAGAAGATGTGCTAACCAAAGCCATTCCTGTCTTTTGGAAGCATGGGTTCGCCGATACCAAGGTTGAAGATCTCGAAGAAGCGACAGGCGTAAACAAGTCAGGGCTGTACTCCGAGTTTAGCAGTAAGGAAGAAATCTTTGTAGAAAGTCTCAAACACTACCTTAAGCTGAGAGACGGCAGTGATTTGAAAAAAGAACCTCTCGGGTGGAGCAACATTAGAACCTTCCTTAGACGCTCTTGTCCTGCCGGAAAAGAAGGCGGATGCTTCGCGATCTATTCAATTAGAGAAATGTCGATCGTTCCAGAAGAAGCGCATAGAGTGCTGTCTTCGAGCAGAGAATCGCTCAAGAACTTGATGCGGCAGAACTTGATTGCCGAATCAGTCGAAGATGCAGACGAGCTAGCCGCTGTCATTCTCACCTTCTTTACAGGTATCTGCTTAGAGCAGAATATGGGACGAAAAAGAGCCGCTGCAATTCGACAAATTGACTTGTTCTTGAAGAAGCTTGGGTATGAGACTATTTTCGATGACAAGGCTGATAACGACGAATAGAGCGCCAGAAGGGGAAGGACGCGAATTCCTGGCGAGGGTTCTCATGGTGCGCTCCTTTTCTAGACTAGACACGTGGAACGGCAAACAACAGAAAAGCAGGGGAACGCCGGTAAGCGCTCCCCGCAAAATCTGTCTAAAAGGATCTCGATCAAGCCCACAAATGCGGGCGATTTTCCCTGAGGCTGTACAAGCCATTGGAGCTTACGATGATATGATCGATTACCTTCACTCCCATCAAATCCCCAGCTTTAATCAGTATCTCTGTAGTTTCCAGATCTTCTTTGCTCGGTGTGAGAGAACCACCAGGATGATTGTGAGCGACGATGATCGCGTGCGAATTTGCGATCAGGGCACCCTTGAACACTTCACGCGGATGCACCAGGGATGCGGAAAGACTGCCATGTGAAATTACTTGATAGTTGCAGACTTCGTTGCGGGCCGTTAGGTGGAAGGCAAGAAAATACTCTTCTGAGTAGTGCCGAAGGGGCTCAACGAATTTTTCGAGATCGTCAGGAGTATTGATTGGAAGCGGGTTTGCCCCAGGCTCCTTTATCAGTGCCAAACGCATTTCGGGCACGATGTACTTGAGATGTTTTTTCAATGTTCTGGTATTCATTCTACTTTCTCCAATTTTACTGCGGCTTTCGCCTCGCGAAATAGGAGTACGGGGGCGGCTCTGCGGGTCAAGCGGACATATTGATTTAGAGCGCATAGTTATTGCCGTCGCTTGACGCGCGGTGGTGCTGCCCCCGTATGCTGGAGGAAATAGAAAGCTTTGCCAAGTTTGGATGGAGACATTGGCCAATGGTGCTGAGTCTTGTCAGATTTCTTCTAAAAGTTAAGAGCGGGGCAAAAGCAAAGTGCGGTGGGGACCTTGCAGTGGCGTATTGAACAAATCATCCAAACTAGAGTCGTCAGGCATGGATGAGATTTGATAGCAATTGAGGGACAAAGAGGCAATTTGTGAGCATAATCGCTCAAACATTAACTATCCTGTGAGCGCGGTTTAGGCTTACTTCGGTGGAATTGCCGCAGGAAAAGTCAGGTTCCTCCGGGAACCAATCTGGCTTTTCCGAGCCTTGACTGTTAGATAGGGCCGATTGCGGGCCAAATTATCGAAGTTGCAAAAATAGGGTAGCCGTTAATCACCTTGTCTTTTAAAGCAATGGACGTGGTGCACACTATCGCCGCTCAAATTTTAGCTTTTGCTTGAATTGGATGAAAACACTTTGTTCCGGGTGAAGAGTCTTGAACAAATAAAGGAGAGACATGAAAACTTTATTGAAGAATCTAAGCACCGGGTCAAGCAAGCCCGCACGTCTCACGCTAACCCTAGCGATCTTGAGTCTACTCGTAGTCAACTGTGCTCACGCTCAGACTGCAACGCCAACTCCTGCTGCAACACCAGCGGCTGGTGCATCCTCAACAGGAAACGATAGCTCAGTGCGGAGTCCTACTAAAACGTCAACCGAAGTAAGAAGCCCTACCAAAACGTCAACGCAAGCCCACACGGCCGACAACGTCACGGTGACGGGCGGTGCAGGCGCCGGCGCGAACACCACAGTCAATATCCACAACAACGCAAAGCCTGAGAAGAAAGCCAAGAATAAAGAGAAAAGCTCTCGCCAAGTAGCACAGAAGGAGAGCGATACAGCAAAGGCGACTCCAGAGGCGAAGCCGACTTCTGCAGAAAAACCGGCTCCTGCTGAAACGCCAACGGGAACTGATAGCTCTACAAACGTCAACCATTAAGGTGAAATGAAATGACAGCAAGAATCTTGGTGACGATGGAACATGAGAACGATAGAAAGGACATAGCTGACTGCCTTGAGAACGTCGGGCATGACGTGACTAAGGTAGATACCTTTCATAACGCAATGGAAATCTTGAGAAGTGCCGACTTTGATTTGATTGTCTCTGACGTGCATTTGCAGAACGGCGGCAGTGTCTTTGATTTCCTGCGCTGGGTGAAAGGCGATCCCCATATGGCGGTGACGCCATTTGTTTGTTTCAGCGCAGAACCGCCTGAAGTTGGCAAATATCTATCAGATGGCGTGCGTACCGCTGCCCGCGCACTGGGTGCGGCAAGATACATAAGCATGGATCATTTCAATGGACCGGCTTTTCTGCGCGAGATCGAATGGCTAATGCCGCAAGATCGTGCGGGAAGTTATTACATCGGTCACGAAGGCAATGGTGATGGAAAGAAGAATGGCCAGACTCTGAAACTGGGCGGCGTGGGTGATGCCAATGGCGGTCATCACTAAGTCAAACATGGGCGGAAAGAATGCTGGTATCTGATACCACTCAAGAAGCTAGTTGTGCACAAGAAAAGAAAAGGCAGGGACATTTCGCCCCTGCCTTAGTGTTGTTAGCCTTTTACTGCGTTCGCTTTTGTTCGCCTATGGGCTAGTGTTGTTATTTCTTCGGGTGAGGTTTCCTCGCTTGATGTCGGCTTCTTCCCACAAAGATGAAAGCTGGTGAGCTTTATAACAGGCTTGGTCATTTGCACCTTCTCGCCGTTTACTTCCTTGTTGTAGGAGGACAGCGCCAGCCTGCCATTAACCACCACCTCGCGGCCTTTCGTTATGGTGCTGAGCGCCCGTTCGCCTAAGCCGTTCCATGCATCGACATCCAGCCACATAGTTTTCTGTTCATCCGAATTGGACGAGAACTCTTTGACGGCGACCGAGAATTTGACCACTTTGTTGCCGGTATCTCCGAAAGAAACGGACTTAGGATCCTGCCCGACATATCCTACGATAGTGATTGAATTGTTCATATCTATTTGCACCTCCGTGCTGTGTTAGGTGCTGTCCCAAAGTCACAAGCGAAGCCGCACAGCGCTTTTCGATGCCCAATGGACGCGCGCAGCGCGCCCCGGAGGGGCCTGCCATTGGAAGCAGCGAAAAGTTGTGGCAGTGTCGCACCGTCTAAACAAAAGCGCGGGGGTAGCAAAATATGAACGATCCAACAGCAGTAGTCGACTGTCGGTAGGCACCACTAGCGGTACTACGCGATGGCGGGCAACATGGCGGCTCTAGTTCGTCGCAAAAGTTCGTCAACAAAGAAGAACGTGGAAACAATTGCGTTGATGCAGAACTGGCATAGAGAGACGCTCAGTCAGTGCCGCAAAGTGGTGGCATAATTGATGGCTGTTCACTCACACACAAAGGAAGTGAATGGATTGCAATAGACAAAGACTGTTTCTTCACCGGCTTTCCAGTGGCGAGAAGCGATCAGCAAAAGGCGACTGAGAAAATATGAGCATGGCTGGTTGAAGGAGGATTTCTAAAGACGACAACTAAACAAGCCGGGAAAGTTGTTGTTCCAATTCTTCCTTTTCAGTTGAGCAATTCACGAGGATTTGTTTTGGTCAATCCGTGCTTAGTTATCAGCTCTCTAACTCTTGTCCTGTTTGAGTCGACATGAGCGATTTCAGCCTTGTATACCAAATGACTGGTTTATCGTCTGAACTGAATTCGATCATTCTTAGCGTCACAATACTTTCATTGGGCGGTTGGACACCCTAGTAAGTATTATCAGGCGCGCTGAAAAACCATGAGAGAATAGAGAGATTAGTCAACTAATCCTTCCTCTTGAGAAGAGGGGGGGGGATGTAAAGTGCAGGAAAAGATCGGCGATTCGGCTGTGAACAGCCAATCAATATCGAGTCTGGCGGAGCGCAAGCTAGAGGGCAAGCCGCTGGTGCTTGTGGTTGACGACAACGCCAGTCAGCAGAGGCTATTCGAGCTGATCAGCCAAGCGCTTGGGATAATGGCGCATATAGTGGCGGATTGTGAGGAGGCAGTGGCGGCCTCGACTTACTTTTGTTTTGATGTGATTTTGATGGACGTGCAACTGGCCGGTGAAAGTGGGCTAGCCTGCACAAAGCGAATCCGAGAGATAGACAAGATGAAAGGGCGGCATACGCCGATCATTGCCGTGACTGCACTAGCGATGGTAGGCGATAAAGAAAAATGCCTGGCGGCAGGGATGGATGACTATTTGTCTAAGCCGTTTACGATGGGTGAACTGAAAGAGAAATTGGCGTTCTGGCTTCAGGAGAAAACGGAACCGGCACAAGGATTGTTGCATGCCTAAAACTGCCAAGAAAACAAAGGCCCTTAATCATAATCAAATACCTAAGTGCCCCACCGGCATCAAAGGCTTTGACGAAATTACAGAAGGCGGGCTTCCGAAAAATAGAACCACGTTAGTCAGTGGAAGTGCCGGCACTGGAAAAACCCTTTTGGGAATTGATTTCCTAATCAATGGTGCGATCAATTACGACGAGCCCGGCATCTTCATGTCGTTTGAAGAGACAGAGGATGAACTTTATAAAGACGTGGCGTCTCTCAACCTGGATTTGAAAGAGCTCGTTTCACAAAAAAAGATTGTAGTTGAGCATGTGATTTTGGAGCGCAAAGACATTCAAGAGCGCGATTTCAATCTTGAAGGATTACTCATTCGGTTGGCAGATGCCATTGATTCCATTGGCGCCAAACGAGTTGTTTTAGATTCTATCGAATCTCTATTCGCAGGCATCACAGATGTTGGCATTCTTCGCATCGAGATAAAACGACTTTTTCGATGGCTCAAGGAAAAACAAGTTACAGCAATCGTTACCGGAGAGCCAGGACAAGGCTCATTCACTCGTCATGGACTGGAGGAGTACATTACCGATTGCATAATTCTCCTGGATAACAGAGTTACTGAACAAATTTCCATCCGTCGAATTCGTGTAATTAAGTATCGCGGTTCAAATCATGGAACAAACGAATATCCATTCGTAATTGATAAAGATGGACTTTCAGTAATTCCGATCACTTCTGCTGGACTCGATCAACCAGGCACAGCCAAGAGAGTCTCGACAGGAATTCCATCGTTAGACAAAATGTTCAAGGGTAAAGGTTATACCAAAGGCAGCACGGTACTCGTTTCTGGTACCGCCGGCACTGGAAAGACAAGCCTCGCGGCTGCATTTGCAATAGCAACGTGTAAGCGCGGAGAACATTGCCTTTTCTTGTCTTATGAAGAATCTGCAGGGCAGCTCATTCAAAATTTGAGTTCTATAGGTTTTGATTTGGCACCATTGGTGGAAAAAGGGCTCCTCAAGATTGTCTCTACTAGACCTTCCTTCTTTGGTCTAGAGATGCATTTACTCGATTTGTACAAGCTCATTGCAGATTTCAAACCAACGGCTGTCGTGATAGATCCTCTCACCAGTCTTACGGGTGAGGGCAGCCCACGTGAAGTGCAATCAATGGTTACTCGAATGATTGATCTGTTGAAATCTAATGGCGTAACCGCGTTTTTTACCAGTCTGGTTTCTTCAAGCGCAGACAATAACAGTGGCGGCGAAGTCGGCGTCTCGTCTCTAATTGACACCTGGATCGTAGTTAGAGAATTGGAAGAAGATGCGGGTAAAAGACGCGTTCGTGGACTTTACATTGTGAAGTCGCGTGGCATGGGCCATTCCAGTGACGTTCACAAATTGATCTTGAGTGATGATGGAATTGAATTGGTACCAATGGATGGTGCTGCCGTAGGGACCCATGAGAAACAGAAGGGCAGTAGAAGCAGTTCTGAGAAACGAAAAATGAGTGCAAAATGACGCATGGGAACACCGTATCCTAGCTTCATCGTCGGCATTGGTGGATCTGCTGGCGGTCTTAATGCATATATGGCGCTCTTGGACGCCCTGCCTTCTGATACAGGTATGGCCTTTGTCATCGTTTCCCATATTTTGCCCACTGCCAATAGTCAGTTAGCTAACATTCTGTCGAAGCACACGAAAATGACAGTAATGGTGGCTTCCGTGGGGATGCCGATCCGGGCCAATCACGTCTACGTGAGTCCTTCGAACGCGGATCTTCTAATTGAGAACGGTACCTTCAAAGTCGTCTCCCCCCGCTCTGGGAGTAAGCAGGTAGATTTGTTTTTAACCTCTTTAGCCGAGGCTATGGGGGCGCGTGCGATCGGCATTATCCTGTCTGGGTATCATGACGACGGTACTGAGGGATGCAAGAATATCAAGGCAAAAGGAGGAACAACCTTTGCACAAGACGGGTCCGCCGAAGCAGAAGACATGTCTCGCAACGCTCAAACTGCGGGCTGTATTGATTTCGTTCTGCCACCCGACAAAATTCCTGATGTTCTACAAAGATTGGTAGCCGCTGCGCCTGACAAAAGATCAGCGTTCTGGAAGGAACAAGTAACTGAAGTGGCTCGTATTTTAATCGCCGCTACGCCTGAAGGTGTCGCCGCCATGGAGCGCATTCTAGGACAGCGGCATGAATTTATTGTTGTCGGCACCGTGTCACAAGCCCTGGCGAAGCTTACGGAACAAGCATTCGACCTGATCATGATTGGTGTGCACTTCGACGAATCACGAATGTTTGAGCTACTTCGTGATGTCCATAAAAATTCAGAAAACGCTGACACTCCCATTATCTGCATCTGCACACGAGATACGCCGCTGACGCGCACAATGCACGAGGGCATAGATGTGGCCAGTAAGGTGCTTGGTGCCTGGATGTACCTGGATCAGCATGAATACGGCGTTAATAAAGATCCTGATGCTGAGATGCGTCGCATTATTGAGCGCTGTCTTACAGGCGAAGCGAGGAAGAAAACGCAATCCAATAGGATGGACATTCAGAAACAACGCGCAGAGATTCAGCATTTGCGGGAAGCTCTGGAAGACCAGGAATGGTCAGAAAACTTGGAGGACCGAGTAGTTGAGCTGCGGCGGAACTTAGCGGCCTTATTACTGGAACTTTGCGAGTCCAACGTGAACAGCGTTATTCAGCAAGAACAAGTAGCCGGTTCGCGAGAGCAGAAAGATCGAGTGTCAGAGGTTGTGCGGTCAGCCGAAAATGGAGCGGCGTACAAAGAGCGAAGACTGCTGCTCGATGAAACAGAGCAGACTGTTCAGGAAGTGGGGATCGGCGAAAGAGAAGAAAGAAAACGGGAAAAAGGTCGGCGTAAGCCAGGTGACGACGAGGGCAAGGAGTAGAGCAGTTTCGGAACATCAGCACCACCAGCAGTACTTCGCGATGGCAGGCAACATGGCCGCTCTAGTTCGTCGTAAAACTTCGGCAATGAAGCAGAAGATGTAGAAAGGAAAGTACGTGTTGATGCAACAAGGCTGCCATAAGGTCGCTCAAGTAATACAATTCCGCAAAGGAAGGGAAATTCA
>CAZHEZ010000165.1:0-5549 GCA_964531315.1 uncultured Candidatus Obscuribacterales bacterium | reverse complement strand
AATTCAATGGCTCACACTCAGCACAAAGGAAGTAAACGAATTGCAGATGACAAAGAGCATTTCCGCACCTCTTTTTCAGCCAAGGAAGCCATCAGCAAAACGCGATTGAGAAGGAATGAGCAAACCAATTGATGGTGGGGTGCTAAAGGCAAAATCATCAAACAAAGTGCGCAAGCTGTTGTTCTAACTCTTGCTTTTGAGCCCAGCAGTTCACGAGTATCGCTTTTGGCAATCCGTGCTGACTTATCAGCTCTGTCACCTTTGCCCTATTCGAGTCGATATGAGCGACTTCTGCCTTGTACCAGATGTCCGGTTTATCGTCTGAACCGAATTCAATCATTCTTAGCGTCACAATCCTTGTCGCTGGTGGTTGCAACTTCTGACTATCTTCACGATAAGGAGGCGTCGATAACCAGCCTTGTTCAAGCAGATGAAAATCGAAAAACCACTTATTGATCGACATAACTAGTCTGTTTAACCTTGACTTCGCAAGTTTAGCTTTGCATGTTTCCCATAGTTGATCGAGTAAATCCTGGTCGTAGTGTCAGATTTCATCGTCGTCTTCATCATTTTCCATTGCTTCGATTTGCCACGCAGGTTTTGTCCGCACTGGTCCGTAGTACCATTTTGTAAAAGCTTCGTCTGCGGAATCTGGAATGAAATCCTGCTGGTCCGACGGAATCTCAAACGTCGACCAGTATTCTTGCTCATCTGGTGCCATCTGTGCAAGGTACCGAAGGAGCACACAAAGGGCTCGTCCTCCGTTTGAGAGTTCACGTACTCCTGGGCATCTTACCGCTCCCCAAGCTTTATTGCGCTGACGCTTAGGTAGTCCAGCAAAGGCACCAAGGCGCTGACCCATTCCGAAGGGCTTTTCGTTTACGATGTAACTTTCCGGGTGCGCCCGATAGAAGTCGAGAACCTCCTCGCGGAAATATCGTATATCAAGATGTCCACCACCTTTTGCCAGCTCCATTTTGAAGTACGGATAGCGCTTTTTCTTGACCGCTTTTTCCAGATGCTTCGGACTCGGATATACGCAGAATTTGGTCAGTTCGGTCTCAATGTCTTCGAGCTGGATGTCTTTAGGAATGGCACGGTCAGCCTTTATGTATGGATTCATGAACGACCTTGGACTGACGATGTCGATCATCCCATCAATACACAAGTCGCGTAGTACAATCCGCGCGAGGTGCGGGTCCATCTCTGCTTCAAGAGCAAGTCTATCTGCGCGAACGCCATTAAATTGTTCACTGTTCAAGTACAGTTTTGTCAGCCTTTCGAGCGTCTTTTGATAACTCTCTTACATCTTCTTCTCCTCGTCGGAAGGGAACCGTATATGGTGCCCGCCTGTGTGCTTGAAACCATGAGCATTGATCGAAAGTCCCCATTTGTTCGAATATTCGATTACACGATCTGCTCCAGGCGTGCGCGATGAGACAAGATAGCTTTTTATCCCGGCAGACCATTCGAGCATCTGATTCTCTACCTGTCGCGGAAGATCGTATTCGAACGCTTCCAGCAACCATCCAACTTTGCTGACTAATGACTTCGAACGATAGGTCGGCAAATATTCCATCAGGCGATCGAAGTTCAGCCTGCCCCGTGCCCTTTCAATGATTTGAGGCAAATCGGAAATGCCTCCGCATAGATCTGGGCGATCAATTGCGTCTAATACGGTTCGCTCAATTGTGGCTACCGATACGTTTGGACCTCTTGTCACTGGCTGGCAGCCAATGTGGTTTTCGGCGGTAACCTTTATCATGAGCGTTCGCACATTGCCGATGGATTGTTCTCCGCTGCGCACTGTGTTTATGAGCATTACGGTTGGAAAAATCTGCATAGTGAGTCCGTGGTATTCGGCGGCTGAGCCGAATGCGATAAAGCTATCAGGGAATCGCTGACAGGCGACGGTGAATTTGTCGCCGGCCGGAAAAGGATCTAATCCAGTTCGCGCGGGCAATAGCTGATACTGCCCTTTTCCAACGCGCACGAGCCAGCCGTGGTCGACAAGCTCGCTGATCATCTTGCGCGCATAGCCGGAAGTGATCGAGTAAAACTCGACGAAGTCGGAAACCGAAAGAATATGGCGATTCTCTTCTTCAGCAGTGAGTATTATTTGCGATGCTTTCGCCGATAACGGGCGCGCTCGAAGTGTCTTGGTTGCCGTGTCCATTTGTTGGTTAATAATTATAGTTTTATGCTACTAATATAGTAGCAATAAATTATAACTGTCAACCGATTGCTCGCCAGTATAGTTGAGCCGTACTGAGCCATTTGACTCAACTTAAGGCATAGCAAGGTCCACAAAAGGCTTCCTGGATTGGGTTGTGGGGCTTTTGTGATAAATGGTTCGGATGAGACCAATGTGAGCCCTATACGCCGTTTAGGCAAGGACCGTTGGTCTTACCTGCCCCGTTATTTACAAGCCAAAACTGGGCTAATGGCAAATATAAATGGACAATTTGCAGAAAATGTGCAAAAATACGATTTATAGAGGGGGTGATGCCAGTGTTAGTGGAGTTCCGGTTCAAGAATTTTAGATCGTTTATGGGCGAGACGGTCTTTTCTATGGTTCCGTCGTCCGATAAGACCAATCTTGTCAACAGTGCAGTAGAGACAAAGAATACATCGGTCCCGAGAATTCTGAAGGTGGCCGGCATCTATGGTGCCAACGCAAGCGGCAAGTCGAACCTTGTTAAAGCAATGTATCTCATGCGAGCAATTGTTGCGCACTCCGCCATGTTTCAACCCAATCAAATGCTGCCGGCCCAGCCGTTTAGGCTGAGTGAAGGAAAAGCAGAAGAGCCCACGGAATTTGAAATTACCTTCTTTCAAGATCAAGTTCGATATCAATTTGGTTTTGCATTTAACGCGAAGCAAATTACCAGCGAGTGGCTAATCGCTTACAAAACAAGCAAGCCTCAAACGTGGTACAGCCGAGAGTACGACGGCACTAAGAAAGCTTATGACTACAAATTTGGTCCGAGCTTGCTAGGTCCGAAAACGGTATGGCGTGATGCGACTCGGCAAAACTCTTTGTTTCTGTCCACAGCGGTGCAACTAAACAGCGAGCAACTCAAGTCTGTTTTTGACTGGATCACGAAAAGTCTTGTTATATTCAACACCTTCGATAATCCGGAGCTTAGCACTACTGTCGAGCATATAAAACAGTGGGGACCTGATGCCGTTCGAAGCTTTCTCTCTGCGGCAGACATTGCAATAGATAATATTGAACTGAAATCTTATCCTGGCTTCGTTCAAAAAATTCAGTTCGACGCAGCAACGGGACAATTGAGCAATACACACGAGGAACAATCGCTCCTATTGCCCACCTTCTCGCACACAACGAGGAGTGGTTCTGCGATTTTCGAATTGATGGATGAATCAGACGGGACTCAAAGATTGTTTGCGCTTGCGGGGCCGCTCTTTGAAATATTGGAGCGCGGACAAGTGCTAGTTATTGATGAACTCGATAAAAGCCTGCATGCGCTACTTGTGCGTCATCTGATAGAACGCTTTCAACTCCAGTCGGAGAGTACGAGCCAAGCCCAGCTGATATTCACGTCACACGATACATCTCTTTTGAGCAGTGATTTGCTACGACGAGATCAAATTTGGTTTACGGAAAAGGATGAGCAGCAGGCCTCGAAGCTATTTCCGTTAACTGACTTCGCGCCTCGAAAACATGAAGCTTTTGAGCGCGGATACTTGTCTGGCCGCTACGGGGCTGTGCCGATTTTGGGATTTTGGAAGAACTAGGAGCGCAAAACGATTTCTAGATTCCGTGGAAAAAATGAATTGAAGCGAGGAGGCGCGATCAAGCAGCCATACGACCGCGTCCTAGTCGTATGCGAAGGTGCCAAGACCGAGCCGAACTATCTGCATGAGATCAGACGTGCCGAACGGTTGGCTTCCGCTTATGTAAGAATAATTCCCAGCGAACTAGGAACGGATCCGCTGAAAATTGTCGAATCGGCAATCGCGGAATTCGAGAGAACACGTGCATTTGACAGAGTGTTTGTTGTTTTTGATCGCGACGATCATTTAGGCTACGCAAACGCGATAGCAAAAGCTCAAGCGAAAGACAAGAAATTGAAAAACGATGAAAAGAAACCCGTCGGCTTCGAAGCAGTTGTGTCGGTGCCGTCATTCGAGCTGTGGCTTCTTTTGCATTTCCACGATCAGCAGTCCTGGCTTCATAGAGACGAAGCCTTGGAGCGCCTGCGACAACATATTCCAGGATACGCAAAGGGCATGGGTGACACATTCGCTAAAACAAAAGCACATCTTGACGTAGCAACCGCAAGAGGAGCCAATCTCAAGGCACGCAATTCCAGACTGCCGGGCGACGACGAAGCGTACACTGATGTACATGAGCTTGTAGCTGCTCTTTTAGCGCTTAGAACAGAGGGGAACCAGTGACACGTAAGCTTTTTTCACCCGGCACGCTCGCCAAATTTTTCTGTATGCAACCATGCATTCTGTTCTCAAAATTCTACGTTCTTGCGCCCTTGTTCAATATCGACGACCTTGTTTTCCTTTTTCTCTTGCTTGTCGAACATCTTCTTGTGAGCGACTTCGCGGGCGGTTCGCTCGGCTTCATGCGCGGACTGCGCATAGACTTTGCGCGTGGTGCTTACGTCTTTGTGATTGAGAGCGTTACCGATCACTGACAGACTTGCTCCGGTCATTGCCATATAAGAGCCTAACGTCCTCCTCAAGTCGTGCAAATGGAGATCCTTGATTTTTGCGGCTTTCAGAATACGATGCCAGCCTTTCTTAGGATCGGCAAGGTGCGGGCTTTTGGTGCCGGTGCCAGGGAACACGTAATCAAATTTCTTTCGATTGTCGAATCGTCTTTGGAGGATCTCCAATTCGGGGCCGGTGAGCAAAATGGTTTGAGCAGTGCCGTTTTTTGTATCTGGAATTCGCCAGACAGCGTTTTCGAGATCAACATCTGCCCACCGCATCGTCAGCACATTCATTTTGCGAGCGCCTGTGTAGAGGCTGATCAGAACATAGTCTCTGATCTCTTCGTTCTCTTCGGCTTCAATTGCCGCTATCAGGCGCGGTAACTCCTCCGCATATACGAATCGCTCCCGGTGCTTCAATTTAAATTTCGTGATCCCTGCTGCTGGGTTATCACAATCAATAAGCTCCCATTGCTTGCCCTTATTAATGATGGCGCGCAATAACTCCACTGTCCGGTTAGCAGTTGCTCGGCCGTTCTCCTTGCCTAGTTTGTTAACAAGCATCTGCACTTCGGAGCGCTTAATGGAACTGACCGGCCGTGTCTTCCAATCATCCAGATAGCGATAAAAGCATTCCTCAATCACCTTCCATGTTTTGCAGTGATCGATGGCGTAACCATGGAGATATTCCTTAAACAGATCACCAAGCGTGATGCCTTTAAAGCCACGTTTGGCGGCCAGTGGATCTTTGCCGGCGGTGATTTGCATGATGACGGCGGCTGCAAGCTGCCTGGCGTGCTCAACAGTTAGGCCGGGGTTTTTTCCCAAGACACAAAGCGGATCGGCATCAAACTC